>NC_015172.1:2735579-3071159 GCF_000190635.1 Syntrophobotulus glycolicus DSM 8271 | reverse complement strand
AAAAATGGCAGGGGAATATGATCGGTGTACAGGAAATACCGGTGGAGGAAGTATCCAAGTATGGTGTAATTGAAGGAAGCAAGGTGTCGGCGAGGCTGTTTAAAGCCGAGAATATGATCGAAAAGCCAAGTCCCGCCCAGGCCCCCAAAACCCCTCTTGCGATCATGGGAAGATATATTCTTGAGCCGGAAATATTTGACTGCCTGGCTGATCTTCCTCCGGGAAGGGGAGGAGAGATCCAGCTGACAGATGCCCTGCTGGAGCTAAGCAAAACTCAGGAGGTTTTTGCTTATCAATTTATCGGCAAGCGATACGATGTCGGGGATAAATTTGGTTTTGTCAGGGCGACAATCGAATTTGCCTTAGCGCATCATGAGATAGGAGAAAATGTCATCGGCTATTTAAGAGAGCTTATCAACCGGTACGATGAGCAGCAAAAAGGCCTCAGGCTTGTCTGAAAAAATGGACAAACAATGGGTGTTTAAAACGAAAAGAGGACAAGTTTTCAGGACATTAATCAGTGGCCGGGATATCGTGACGGATTAAACAGGACTTTACAAGAAAATAGGCCTTGCGGCTTCTTCAAAACGACATGCTTTTCCCTGGGCTATTGCTAAGCTTATTGAGAAATAATTAAACAGGGGGGAGTATGATGAGACTGGACCGCAGAAAAATACTGTCCTTAACTGGAGCTGTTGCTCTTGCTGGGGTGGTTATAGTTGGCGGTATATACGGTCCGACGGCGTGGAAGGTTTTAAGAGGACAAGTAAATATGGTTCCATCAGAAGAGGTGGTTATTCAAACACCACCGGTTAACAGCACTGCAAGCGGACAGGAAGCAACATCACCATCCGACAGTGCAACAGAGGGGCAGGCAAACAATCCTCCGTCTGCTCAGCCTGAAAAATCCACTTCCACCCCAACAGATCAGAAAGGGAATAAAAAATACACAGAACCTGATATCAGCTTGCTCAATCCGGCGCCGTCAGTAGCGGGATATTTTGGTCCAAACGCTTTGAGCGACGCCGCAAAAACATTGGCATTCGGAATTGCCTGGAACCTTCATCAGTACGCGGACGGATACCTGGGAGGGGCGACAGCAGGGCCCCAGATGAATAATTCTGATATTAAAAAGTATATCGTATTCCATAAAACCCTTTGGGAAAAACAAATGGAAAAAGAAACCAAGCTATCCCAGGCCGCTACCCTTGATACCTATATGCGCAACCTGCTGAACCGTGGAGCCGATGCCTTTGATTCTAATGATAAGATTAGAATCGAGCAGTTCCACCAGGAAATTCATGATCTGGATACCCATATTTTCCGTGACGACCTGAGCTCCAAAGTGTACGGAGCAACTCCCTTCGCAACCAAGCGCACGGAATAAAAAGAAAGAAAAAATTAATATAAGCTTCCATTTGAAGATATCCGAATAACCTCCTTTCGGATATCTTTTTTATGAACTCCTGCGGTTGACACCGAAAAAATTAACGTATAATACCTGAAATAATCGGTTTGCACAATTTTACGCAAACAGACAAAATGATGATAATTTATACTCTCTTTTGCTATAATAAATAGACAAAGAGGGATAGCTTATGTTAAAGATTGCAATTTGTGATGATCAGCCGAAAGAGCTGGAACTTATCAATGAATATATAACAGAATACCTTGGCGCTCATACCTTGGAAGCAGAAAAGAAAGAGTTCTCCCATCCTGATCAATTACTGACCGCCATTGAAACCGAGAGTTTTCATCTTTACCTGCTGGATATTGTCATGCCTATGGTCAGCGGGCTGGAGCTTGGGCAGAGCATCCGCCGGATCAGCCGGGAGGCCCAGATCGTTTACATCACCACCGAGCCGGGCTACGCGCTGGACGCCTATGCGGTTAACCCGCTGCATTACCTGATCAAGCCTGTAGAAAAGCAGGCTCTGTTTTCCTTACTGGAGCTGGCCCTTTCCAAGGTGGATTTCGGCAAGGAAATTACCGTTACTGTGAAAGTCAAGGAAGGCCTGCGCACCTTGTCCGCAGGCCAAATTTCCTGCTGCGAATATAAAAACCGCGCTGCGCGCTATACGCTGATCGGCGGCGAGCAGGTGGAAACGACCACCCTTACTTGCGGCTTTGCCGGGCATATCGCGCCCCTCCTGCGCGATATGCGCTTTCTTTCGCCCCATGTTTCCTTTGTGCTCAATATGAGCCGTGTGGAAAAGCTGGCGCGCGAGGGCTTTTATTTGCGCGAGGGAGGCTTTGTGCCTGTTTCCGCCAGGCAGTATGCCGCCGTGCGCAATGCTTATTTGAACTACCGCTTGAGCAGGGAGGAAAAATAATGGAACTGTTTTTTGCGCACTTCTTGCGCGGCATCGTATCCGCCATCGCCAACGTGGTGCTTTTCATCTCGCTTTTGCAGCCCAAATACAGCCGAAAGGTTACAAATCTCGTCATGCTCGCCATCCTTACGCTGAATCTGTCAACGGCGGTTTATTGCTATAGCAGCGGCAACCTCACCCTGCTTGCCAAGATCGATGTGGTATTGTTCGTGCTGCTGTGTTTTGCGGCGCGGCCCTTTTTTCGGGACAGCTTCATGCAGTGGCTGTTCTCTTACATCACGGTGATGAACGTAAGCTTTATCGTGCTGGTGCTCAGCTTTGTTTTTTCAAGGTCTCTGCCCCACCCCGCATATGCGAACACCCTATGGCGGCTGATTCTTTTTACGGCGGCTATTCTGCTGTTTCGCAAGGTGCTGCGGCCCCTCTACCGTCAGGCGGCGGAACATTGGGCAGTGTTTTTCTATGTGGCGGGCAGCGCTTTTTTGGCCTTTTCGTGGTTCATGTTCAACAGCGATGATATCGTGCAGACGCTTACTATACAAACCGTGCCGCTGCTTTGGCTCGTCCTTGTGACACTGGCGGGGTATGGATCAGTATTTATCGGCCTCAAAAGCGTAGGCGCACAATACCGCCTGAAGCAGGATAAGGCCTTATTGGAGCTGTCCGGCGAGACAATGAAGCAGCGCCTTTCCCTGATGGATGAGGCGGTAGGGCAAATGCGCGTTGTGCAGCACGATCAGCGTCACCTGAACGCCACCCTTTTGGAGCTGATGCAAAATGGCGATGTGGACAAGGCCGCTGCTTTGCTTCGCCGGCAGACTGCCGCTTTACCCCAAAAGCCGGTGCGTTATTGTGAGAATATTGCCGTAAACGCCGCCGTAAGCTACTACGCCGCCTTGGCCGAGGGGCGGAGAATCTGTTGTGATCTCAGGCTGGATATCCCCGAAAAGCTGCCCTTTTCTGAGCTGGCTCTATCGATGGTCCTTTCCAACCTGATGGAAAATGCCATACACGCCTGTGAAAAACTCGATCCCCAAGCAGAGCGCCGGCTCCGTGTCCGCGCCGTCTACACCGGCCAGCTCATTTTGGAGGTGGAGAATCCTTATTCCGGCGAGGTGCCGCTGGATGAAAACGGCTATCCCACCGTCAGGGAGGAAGGACATGGCTGGGGCGGTGAGAGCATCCGGGCCTTTGTGCGGGAAAACGGCGGCGAGCTGCTCTATCAGGTGGAGAACGGCGTTTTTAATGTGCGGCTGCTGATCTGAGCACAGACGGTTTCCTTTGTCAAGCGGAAATTTTGCACTTGTCCTTGAACATTAAGTAGAAAAATGAGTCTTTTAAGTAGAAAGGCTCATTTTTTTCTCTTTCTCATGTTACGCTCAGGGTGGAACTTTACAAAATATTAATGGAGTGATTGGAGGAAATGAACATGAGAAAAAGAATACTCTCCTTCCTGCTGGCATCCTGTATGGTGCTTTCTTTGGCGCTGTCCGTTACCGGATGCTCGACCGAGACCGGTCCAACGGCTTTGTGGGAGGCAGGCAACACACGAAATAAGATCGTCATCTTGAGCGATATCCACCTTGGCATTGATGACCGCTATACAGAAACGCTCAAAAACCGTCCGTTTTTTATTGAGTTTTTGCGCCGTTTGCAAAGCACTACAGATGTGCGGGAGCTGGTAATTAACGGTGATTTTCTGGACGATTGGTTTTTGCCGGTCTATTATCCCGCCTACACGGATGCAGCACAATTTTACAAAGACGCGATTACCACCAATCAAGCCGTCTTCGACGAGCTCAACAACATCATCAAAAGCGGGATCAAGCTGGTTTACATACCCGGCAACCATGATATGACGCTGGCGGCTGACATCTTGCAGGAAGCGGTGCCGGACATTGTCCAGGCCTGGGATGCAGACGGTCTCGGCCTTTATTACACGGGCGACAGAAACGAGATCGCCATCGAGCACGGCCACCGCTATGACGTATTTTCCGCGCCGGATACAGTCACCAACGCACAGCTGTGCGGCAATGATGATACCATCCTCCCCCCCGGTTATTTCTATGCCCGCTATGGCGCGACATGGGTGCTCGAAGGCCGCCCGCAGGTAGAAAGGAATTTGCCGGTGATCACGAATATACCGGATAAATCTGATGTAGACCAATACGGCGCATATATGTATTACCAGATCCTCAAAAGCGTATCCGAACGGCTGACGCCCAACGAAGGCCTTGAGAAAAAAATATTCGATATGCGCATCGCCGGCTTTAACGACGCCTACACCTATTTGGATTTCTATCCCGCACAGCAGGCAGACGGAACGATATCCGCACCGGTGCTGTTTAAAAACATTCAGCGCACATGGGCAGAGCGCCAAGCGATCAACAAGGTCAAGGTCCCGAACAGCTTTCTTGAGGCGGTTGCCGGAACCTTGGACGGGGAGTATTTTTTCAGCCAGGCAAAAGCACAGTATCTAAATAACCCCGAGGAAAACGTGGATGTGGTTGTGTTCGGTCACACGCATGTACCCGCATATCACAGCCTGGATAACGGAAAATACTATATCAATGAAGGAACATGGATTGACCATAACACCCTCTATCCGGATGCCGAGCGCACATTTGCTGTCATCACTACCGGCGAAAAGACCACGGCCGGGCTGTATCAGTATGAGGAGGACGGCTCCGTGACCGATATTACCGCAAATGTCGGCAAGGAAAAAGAGGAACCCACCGCTGCGGAAAGTTCTTTCGCCAAGGCATCCTTCGATACCAAAGCGCTTGCAAACTACGGTGATGCTTCCACACAGGCCCGTTATGTGGAGGTAGGCGGTTTAGGGAACGATGAGATACAAGCAAAACTCAATAAAGGATTAAAAACCTTCTGCCTTGCGCCGACTTCTTCTGCCGAAAAAGATACCACTTACGATATTAGGCCTGTTTTTGAGGTGGTAGGCGGGGATTTGCTGAGCATCAGGACATACAATACCGCCTATGCCGCAGGCGCGGCTTATCCTGTCAATTCCATACGGACACAGCTCTTCAGCCTGACTACGGGCGAGCAGGATGCGGCCAATCTATGGGATTTCATAAAGGATAAGGGTACGCTGAGGCAACTGATCCTTGACCGAAAATTCGGTTTTGCGCCTGCGGTCGTTGACGGTGAATTGCCCGAAGAGCTCAAAGCGGCGGCGTATAAAAAGCTTGCGGAGAGCATGGATACACCCGAATTTGGGGCGCAATTTTACTTTGGCGATGGAGGCAGGCTGAATGTATGGTGCGACGGTGACAACCACGCAACCGGGGATTATTGGGAGTTTGACATTCCTGTCACAGACTTGGCAGGCGTTGCAGCAGACCGGCTGCTCCCCATTATTGATGCCCTGAAGAAGCTTGGCAATTAAAACGCGGATCTGTCGTTTTGAAATCAACCGGCAATCTGAGATAGCTGGAAAAGTATCACCGCGTTTTCTCCTGAAGGAGCTTCAAGATATACCGTTTTCGCTTCTAAGTGTAAATCCACTCTGCGATAAAATCTAAGAATCCGCCGTATTCATCACCGACTATGAATCGGACTGAGGGCAAATTTCGACGCAGTTCAATTCTTTTGCTCTAATTGGACAAAACACCTTGACGAAATGTTGATAAACGGACATTTTTCTTTCGAACAAAGGCAAAAATGTATGCGCTAAAAATCTGTAAACAGCTAACCGTCTGTAAAAAAGCTGGTTTTAGTTTAATCGGCACAAGCAAAACCTCTTCGGGTTGGCAGTAAAGTGTGCAAAAATCGAAGTAATGTAGTAAATAATTACCGGTTATCCGCACATAAGTTAAATTTTTGCACAGAATTGGCTAAAAAACTGGTTTTGACCTAAAATAATTGAACATTAATCAAATTTTTGCACAAAACGTAATAGAATCCTCACAGGGGAGAGTATCTGTGCCATTTTTGTTGCTGCCGGAAATCCTCGACACTGCTTTGTCGCTGCTCAAGAAGAGATCACCCTGTTAAAGTTATACGAATTCGGTCAAGTCAGGTAAATAAAGATAAAAAATTAAGATAAGCTTCCATTTGGAGACACCCGAATTGAAGATATCCGAATGGGAGACACCCGAATGGGAGATAACCGAATTAAGATAACCGAATGGAAGATATCCGAACAACTCCTTTCGGATATCTTTTTTATGAACTCTTGCAATTGACACCGGGAAAAATTAACGTATAATAAGAATTAGATGTTTAGATAAACATCTAAACATCTGAACAGTTAACCATTAAACCATTAAACCATTAAACCATTAAACCATTAAACCATTAAATCTTTAAATCTTTAAATCTTTAAATCTTTAAATCTTTAAATCTTTAAATCTTTAAAACCTTAAAACCTTAAAACCTTAAAACCTTAAAACCTTAAAACCTTATAATCTTATAATCTTAAAACCTTAAAATCTCACATCGCACAATCACATAACCTCTTCATGTCTAAATTTCTAAAATCTCCATATCTTCACATCGCCATATCTCCATATCTCATTCTATTTTATTCAAATCACTTCAACTTATCCGGATGGACGGAGGGAAATGTTTTGTCACCTCTGAATGATACATTCAAAGCTTTGGCCGATCCCAACAGAAGAAAAATTATTCAATTGCTGAAAGAGAAGGACATGTCAGCCGGAGAGATCGCTGAGCTGTTCCGGATCTCCAAGCCCAGTATTTCCCATCATCTGAATATTCTCAAGCAGGCCGATCTGATTACCGATATGCGGCAGGGACAAAGCATTGTCTATTCCTTGAATATCTCAGTATTTGAAGACATGATGAACATGCTGATCAATTTTTTTGATTCCTCAAACCAGAAAGGGTGAGAAATAAATATGGAAACACTGAACAAAAAAAGAGTTTATCAAATCGTTTCGGCGCTGATTATTTTTCTGGATATTATCCTGGCCCTAATCGCCTATCCTCATCTCCCGGACAGAGTTCCCCAGCACTGGAATATGGCAGGGGAGATTGATGGCTGGAGCAGTGCTTTTCAGGGGGCATTTTTAATGCCGGCAATCATGATTGTCCTGTTCATCATGTTTTTCTTCCTTCCGAAGATTGATCCGAAGAAAAAAAACTATTCGCTGATGGATAAAACCTATTGGTTTTTGGCTATGGCCATGGTGATTTATTTCTGTCTCATCCATTTGGGGTCTCTGGGGATCGCTCTCGGCTATCTGGGTGATATGCCCGGAAGCGTCACAATCGGAATCGGACTTTTGTTCATCATTCTCGGTAATTATTTCGGTAAGATCAAACCCAATTATTTTGTCGGCATTAAGACTCCTTGGACATTAGCCAGTGAAGACGTTTGGAATAAAACTCACAGAATGGCAGGCCCATATTGGGTTGGCGGGGGTTTGGCTGTTGCCGCGGGGGGGTTCCTGCCCCACCCCTGGTCAACGATTGTGACGATCGGAGCCTTGAGTATCGCTGTCGTCGTCCCTACGGCCTATTCATACCTGCTTTATCGAAAATCAAATGAGACGGCTGAATAATCCTTCCTGAACGAAGGATAAAAGATCGCTCCGTGAATGAGGATAAATGATTTGTCAATGATAAATAAAAGATCGCTCCGTGAATGAGGATAAATGATTTGTCAATGATAAATAAATGATCGCTCCTTGAATGAGGATAAATGATTTGTCAATGATAAATAAATGATCGCTCCTTGAATGAAGAATAAACGATTTCTTCCTTAATAATGTATAAATGATTCCTCCCTGGCAATAATGGAAATATATGCCGTTTTGATAAGGGAGGATTGTGATTTTATGCGTAAAGCATATTGGATCAAAATGACAGGGAGTTTCCTGCTCGGATTAATGCTGGGGGCCGGAGGCCATATGATATGGGGACTGTATCAGCCGCCAGGCGACAATACCGGTACGAAAACCAACGCAATGAAGGTTGACAGCGGCTATACAGCGCCGAGTACCGCGGGAACGGAAACAGACAAAGAAAAAGAAAAAGAAACAGAAACAGAAACAGAAACAGAAACAGACAAGGCCCCCGGCACTGAACAGGAGACCGCCGGTAATCAAGAATCCGGGATCTATGTGGCCCAGGCCGAACAGGAAAAAATCATCTCCGATTATAAACTGGCTTTGGGGATTCTTTTTGAAGCCTGGAAATCACCGGATATCGCGACATTCCGCTCAAAAATCAACACTGCCTACACAGGGGATATCCTGGAAAAGCATTGTGCCAGGGCGGAACAGTATATCGCCAAAGGCACCGGTTTATATGTGACGAAAGTATCTTTTGATCATGTCAAAATTGAATCGGCGGACAATAATTCCGCAACACTCACTGCTTCATACCGTTATACGGTAAAAGATTACCATTTGACGGAAAAACAACCCGTAGGAGCGGAACAGAACCATTTCATTGAGCTTCGGGTAAATCTGGTTAAGATCAACGCTCAATGGCTGATTACAGGAGAAACGGTTATCTGATTTCCAAAGTGTTTTGTCTATTTTGTTACTTTTTCTGACAATAATGTCAAACAAGGCAGGATTTTTTCCAAGAACAGCGAATTTGTAGCCGGAAGAAAAATTTAGCTGAATGGGAAAAAGAATGCCTTATTTTTGTCAGGAGAGTAGAAATGTTACATCAAAGCAGATCAAAAGCGCTATGGCGCCAAATCATGGCAGTTTTCCTGGTTGTTATCCTTTTAACGCCCAGTTTTGCTTTTGCGCAGGATAACGGAGAAGAAGAGGAAGAAGACACCATCCGGGAAAATCCTTCCAGGGCGGAAATTGCCCGCAAACTGGAAAAAGTTGCCGAAGAAAAGGATATTCCCAGTGTGATTTTAAAAACGATTGCTTATGCCGAATCGACCTGGAGGCAATGGGATGACAAAGGCAACGTTGTCACCGGGGGCTCGGAGACCAATCCAAGCTACGGAATCATGCAAGTCAGTCTCAGATCGGCAGATCAGGACAGGATCGAAGAACTGAAGGATGATATTGATTATAATATCACAGCGGGGGCGGACCTTCTGAATGAGAAATTCCGGATACAGCCCCAAATCGGGGATGGAGACCGCAGCAAGCCGGAAAACTGGTACTTCGCCATTTGGGCCTATAACAGCTGGAGCACAGGCAATAATCCCAATAACGCGGCGGCCAGGCAGGAGGTTTCCTATCAGGATATGATCATCAAAAAAGCCGCCACGAACTATTTTCCCGGGCTGGTGACACCGGTCGCCATTACACCGGTTGACCCCGCTCTGATCCCGATTGATACATTGCCTTCTGATACAGAGATCTGGGAGACCCCGGAGCCGGCACAGGGTGAGGAGTCCGGCGGCAATACCATGCGGATAGCTGGGCTTGACAGAATCGGCACGGTCAACCAGGTTGCCCTGACAGGCTGGCCGGATGGAGCTGAAACTGTAATTATCGCCAGATCGGACGATTTTCCCGACGCGCTGGCCGGAGTGACCCTGGCAAAAAAATATAATGCCCCCATTCTGGTCACATCGCCTTCCGAGCTGGAGAATTCCGTTTCAAAGGTCCTGAATAAGCTGCGGCCCCAAAGGATTATTATTCTCGGCGGGACGGGAGCGATCAGTGCGGACGTCGAAAAGCAGATCAAGAAAGGCGCTTCCTGGACGAAGGATATTGAGAGAATCGCAGGGAAAAACAGGTATGAAACAGCGGCTCTGATTGCGGCTGAAATCCCCGGTACGGGCGAGATTGCCATTGCTACCGGAATGAACTTCCCGGATGCCCTGACGATGGCTTCGGCAGCCGCGGCCAAGGATATTCCGATTTTACTTACGCAAAAAGATGTTCTTCCCGATGAAACTTTGAAAATGATCAAAAGTTCACCATATCAAAAGATCTATGTAGCGGGAGGAGAAGGAGTCATTTCTTCCGCCCTGACCGATCAGCTCACGGAAGAAAGCGGCATCAGCCAAAAACAGATCATCAGATTAGGCGGCGAGGACAGGTATGAGACATCCGTGAAAACCATTCAATGCTTCTTTCCGGAAGCGGAAGAGCTTTACATTGCGGACGGCATAGATTTTTGTTCGCCTTTGGCGGCCGGAGCGTTAGCGGCATCGAAACAGGCGCCTCTCCTGATTGTCCGGACAGAAGGCAAGGGAGAAAATACCGCTTTGGAAGCTTATCTGAAAAACTTGTCTCCAAATGTCGATTTGAAAGTAATTGGTAATGAGGAGATCATTACGGACAGTTTAGTCACCCTTCTCGAAAAAAAAATGAGGGACGGTTAAGCCTTTAAATTTCAGGTGTTTAAGCGGATTGGGAAAAAATAGTCGAACGGTTTTAGGGACCAAAGAGTTGTGCTTTGGTCCTTTTTGCTATAAAATAGGCCATATTACTTTTGGCCCGATCTTACTTTTTGCCGGGGGATTAACATTGCCCAAACAGGCAACTTGAAAAAAAAGTAAGATTGGCATCGAGTAATATCCTTGTTTCATGAATTTTAAAAAGGGAGAGTGAGTTATGGATTTTCGGAGATTGCGGCTAAACGCTCTGATTATTGTCCTGGCAGTCACGATGATATTGCCGTTCTTTACTCAGAATGCGGAAGCAGCAAACAGGAATCCTTCACTGGAGGAGATTTCAGCCAAATTTGACCGTATTGCCAAAGAAAAGAATGTTCCCGCCGCGATATTAAAAGCTGTTGCTTATGAAGAGTCGGAGTGGAGACAATGGAACAGCAGCGGATATGTTGTGTCAGCGGGACCCAATCTGGGGATCATGCAGGTAAACAGTTCCGGATTAAACTCAGCCACAATTAACAAACTGAAAAACGACATTGATTATAATATTGCATATGGAGCAGATCTTCTCAAATCAAAGTATGAAGCAGTTCCGCAAATCGGCGATGGAGACCCCAATAAGCTGGAGAATTGGTATTTTGCGCTTTGGGCCTATAATTGCTGGAATACCAGGAACAACCCGAACAATGCCGCCGCTGCGGGCAGGGTTGCCTATCAGGACAGAGTGATCCGGACCATTGCCTCAGACTATCTGAATGGGCTGGTCAAACCTGTGACAATCACCCCGGTTCCCGCGTCATTGATCCCGGCGGGAACAGTGCCGTCAGCCAAGGTCGCCTGGACGACTCCCCAGCCTGTACACTATGCGCAAAGCGTCAAGGTAGTGGCCATGGAGGCGATTGATGGAGTAAACAGGATTGCCGGGACGGACAGGATCGAGACTGCCGTGAAAATCGCCCAGGAGGGCTGGCCGCATGGAAGCGAAAGTGTCATTATTGCCCGTTCCGATCAGTTTCCCGATGCTTTGGCAGGAGTCGCCTTAGCCAAAGAGGAAAATGCCCCGATTCTTTTGACCGCCTCTGATGAGCTTGACGCCAGAGTGACCGCAGAGCTGAAGCGTCTCAAACCGCTCACCGTCATTATTTTGGGGGGCGAGGGGGCTCTCGGCAGCGGGGTGGAAAGTGAAATCAAAAAAGTGGTTTCCTGGACCGAAGATATCCGGAGAATTGCCGGTCAGGACCGTTATGACACTGCGGCCCTGATTGCGGAAAGCTTCCCGGAAGCAGAAAGCATCGCCATCGCAACCGGCAGTGATTTCCCGGATGCCTTAAGCCTGGCCTCCGCGGCGGCAGGACAAGGCTGTCCGCTGGTTTTGACCGCTAAGGATTCCCTGCCTGAGGCGACAAAAACCTTACTGCAAAACAAAAAACTGAAAACCGTCTATCTGGCCGGGGGTGAATCGGCAATATCCTCCGCTGTGCTGGAAGAAATACAGCAGAACGCGGATTTGAATGACGATCAGATCATCCGGTTTGCCGGAGCGAACCGCTATGAGACATCCAGCATGATTGCCGCCAGTTTTTATCCGTTAGCATCGAAAATTTACATCGCGACCGGACAGAATTTCCCGGATGCTTTGGCCGGGGCGGCTTTAGCCGCCAACCAGAATTCACCGTTGCTGCTGCTGACGGAAGGAAAAGAGCCGGCAAAAACCGTGAGCTTTTTAAAAACCCTGCCCATTAGTACAACCTTTGAGGTATTTGGCGGATTTGAGATTGTCACGAATGAGACGCTCCTGAGCGCCAAAAAATATCTCGGGATAATGAGTATTTAACCGTTTTCTATGAAAAGTTTCTCTGCAATACGGCCAAGGCCCTGTTTCCCAAGCATTGTTTTGGGAAACAGGGCTTGGTGCTTTCCGGGGGCAATCCGGCCGGCGGCGGGAAGGAACGGCCGACAGCGGGAGTGAACCTTGAATTGTAAAAAGTAAAAAAATGTAGTAAACTGGTTTATATTATGCATAAATCTTGTCCTGGAAGGGTCGGAAAAAAAGTGTCCCATCCTAAACGAACAGTATTTTTGATGTTTTTTGATGCGATTCTGATCAACCTGGCGCTTTTCGGCAGCTTTTACCTGCGCTTAGCGATTGAGGAAAACAGTTCCGTTTCAACGGATTATTACTCTACATATATTGATGCTGCCGTATTTGCGACAATTGCGATTTTGGCGGCGTTTCACTTTTTTGGTCTTTACAAAACAATCTGGCGTTACGCCAGTGTCGGGGAACTGCTTTCCATAACCTATGCCGTCACGGTCGGGGTAGGCATCACTTTTGTGATCGTATTTTTTCAAGCCCCGCAGCGGATGCCTTATACCGTGTCTTTGTTGTTTTGGCTGACGACGATTTTTTTAGTCGGAGGGGCCAGATTTACCCAGCGCCTGCGCCAGGAGAACAGCAAACATTCCTCAGGCCCTGAGCAGCCGAAGCGGATTCTGATCATCGGAGCGGGAGACGCCGGTGTGCTGGCGCTCCGAGAGCTGAAGAACAGAGAATTTCAGGAGGGTTACCCGATCGGCTTCATTGACGACAGCCGGCGTAAAATCAGCCTTCAGCTTCAGGGTTTCCCTGTTTTAGGCTCCCGCGAAGAGATTCCTGAGGTGGTTCGCAAGTACAAGGTCGATGAAATTATTATCGCCATCCCCTCCGCTTCAGGGGAAACAATCAGAGAACTGGTGGAAATCTGCAAGGGAACGAAAGCAACGCTCAAAATTTTGCCGGGAGTTTATGATATTATCGGCGGCAAACTGAATGTCAGCGCCATCCGTAATGTTCAGGTTGAAGACCTGCTTGGCAGGGACCCTGTTTCTGTTGATCTGGAAGAAGTAGCGGGCTATCTTAAGGGCCAGGTTATTCTGGTCACAGGAGCGGGCGGTTCCATCGGTTCAGAGCTTTGCCGGCAGATCCTGCGGTTCGGTCCGGAAAAATTGATCCTGGCCGGGCGCGGTGAGAACTCAATTTTTGAAATCGAACAGGAATTGAAAAAATATCCTGTCAGTGCGGAGATTCTGGACATCAAGGATGCGGAAAAGGTCAGGAGAATATTTCAGAAGTACAAGCCTGCCGTCGTATTTCATGCCGCGGCTCATAAGCATGTGCCCCTGATGGAGAATAATCCGGAAGAGGCTTTGAGAAACAATATTTACGGAACCCATAATCTAGCGCAAGCGGCGGCTGAGACCGGAGTAAAAACCTTCGTTTTGATTTCCACGGATAAAGCCGTTAATCCGACCAGTATCATGGGAGCTTCCAAAAGAATAGCTGAAATGGTCATTCAGGATTATGACAAAAGATCAGAGACCAAGTTTGTCGCCGTGCGTTTCGGCAATGTACTGGGAAGCAGGGGAAGCGTCATTCCCACTTTCAAGAAACAGATTCTCGCCGGGGGTCCGGTTACGGTCACCGACGAACGGATGACCCGTTACTTCATGACCATTCCGGAAGCCGGTCAGCTGGTCATTCAGGCAGGGGCCATGGCTTCAGGAGGAGAGATCTTTATTTTGGATATGGGCAAGCCTGTGAAAATTATCGACCTGGCCAGGGACCTCATAAAATTGTCCGGGCTGGAAGTAGATAAAGATATCAAAATTGTGACAACAGGAACAAGGCCGGGCGAAAAGCTTTTTGAAGAGCTGCTGACCGATGAGGAAGGGACGACGGCGACCAAAAACAAAAGGATTTTTGTGGCCAGGCCCAATAATATTTCCAGCGGCCAAATCAATGAGGTGGTCACAGAAATCAGCGAACGCGGAAACCTTCTGCAAAAAGAGGAAACAGAAGCCCTGATCAGAAATTTAGTCCCGGATTTCCGTAAGAATGAGCTTGAAAAATAGGATGAACGCAAGGCAGAAGAAAAAAAGCGAAGAATAAGGGGAGGCACTTCTATGTTGGAAGTCAAAAAGGTTATCACAGAACAAGACACCATAGCGAAGGAACTGAAAAAAAAGATAGAAGAACATACGGCCAAAATAGGAGTAATCGGTTTGGGCTATGTGGGGTTACCCCTTGCTGTCGAAAAAGGCAAAGTCGGTTTTCAGGTGCTGGGCTTTGAGATTGACGAGCAAAAGGTAAAAAATGTGAACGGCGGTCACAACTATATCGGCGATGTCAAAGACGAAGAGCTGAAAATGCTTGCGGAAAAAGGTTTGCTTTCCGCCACTACGGATTACGCGAGACTGGCTGAATGTGATGTCGTGATTATTTGTGTCCCGACACCTTTAACCATTACCCGTGATCCGGATATTTCCTATATGAAAAGCTCGGCCACTCAGATCGCAAAATACCTGCGGCCCGGGCAGATTGTCACTTTGGAAAGCACCACTTACCCGGGTACTACGGAAGAAGTGATTCAGCCTATATTAGAAGAAACAGGATTAAAAGTCGGCCGGGATTTCTTTCTGGCGTTCTCCCCGGAACGGGTTGATCCGGGCAATAAACGGTTCACGACCAAGAATACCTCAAAGGTTGTGGGCGGTGTGACACCGTACTGTCTGGAAATCGCCTGCGCCCTTTATGCCCAGACCATCGTGAATGTCGTGCCGGTGAGCTCGGCGGCGGCCGCGGAAATGACCAAGGTTTTTGAAAATACTTACCGGGCGATCAATATTGCCCTGGTCAATGAGATGATGCTGCTTTGCGATAAAATCGGCCTGGATGTTTGGGAGATTGTTGAGGCGGCCGGAACCAAGCCTTTCGGCATTCAAACCTTCTATCCCGGTCCCGGAGTCGGCGGGCATTGTATTCCCATTGATCCGTTTTACCTGACCTGGAAAGCGCGGGAGTACGGTTTCCATACCCGCTTTATCGAATTGGCCGGAGAGCTGAATGTCGAGGTGTCAAGGTATGTGGCGGACAAGGTGATCCAGGCCCTCAACCGGCAGAAGAAATGCCTGAACGGGGCGAAAGTCCTCCTGCTGGGTGTCGCCTACAAAAAAGATATTGAGGATGTCCGGGAATCACCGGCCCTGATTATTATGGAGCTTCTGCGTAAAGAAGGGGCTCTGATTTCCTACCATGACCCTTATATTCCTCATATTGAAGCGCATGGCGGCAGTACCGTCCGTTTAGACTCCATAGAACTGACCGATGAAGCTCTGCGGGGAGCGGATTGTATCCTGATCGCTACGGACCATACCGTGATTGATTACGACAGGGTAGCGGCACAGTCTCAATTGATCGTTGATACCCGCAATGCGACCAGGAATGTGCGGGATCACCGCGAAAAAATCGTGAAGATATGACAAGGAGTTTTAAATATGCCGGATAAAACAAATCAGAACCTGAGGTTCGGAGTGATCGGCTGCGGCCGGATCGCGCCCAAGCATACGGAGTCCATTCTGGCCATTCCCGATGCCGAGCTGGCAGCGGTCTGTGATATTGTTCCCGGGAGAGCGGAGGAGTTTGCCCGCAAATATCAGGCCCGGCCATATTTGGATTATCAGGAAATGCTCAGGAGCGAGGATATTGATATTGTCACTGTGGCGACCCCCAGTGACCTGCATGCGGAAATCGGAATCGCCGCGGCCCGGGCCGGAAAACATGTTATGGTGGAAAAACCGATGGCGATGACCCTGGAATCGGCGGACCGTCTGATCCAGGCCTGCCGGGAAGCGGGAGTGAAGCTTGGGGTGATCCATCAAAACCGCTTTAACCAGTCCGTCAAAACCTTGCGGGCGGCCCTGGAAGACGGGCGCTTCGGGATGCTGACCCATGCTCAGGCTACCGTTCGCTGGAACCGCAATGATGAGTATTATCAACAGGCTCCCTGGCGCGGGACCAGACTGCAGGACGGCGGCGTTCTGATGAACCAGTCTATCCACAACATCGATTTATTGCAGTGGATGATGGGTCCGGCGGAAGAAGTATTTGGGTTTACACGCACGGCCTTGCGTCCGATTGAAATGGAAGATGTAGCCGGAGCGGTAATCAAGTTTAACAACGGGTCGATCGGAATAATTGAGGCGGCGAGTACAATTTACCCCAAAAATCTGGAAGAGACCCTGAATATTTTTGGGGAAAGCGGTTCGGTCATTATCGGGGGGATCGCCGTAAACAGGATCGAGGCCTGGGAATTCCCCGGCAGTGAGGACGAGAAAGCCGGGATATTTGCTGCCCAGAAAACAGATCCGCCGTCAGTTTATGGTTTCGGCCACCGCGAGATTATTGAGAACATGATGGAAGCGGTCCGCGCGGACACGGTCCCGGCAGTTCCGGGGGAAGAAGGCCGAAAAGCGCTGGAGATCATTTTGGCCATTTACAAATGCCAGGAGACAGGACAGCCTGTCAAACTGCCCCTTGTTGAATAAGCCCGGAAACACCCGGCAGGCTTTCCTGTTTGGTATTTTCTCCCGCAGATTATTGGGAAAAAGGTCCGATATAACCATTATATCTTTTTAGCTTTAGCTGACTTACGCTAAAGCTAAATTTATCATTTTTCTCTCACTGCTTTTTGGTGTAAAATATAATAATCGGTAAACGATACATAAGGAAGAATCATACATCATGATGATCGTTTCATATCCGGCTGAAGAAAGAGGGTATCCTGATTGACGGAAAATATTGCCGCTTCGGCAGTCGTGGCTTCCGGCGCGGAAATAGCGGAGCATGTTCTGATTGCTCATTATTGCGTCATTGAAAAAAAGGCCAGCCTGGGCGATTCCGCCAAACTCGGAGTGGGCTGTGTGCTCGCCGGGGGTTCGCAAATCGGTCCCGGGTGTGTTCTGGGGAATTATGTCACGGTCGGCGAAGGAGCCAGACTGGAACAAGGGGTGACGGTCGGGGACCATACCGTGATCGCACCTGGAACAGTGATTGGCAGGAACAGTTTTCTGGGCTCAAATTCAACAATAGGAAGATTGCCCAAAGCCGCCGCGACCAGTACGGTAAAAAACCAGCCCGGAATGAAGCCGCTCCGGCTCGGCCCCGATTGTATCATCGGCTGTTCAACAGTCCTTTATGCGGGAACTGTGCTTGGGGAGGGGGTTTTTGTCGGGGACAGGGCCCTGATCCGGGAAAAGTGCCTGATCGGGAATAAAGTCGTGGTCGGCAGCGGCAGTGTTGTGGAAAATGACACTACGATCGGCCAATATACAAAGATTCAGACCGCTTCTTATATCACCGCCTACATGGATATTGCCGAGAGGGTATTTATTGCCCCGATGGTGACCACCACCAATGATAACTATATGGGGAGAACGGAAAAGCGTTTCCAAAGGATCAAGGGGGCCACGATTGGGAAAGGGGCCCGGATCGGGGGCGGCTCAATCCTGCTTCCGGGAATTGAGGTCGCCGAAGAAAGCTTCATTGCGGCGGGGGCCCTGGTGACAAAAGATACCGAGCGGGCCAAGATCCATATCGGATTTCCGGCGCGGCCTGTCCGGGAAGTGCCGTCGGACGAGCTTTTGGAGGAATAGGCTCGCCCCGTGAAAACGATGAATACAGCTCAGACTTAGCACAGAAATCATGATTTACGGAGAAAGGGAGTTCTGACATCATGCATATTCCGCTTCTTGATTTAAAAGCCCAGTACCTGACCATTAAAGAAGAAATCGATCAGGCGGTCATGGAGGTATTGTCCTCGGCCAAATATATTCTCGGACCGCAAATGAAAGCTTTTGAGGATGAAATCGCTGCCTTCTGCGGAGTCAAACATGCTGTCGCCGTGGCGAACGGAACAGATGCTCTGGTTTTGGCCCTCAAGGCCTGCCGGATAGGCCCGGGGGATGAGGTCATCACAACTCCTTTTACTTTTTTTGCTTCTGCCGAGGCGATAGCCAATGTGGGCGCGACCCCGGTTTTTGCTGAAATCGACCCTGTCACCTTAAATATCGATGTCGAAAGACTGGAAGAAAGAATAACCACCAGGACCAAGGCGATCATCCCTGTCCACATCTTCGGCCAGATGGCCCAAATGGATACAATCATGAATCTGGCCGAACAATACGGGCTTTCCATTATCGAGGATTGCGCTCAGGCGATCGGAGCCGAATATAAAGGTCAAAAAGCCGGAACGATAGGCGATATCGGAACGTTCAGCTTTTTCCCGACCAAAAACCTCGGCGGTTATGGGGACGGCGGCATGGTGGTAACCGGCAGCGGCAATATTGCCGATAAAATCCGGACGCTGCGCTTTCATGGCACCAAGACCAAATATTATCATGATCAGATCGGTTATAACAGCCGGCTGGATGAATTGCAGGCCGCTGTCTTAAGAGTAAAGCTGAAATATCTGGATCAGTGGAATGCCGGGCGCAGGGCCAAGGCTCAACACTATGAGGAGCTTCTGGATGGCCTTGTCCAAAAGGAGAAGCTGATCCTGCCCGGTAAAGATCCGGACTGTCTGCCTGTTTATCATCTTTTTGTGATCAGAACAGACCGGCGGGAAGAGCTGATGAAGGCCCTGAATGAAAACGGTGTCAGCAGTGCGGTGTACTATCCCGTACCATTGCACCTGCAGAAAGCATTTGCTTACCTCGGCTACAGCCGGGGGGACCTCCCTGTTACGGAGAAAGCCTGTTCCCAGGCCCTGGCGCTCCCTTGTTACCCTGAGCTGACCGGGGAAGAGCAGGAAAGAATAGCCGCGGTGGTGAAAGAGGCCCTCCGCTGAGGCAGTAAGCGATCCTCAAAGTGATTAAGCACAGTCTGGAGGAATCTATGTTCTGGAGTACGGGAATAACAAAAGAAAATGATTTGCGGATGGCGTTATTTGTCCTGGTTATTTTATCGGCCATGCTTTTGCCGTCCATATCCCTTCATCCGGCCTTGCCGAATATCCGTTTGGAGGAAATGTTTTTATTCGCTGCTTTCGCCCTCAACCTTTTGGCTGTCGCCGGGAGGAGATTAAAAACAGGAAATCAGGGAGCACAGGAGACCTTCAGCCTGAGAAGACCCGGGCGGGCCGTAAATGTCGTCTTTGTTCTGCTGGTGGCTTCCTATACGGTATCCAACTTATACGGTGTCTTTTTCAAAGACGGAACATATGCCCTGCGTGACGTGATGGAATTAATCACGTATTTCAAATATTTCCTGATTATCACCCTGGCCATATCGCTTGAGATCAAAAACGAGGAATCGGCCTATATCAACAGGGCTGTTGTCTTCGGGGTGCTGATTCTGACCGTTTTTGCCTGGGGACAGCATTTCAACCTTTTGCAGATAAACACCTGGCTTTCGCCTTATTTCAACCAGGCCCACTGGGATACCCTGATCTATGGGAATCCGGCCCGGGCTTTGGGCTCCTTTGACAACCCCAATGTT
Source organism: Syntrophobotulus glycolicus DSM 8271 (assembly GCF_000190635.1). NCBI lineage: Bacteria > Bacillati > Bacillota > Clostridia > Eubacteriales > Desulfitobacteriaceae > Syntrophobotulus > Syntrophobotulus glycolicus. The sequence continues at coordinate 3,051,208 of NC_015172.1, read as the reverse complement.
TTTGGGACCTTTACGGTGATTATTTTGTCCTTTCTTGTGGTCAGGTATTATTTTGCCGACCATAACGGCAAGTTCCCCGTTCTGCTTTTTGCGCTCATTGGTGTTGTGATCAGGCTGGAATACCTGACGATCTCCAGGACGGCGCTGTTCGGGATTGCCGTGGTATTTTCTCTGGCCAGCGGCTGGGCTCTTTTTCATCATCACTATGACCGGAAAACCGTGCTCAAAGTGCTTGCCTTGCTCCTGCTGACCCTTGTCCTGATCATTTCTACTTCCGATGCCTTTTTAAACCGGGTTTATGAAGGGATGGATTTTTCCAACAGTACATCCTTCCAGGGCCATGTGGCACGCTGGGAGACAGCCGCCCATACGATTTGGGCGTCCCCGGTGCTGGGCTGGGGCACGGAAAAAACGACGATGACCACTCTGGTCGATAATGAATATGCCCTTTATACCAGACGTTATGGTTTTGTGGGGCTGGCCTGTTATCTGTGGTTCTTCCTGCAGCCCCTGCTGATTTCCCTGCAAAGGCTGCGGCAGAATTCCCGGAGCGCCCAATTGTTCAGAAATAGCGGCAAACAAAAGTCTCCCGTTCTCTTTGACCGGAAAACCTTATGGGCCGCTTCTTATGTCGTCCTTTTACCGGCGGTTTTGATTTATAATTTCATGGCCGGGATTTTCTACAACCTGCAGCTCATGACGATTCTGGCGGCGGTTATGGGGCTTGCTTATCACGGGGCGAGGGAAGAACAGTGAAGGTTTGTATTTTGACATCCGCGCATCCTCCTTATGATGCGCGTATTTTTCATAAAGAGGCCCGCTCCCTGCACAGGGCTGGTTATGATGTGACCCTGATCGCTCCCGGGGCGCCGGGCAGGGAAGACCCGGCCAGACCGGGTACTGAGCTGACGGAAGGGATCAGAGTCCGTTATGTCCCTCCCTTTCAAAGCAGGGCGGAAAGATTTTTCAACCTGAAAAAGATCTACCGCGCCGCCCTGGAGGAGCAGGCGGATATTTACCATTTCCATGATCCCGATTTAATCAAAACCGGACTTAAGCTGCAAAGAAATCTCCGAAAGCCTGTGATCTATGATGTCCATGAGTATTTCGCCGACAGCCTGCGTACCCGGTATTGGATACCCAAACCGCTGAGACCGCTGGCAGCGGGGCTTTTTGACAGGATGGAGAAGAGAGCGGCCCGCAAATTCGCCGGAATCATCACTGTCAACAGCCACATGGACAGGCTGTTTAAAACGTATAATCCCGAAGGGGAGATCCTCTATAATTATCCGCTGAAGGAGCAGTTTGCTTTTCCCCGTCCCGCCGGTCAGCCGGAAGGAGGCTTGCCCCGTATTTTTTATTTGGGCGGCATCAACAGGGAACGGGGACTTGAAGTCATTTTAGAAGCAATGGTCCTGGTCAGAGAGAAATTCCCGCGGGCTGTTTGCGAAATGGTTGGGCCGGTAGACACAGGGGGACTGGCTCCCGGCTACCTGCCCCTGGACCCCTGGCTGGAGAGGGGCGGCATAACACTGCGGGGCAAGGTTTTGTACAATGAGGTGCCCGCGATTTTACAAGCCGGCGGGATTGCTTTGGTGCCTTTGCTCCCGACCTTGAATTACCAAAAGGCTATTCCGGTCAAGCTGATTGAGTATATGGCTTCCGGCTTGGCCGTTGTCGGCTCCCGTTTCGGATACATCGAAAATATTCTCCGGGAAAATTCCTGCGGCCGTCTTGCGGATCCCGGAGATCCGGTATCCTTGGCCGCGGAAATTTGTTTTTTGCTCAGCCATCCGCAAGAAACCCTGACCTGCGCCCAAAACGGCTGGGAGGCCTTTCGGAGGAAATATTGCTGGGAAAACGAAGAAAAGAAGCTGTTGGCGTTGTATAGCAGGATACTTGGGAAGAATACGAAGGTAAAGTAGGATGAATATGCGGGTTTTGGTGATTTCTCATATGTATCCGACAATTGCAAGCCCTCTGGGGGGAATCTTTGTCCAGAAACAGGCGGAAGCGCTTGCGGCCCGGGGGACAGAGGTGACTGTTGTTCATCCTACCCCTTATGTGCCTGCGGTTTTCCGGTTTTTTCCGCGTTGGGGCCATTACGCCCGGATTCCCCGCCGCGAAACCGTCAACGGGATAGAAGTCCGCCATCCAAGGGTGCTGGAATTTCCCCGGGGGTACTTTTTCGACTGGTATCCCAAAACCTATATCCGGGGAATGAAAAGAACTCTGGCCGGGCTGATCAAAACGAAAAAACCGGATATCATTCACGCCCATGTGGCCCATCCTGACGGGGCGGCGGCAGTCTATTTCGGAAAGAAGTACGGCATCCCTGTCGTTGTGACCATCCATGGCCAGGATTTTGCCCATACCTTATACAGGAGCCCCCGCTGTGAGCGCAGCCTCAAGACCACTCTCGCTTTAGCGGACCGGGTGGTTCTGGTCAGTGACAAGCTCCGCCACAACTACGGCCTGGATGATTGGGCCGACGACCTGACCAAATACCGGGTGATCTATAATGGGGTCAATCTGGAAGAGCTGGCTGAGGATACCCGGGCAGAGCGGGACAAGGCGGAAAAAGGCGGAGCGGGGGAGGGAGAAAAGGCCCCCGTCCTGGTCACAGTCGGCTTTTTGCGCAAGTTCAAAGGGCACGCCTATGTTCTGGAAGCGCTGCCCGTCCTGCTGCCCAAATACCCCGGCCTGCTTTATCATATCGTCGGAGACGGTGCGGAGAGACAGGTTCTGGAGAAACAGGCCCGGGAGCTGGGTCTGGAAAAGAATGTTCTGTTTTTGGGGAGCCTGTCTCACGCGGAAGCCATGAAAGAAATTGCCCGGAGCGATCTTTTTCTCATGCCCAGCTGGAATGAGGCCTTTGGCGTGGTCTATCTGGAGGCTCTGGCCCACGGCAAGCCTGTTATCGGCACGAAAGGGGAAGGCATAGCCCCCATCATTGAACGAGAACAGGTCGGAATCACAGTACCGGCGCGCAATGCGAAGGCCCTGGCTGAAGCGCTTGATTTGCTGCTCAGTCATCCGGAAAGCTCCCGGCAAATGGGGGAACGGGGCCGCGCCCTGGTCCGGAGGGAGTTTACCTGGGAACAAAATGCCCTTCAGACCTGCGGGCTGTACCAGGAGATTCTGAATTCCGATCAACGTGATTTTGCCTGAGGCAAAGGAAAGGATGCATGGCATGGACACCCGCCTGATCGCCAAAAACGCGGCCGCCCTGGGGATATCCGGTCTGGCCGCCAAAGCAATTGCCGCCATTGTCGGGATCTGGGTTACCCGCTATTTGGGGCCGGGTCCTTTTGGAGATTATTCCATTGCCTATGCCTATGTGACCACATTTATTCTGGCCGCGGAGATGGGGATCAGTCAGCTGATGGTTCAGGAGGGTTCCCGGGACCCGGCGGTTCTGCCTCAGTATTTTGGCAATGCCCTCCTGTTTAAGGCGTTTATCGCCGTCATCGTTTATCTGCTGATGCTGGGCTTTATCCCGGCGGGCTATTCCGGCAATACCAAGTGGATGATCGTGATTTTGGGGATGGCGGTGGGCTTTAACGCCCTTAATCAGACCGTTTATAACTATTATCAGGCTACTCAGGAAATGTACCTGGCGGCCTTTTATCAGTTTTTCAATACCCTGCTGATCGGGGTTTTGACCATGGGGGTCATCTTCCTGAACAGGGGTGTAGTGGCAATCACGGTTACCCACCTTCTGAGCTATATTGTGATCAGCGTTTTGCTCTGGCTGGCGCTCAGGGGTAAAATAAAGCCGAGGGTCGTAATGGACGAGATGAAAAGGATGGTCGTCAGCGGTCTTCCCTTTGGCATTCACCGCTTGTTTTATCTTTTCTATTTTCAGTTAAGCATTTTGGTGCTTTCCCTGATTTGCACCAATGTGGAGGTAGGGGTTTTTTCCGCCGCCTATAAGCTTGTTCTGATGCTGGTTTTCCTGCCCGGCCTTCTGACCAGTGCCATTTACCCGGTGCTTTTCCAGCTCGGGGTTTCCGATCAGGACAGACACCGCCAGGCTGAGGAAAAAGTGTTTAAGCTGCTGGCCGCCGTAGGTATCCCCTGCAGCACCCTGATCTGTGTCCTGGCCGCTCCCTTGACGGGCTGGCTTTACAAGGGCGCTTTTGATCAGGCCATTCCCATCTTGATGATTTTGAGCTGGTTTTTGGCTTTTGAATGTATGAGCTTTACCCTGGGGGATGTCCTGACCACCACGAACCGCCAGTGGCAGAGGGCCCTTGTTCAGGGAACGGCTCTGATCGGCCTCTACCTGCTGACCAGGCTGTTTTACTCCTATTGGGGGATTTATGGGGCCGCTTACGCGATCATGGTCATTGAAGTGTATATTTTTATAGGGTATTATATCCTTGTACGGTTCGGTGTGTACAACATACATATTTTCAGACAGCTGCCCCTGATTATCGCTTCTTCAACAGCGATGGGGTTTTTGGCCTACCTGCTTCGCGGCTGTCATCCGCTGCTGGTTTGCAGCCTGGCCGGAATAACTTATGTGATCTTGATGGGTGTTTTTGACCGGGATTTTCGCAGTGTTGGAACTGATTTGGGCCGGCGCGGCCTGAGATTCGTCAAGAGATAGCTCAGATTGGAGGGAATATACAGGTGCAGTGGGTTTTACTGATTTTCACCTTGATGATGCTGGGCTGGCTGGGCTGGAAGAGGCCTGTTTGGCTCGTGGCCCTGCTCGGGGTTTCCATTGCTTTGGAGATCAGCAGCGTCTTTTACCCTGATCTGGGGATTCTGGGGACTTGGCTGGGGGGGATATCGGGGGTTTCCCTGACCAGGTTTACCAGTATCGCCATTATTCTCACGGCCCTGGCCCGGATTATTGGTCGGGAAGGGACTTGGAGCAGGGCGTTGAAGATCGTCCGCAGTCCGGTCAGTATCGCTTTTTTGGTTTATCTGGGCCTGGGCATACTCAGCCTGATCTATTCCCATGACCGGATGGAGACCCTGGGCGAAGTGGTCAGGCTGCTGCTTCTTTATTTTCTTTTTGTGGGGACCGCGGTCATCATGGATGACCGGAATATCCTGCTGCCTCTGAGAGCGGTGTATATTACCGCGCTTGTACTGGCCCCGCTGGCTTTCTATGAGGGGCTGACAGGCAGGCTGGTCTGGCAGGGGGAGCATCTTCTGGTCGAGCCTGTTCTCAGGGTCAACGCCACCTTTGTCGATCCCAATATTTTCGCCAGGTTTCTGATTCTGGCTATCGTGGCCAATCTGGTGCTGCAGACCTTTGAAAAAGAAAGGGAGAAAAAGCTTCTCTATTCCCTTTCCTTGCCTGTTCTTCTGGGGGAGCTGGCTTTGACCTCATCGCGCGGGGGCATGCTGACCCTGATCGTCATTTTGGCGGTGGCCCTGGTCCTGCTGCCCAACAGGAAAGCGATTTTAGGACTGGGTGCGTTGGGGGTCTTTGGCAGTATCCTTTTTTGGGCGGTCAAACCGGAGGTACTATCAAGAATATTGGCTCTGACCCAAAATCTCAACGATACCAGCCCTCAGAGATTATATCTCTGGAAGGTCGGGATCGCGATATTTCAGGATCATCCGCTGATCGGGACGGGCCTGGGCACCTTTCAGTCCGTTTTTTTGCAGGAGTATGCCCATTATCAGACCGTAGCGGGAGCCACCGTCTCCCATACCACGATTCTGACCATTGCTTCAGAGCTTGGGATTGCCGGCCTGCTTGTCCTGGCGGGGGTTTTTGCCGCCTTGATTTTTACGGTATATAAAAGCTATGCCCAGCATGGAGGCTATATTGATGTCTTTCAAGCGGTGCCCAACCAATATCTGGTTGCGGCAGGCTGCTTTCTCTGGATCCTGACGGTGTTCCTCAGTTCCCAGGCGGAGGGCAGGTTCTTTGAGGACCCTGTCTTATGGCTGGCGGCGGCTATCATCGTGGTGATCGGCAACCGCCGGAGTTTTATTTAGATCATGGTTAGGGGATAGTTATGCGCATACTTCTGTTAACTCAATATTTTCCGCCGGAAAAAGGGGCCGCTCAGGTCAGGCTGTACGAACTGGCCCAGGGCCTCCGGACCAATGGGCATGAAGTGACTGTGGTTACGGCATTTCCCAACCATCCGACAGGCGTGATTCCTCCTGAATATCATAAGAAGCTGTTCGCCAAAGAAGAGATGAACGGCCTGAAAATCCTGCGGACCTGGATTTATCCTGTCAAAAGGGGCAGATTCTGGCTGCGCCTCTTAAATTATTTTTCCTTTGTGTTTTCTTCCCTGATGGGGATCATGCGTTCCGGAAAACAGGACTTGATTATTGTGGAGTCGCCCCCTTTATTCATCGGATTTGCCGCTGTTTTTGCCTCCATGGTGAAAAAAGCTTCCTATATCTTTAATATCTCCGATTTATGGCCGGAATCCGCGGTTGAGCTGGGGCTGGTCAGGAATAAGCATCTGATTTCCTTTGCCGAGATGCTGGAGATGTTTTTTTACCACATGGCCGGAAGATTATCCGCCCAGACCCAGGGCATTATCCGGAGCCTGGTCAAAAAAGGGATTCCCGGGGAGGAGATCCTCTTTCTCCCCAATGGAGTGGATACCGAGAGGTTCAAGCCCCGGGAAAGGGACCGGGAGCTGGAACAGGAGCTGGGGCTGGAAGGGAAGTTTGTCATTCTCTACGCCGGGACAATGGGCTATGCGCATGGGCTGGAGACCGCTCTGGACGCGGCCAATTTCTTGAGAACCGAACAGGATATCCAGTTTTTGCTGGTGGGGGACGGCTCTGAACGTCCGTTTCTGGAGCAGTACGCCGCCGAACGTCATTTGCAGAATGTGCGCTTTATTGATTTCCAATCCCTGGAGGAGATCCCGCGCTATTACTCCTTAAGCGATATCAATCTTTCCACCCTCAGGCGCTATAAGCTCTCTGAGGGGGTCAGGCCATCCAAGCTCTTTCCGGCTTTGGCCAGCGGAAAGCCGCTGATCTATGTCGGGGAGGGCGAAGGGGCGGGGATCGTCCGGGAAAGCGGCGGCGGAGTCATACTGGAGCCGGAGGCGGGCCTGCTGCTGGCCAACACCATCCTGGATCTGAAGTCCAAGCCTGAGCTGTGCCGGCAAATGGCGGAAAAAGGGCGGGCCTACGCGGTGGAAAACTACTCCTGGAAAACCATCATTGAAAAATGGCAGGAGCAGTTTGATGAGGTGATCCGGGGAGCGAGGAAAAAGAAATAAGCACGCAATGAAGAGAAAAGGAAGCGATCAAGTTGAGTGAAAAACGCCGGGACTTTTTACCTTATGCCATTCCCCTGATTGAGGAGGATGATATTGAGGCTGTGGTGAGCAGCCTGAGATCGAATTGGGTAACCAAAGGGCCCAAGACCGTGGAATTTGAACAACGTTTTGCCGCTTACGCGGGAACCAGGCATGCCATAGCGGTCAATTCCTGCACGGCGGGCTTGCACCTCGCTTTGCTTGCCGCCGGGATCGGTCCCGGGGACGAGGTCATCACCACGCCGATAACCTTTGCCGCCACAGCCAATGTGATTATTCATACCGGAGCAAAACCGGTCTTTGCCGATATTGACCCCCGGACCATGAATATCGATCCGGAGAGGATCGAGGAAAAAATCACCCCCCGGACAAAAGCGATTGTGCCTGTCCATGTGGCCGGTCTGTGCTGTGAGATGGATCAGATCATGGCGATCGCCGAAAAATACAGCCTGTTTGTGCTGGAGGACTGCGCTCACGCCGTCTATTCCCGCTATAAAAACCGGATGGCCGGCTCGATCGGACAGGCCGCGGCCTTCTCCTTTTATGCCACCAAGAACCTGGTGACCGGAGAAGGGGGCATGATCACCACCGACGACGACCGGCTGGCCGATAAAATAAGGATATACAGCCTGCATGGCATGAGCCGCAATGCCTGGAACCGTTACGCCACCAAAAATGCCTGGTTTTATGAAGTCCTTTATCCCGGCTACAAATATAATATGACGGATATCCAGGCTGCCCTGGGGATGACCCAGCTCTCCAAGCTGGAGCGCCTGCAAAGGAGAAGGGAAGAGATCATTGCCCGTTACAATGAAGAATTCAAGGCAATCCCGGAGCTGGAGCTTCCCGCGGAAAGTGCGGATATGCTTCACAGCTGGCATTTGTATATCATCAAGCTCAATCTGGAGAGAATATCCATAGACAGAGCGAGGTTTCTGGAAATGCTGACAGAGGAAAACATCGGCACCAGTGTTCATTTCATCCCTGTGCATATCCATCCCTACTATGCGGAAACCTTCGGCTGCAAACCGGAGGATTATCCGGAAGCGATGAAAACCTATGAACGGATCATTTCCCTGCCCCTTTATCCCAAAATGAGCGACCAGGATGCCGGTGATGTCATCCGGGCCGTGAAACGCGTAATAGACCAGGTGCGGAAGTAATCCTGGAGTACAGATGGAGTTGATGAATTTGCTGGCCAAAAGGCTGTTGGATCTTGCGGTTTCCCTGCCCTTGCTGATCATTGTCTCACCGCTTTGGCTGCTGATCGTGGTCTGGATCAGGGCCGGTTCTCCCGGAACGGCTCTGTTCAGACAAACCAGGGTAGGGATCAAAGGACGGCCCTTCACCATCTATAAGTTCAGAACGATGGTGAACAATGCCGATGAGGTGATGAAACAAAAAATAGCGCTGCTGAAAAGGGAAGGGAAATTTGATCCGGAAGATTTTGTTTTTCAGGAGAAGGATGACCCCAGAATTACCGGCTGCGGCAAATTCCTGCGCAAAACCAGCCTTGATGAGCTGCCCCAGCTCCTGAATATTCTCAACGGAACCATGAGCCTGGTCGGCCCAAGGCCGGAGGTGCCGGAAATCGCTGAAGAATATACCCCTGAACAGAGGGAAAGGCTGGCTATGCCGCCCGGAGTAACAGGCCTGGCCCAGGTCAGCGGGCGCAGCGGCCTGACCCTGAGCGAAACCCTGGTTTATGATCTGGAGTATGTCAGGACCTGGAGCCTGGGGCTGGACCTGAGGATTCTCTGGAAAACCGTGTTTGTGGTGTGTGCCGGGAAGGATGCCTATTAATAAGGAAGCGATTTTTTGAGCCAAAAAAGAGACTGTCCGCAAAATAATGCTTTGTTTTGCGGCAGCCTCTTTTTTCATGGCTTTATTTAGGGATCATTTGATGAACGGTCTTATTCCGCTTTCAGGCTTTGCTTGATCAGCGGATAAATGACCTGGGCGCTGCCCTCATTGGCCCAGAGCATGGACCAGGGGGCGACCCCGCCGATTTGGAACTGGTCCAGCAGCTTGAGCTTTTCATTCCAGCTTTGAGCATCGTCAAAGTAGACCTTGCGTACCTTGCCTTCGTCGTCCGTGTAGCTGAAGGTCGGGACGCCCACAGGATCGGTCGCGGTGGTTTCCCTGGAGATGGTAATGCCCTTGGCCGCGGCAATTTCATTTACGGCCTTATTCCAGCTCAGGGACAGGGAGGTATAGCCGTCCTGTTCATTGCCGGTCCAGGCCCGCCCGTAATAGGGAACACCCATCAGAATTTTTTCGCGGGGAATCTGTTGAACGGCATAGCTCAGGACACTGCGCATCCAGTCTAAAGGAGCGATCGGCCCCGGCGCCGAGGTCGAGTAATGCTTGTCATAGGTCATGATCTGGACATAATCGGTGTAAGGGGAAATGGCGGCATAATCAAAAGCCTTGAGCCAGGGCTCGGCGGTTTCCGAGGTTCGGGGCATCACGGAGATCAGCACCAGCTTGTTCAGGGGGTGAAGCTTGGCGTAAAGGTCCTTCATGAGGGTGGTCAGGCCGTCCTTGGAGGCGGGGGCCAAAATCTCCAGATTGACGACGATCCCATCCGCTTTAGTCTGGCTCAGCATCTTGACGGCTGAGTCAATAAAGTTCTGGCGGTAGGCGGCGCTGGCCAGAATCTTGTCCACCTGGGTTCCGGAACCCAGCACAAGGGGAGTGACCCGGGCTCCCTTGCTTTGGCCCAGGGCCGTGATATTCTGGGCATCATAAACCGTGAGCGGGTCCCGGTAGCCGAAGCTGCCGTCGTCCTTTAAGCTGCCCGCGTAGTTGGGGGAGAGAACATTAATATAGTCAACGACATTGCCGGGCACGAGATTCAGTTCCTCCCGGTAATTTTGTACTGAGCCGTAACCATCCCAGAAATGAAGAGAGATTCTGGAAGTGGCCGAACCGGAAACGACCACACCGGCTACCTTGTAATTGATCACGCCCCACCCTCCCAGGATAAAAATATTTTTCAGGCCTGATCTATTGGTATTCAGGTAATCGGTGATTTGTGAGGGGATTTGCTTATCATTCTGGGGGACAAGCAGGATAGGGCCGTCATGCTTAGCGGCCAGCACAGAGCCTGCCAGGGCGTCCGGAAAAGAGGCCCCGGTCGCCACCACGAGATTGTCCAGGTCGAAGTCCAGGCTTTTCAGGACTTGGGCATTGGTCAGATAGCGGTCCTCTCCGGCCAGACGGCTGACGGTGAAACCGGCGCTTTCCAGCTGGCCGGCCGACGCCGGGGAAATGACTCCTTCTCCCCCGACCAGAGTGACCTGGCTGACGCCTAAGGCCTGCAGGGCTTCCAGGGTTTCAGCGGGGACAGAATCCTTCGCGGTGAGAAGAAGCGGGATCTGCTGGGCCGCGGCATAAGAGGAGATGCTCAAAGCATCGGCATAATTGGAGCCGGAAACCACGTAGGCCTTTTGGCTGCTGCTCAGGGCTGTTTTGGCTATTTTAGCGGCGGTATCATAGCGGTTGGAGCCGTCGATCCTGGTGACATCAATACTGTTGGCTTTCAGCTCCTGAACGACCGTTTCCGAGACGGCGCCCTGGCCCCCCAGAACATAAACCCGGTTGGTCCGGAGGTTTTTCAGCTCCGCCAGGACCTCGGAACGCAGGCTTTTGGGGTCATTTAAAAGAAGCGGTCCGCTGACCTCCGGGCTGTTGGCCAGTACCGCCCCGGCCAGGGCATCCGGGAAATCATCGCCGCGGGCCAGAACAACATTGTAAGCCTCCGACCAGTTTTTGTTGGAGATTTCTACGGCTGTTTCATAGCGGGTGCTGCCGCCGAACCTCTGGACATTTGTCGTATCCTCGGCCCGGGCGGCCTGGATCAGCGGTGCGGGGGCCAAAAAAGAACCAAGAGTGAAAACCCCGGTAAGGACAGCGGCCGTGAGGGTTTTAGACAGTCTGTCCCTGACGTGGCGGGACCGAAAAAGATTAAACATACTCAGATCTCTCCTCAATTTTATTCTCTGTGATCAGGAAACACGGGAATTCAGGGTTAATTGAATTAATTCGATCTTCATAAATAAAATCCTGTCAAAATGAAAAATTAACAGGAAAAGGCAAAAAATATGGCGAAATAGTAAACCGTGCGAAAATCCAATGCGAAATGAAGAGGATATGCCGATGCAAAAACAAGTTAACTCTAACATAAAGCCTCATCCAAAGGTCAAAGGAAAACAAGTCTTTGCTTTTTTTCTGGCGGCCCTGATCTTGGCGGGGGGGATCATTCCCATCCGGGCCGAGGCGTCCGGCCGGCAAAACCCCCGCCTGGTTGTGAAAATCACTCCGGAGACCAGGATTGAGACCATTGCCCGGGAAACGGGAGGGAGGCTGGTCCGCAAAAGCGCCCTTGATTACGCGACCCTGGAATATGACGGCGCTTCTCTTTCCCCGGAACAAATCAGGGAAAAAGTCCTGCAGGCCGGCGGGGTCCTTCATGCGGAATGGAGCAATGCCTGTACCATAGACAGCCCCGGGACCATAGACAGCCTCGGAACGAAGCTGTCCGGCTCCGAAACGGACCCGGACGGAGAGCTGACCGAGCCCCGCTATCCCCTGCAATGGGCGATCCAAAATATCCGGGCCGACAAGGTCTGGGATGAAGGGGCCACAGGCCAGGGGATCGTGGTGGCAGTGATTGATACAGGGGTGGATCTGGATCATCCCGACCTGAAAGGACAGCTTGTCCCGGGCTACAATGCCATAACCGGCAGTACGGCTGCGGGGGCGGCCCGGGATGATAACGGACACGGCACCTCTGTGGCCGGGGCTATCGCGGCGGGCAAAAATGGAATCGGTATCCTGGGGGTTGCTTACGGAGCCCGGATTATGCCGGTGAAGGCAATGGACAGCAAAGGAAGCGGGGAGAACGATGTGATTGCCGACGGGATTGTCTGGGCCGTCGATCACGGGGCAAAGATCATCAACCTGAGTATGGGCGCCGAGAGGCAGACGGCAGTGTTTGACGAAGCCCTGGACTATGCCCTGGATAAAGGCTGCCTGGTAGTGGCGGCCTCCGGAAACACCGACGCTGTAACCCATCTCAGCGGAGTGGCCTATCCCGGTGCTTATCCCGGTATTCTGGCCGTTTCGGCCATAGACAGCAGCAATCTGATCACGGATTTTTCCCGGGTCGGTCCGGAAATCGAGCTGGCGGCCCCCGGGAAAAGGATTCTCACCGATTACTGGTCTCAGGATACGTCAGGCGAAGCCTATGCCACTGGGACCTCTATCGCGGCCCCCATAGTTTCCGGAGCGGCGGCCCTGATCTGGAGCCGCTATCCGGCCCTTGCGGCTCAGGAGGTGCGGCAGCTCCTGCTGAATTCCGCCGCCGACCTGGGGACGACAGGCCGGGATGATGATTACGGCTACGGTAAAGTAGATTGCTACCGGGCCTTGAAATTAGCGCAGGGGCTGAAACAGCTTTCCTCTCCGGCCGCGGTTTCCTGGGAAGGCGGGAAAATCGGCTCGTCTGCCGGGGAAGCCGTCCTGACCGTACCGGCCGGAGCATTTAAGGCGGGGCTTGACGAGCGCAATAATGACGCCTCTTTGCAGGTCTCTGTCGGCGAGGCTGCTCTCCCCGGCAGCCTGCCGCAGGGAATCCTCCCCGGCGGAAAAGCCTATCAGATCAGCTGGGAAGGGCAGGAGACCCATAAGCCCCTGAACCTCTCCCTAAGCATGACCCGGCCCGTGGGGGAAACCGGGCAGCCTGAAAATGAGGGGGCTCAGGAGCCGGCAGAGCGGACCGGCAAGCTGGCCTGCCTATATCTATGGTCTTCCGCCAGATGGCTGCGCATCGGCGGGGGAATCCCGTTTGCGGAGGGCCAGAGTCTGGAAGTGCCGGTCAATGAGCCCGGCATTTATATGATCGGCTATACGGACGAACCGTCCGAACCCCGTATTTCCGGGAGCGACCGCGTTCAGACAGCGGTAGAAATCGCCGAAGAGGCTTATCCGACGGGCTGTGACACCGTGATCGTCGCCCGGGCCGATGATTACCCGGACGCTCTGGCCGGGGCTCCTCTGGCCTACCAATACCACGCTCCGATCCTGCTCACCGATCCCGATACCCTGCCCCGGGAAGTGGAGGAGGCGGTGAAACGGCTCGCTCCCGGTAAGATAATCGTTCTGGGCGGGACGGGGGCGGTGTCCGGCTCTGTGGAAAACAGCCTGCAGAGGCTGGCCGCTACCGAGAGGATAGCGGGAAGCGACCGCTTCGGGACAGCGGCGGCCATCGCCGAAAAGTTGGGCAATACCGGACAGGCCGTGATTGTCAGCGGTTCCAATTATCCCGATGCCGTCGCCGCGGCGGCACATGCCGCAATCTCCGGCCGGCCCATCCTGCTGACCGGCAGCTTTTCTCTGAACAGTACGACCAGGCAAACCCTGAGGAAATTATCCGTGACCGAAACAGAAGTGATCGGAGGGGAGGGGGCGGTTTCCTCCCGGGTAGAGCGCGATCTGCCCGCTCCGCGGCGGATCGGCGGGGCCGACAGGTATGAGACCTCGGCCCGCCTCTTGCAGGCCTACCCGCCGCAGGGGCGGGTCCTGTACGCCGCCACCGGAGCCGATTTCCCCGATGCCCTGACCGGAGGGGTCCTGGCCGCGGCAGGGATGTCCAATATCCTGCTCCTGCCGCCCGGTGAGCTTTCCCCAAGCCAGATCACAGTCCTCAGCGCCTTAAGCCAAAAAAAATGTGTGGCCCTGGGCGGAGCGGGAGTCATCTCTGAGAACATTTTGCAAGAAATCGGAACCCTCTTAAAATAGATGTGCCGCAACAGGAAAAAAACAGGGACAGGCAATAATGCGATGATCTCTGCTATAATATAAAATAAGGGCGTAAAATCCCGGGAGGGGAACAGGAAAAAAAATGATAATTTGATAGAAAACACTGGAATATTTCTGTATCTTATTGTAGAATAATACATATTTATTTTATAACGGCTGTATAGGTTATTCTGAAAAAGGCTTTTTGTTGAAAAATTACAGGTTTTCTGGATATTGGCACTAAAAATTTTGTATGAGATGCAGGAATAATCAGCTTTTTCCCGAATATTTATATGGAGGTACAGGGGCATGTTATGCTCTTTTACCATATAGGCAGTCTAAAGGGATAGCCGCCCCTGGGAACGAGGCCAGAGGGGGGACGCCTCCGCTAGGGTGGTGCCTTTAGATATTGCGCAATGTCTAAGGATAATTTGTGATCATGTTAAGGGGGTGAGACCTAAACGGCGTTGAAGTAATGAAAGCAGATTAAAAAATTCACAAGCTTTTCAAATCTGTTTTCAGTGACACAAGGAGCTTTGCTTAATAGAAGTAAAGCTTTACCAGGAGAAAGAGAGGAGATTTAACTAAATGATTAGAACTAAGAAGATAGCCGTTCTTGCTATCATCGCTATGGTTCTCATGATGTTGCCTGTTCAGGTGTTTGCCGCTGATGACGACACAGACAGAATCTACGGCAAAGATCGTGTGGAAACAGCGATTAAAATTAGCGAAGCAGGCTGGACTACTGCCGATACTGTGATTCTTGCTCCTTCTGCCAATAACAATCTCGTTGATGCTTTGGCGGTCGCCCCATTGGCAGGTCAGGAAAACGCACCTATCCTTTTAACACCGGTTGATGCTCTTGATGCCAGTGTAAAAGCTAAGATTGTTGATTTAAAAGCGAAAAAGGTCATCCTGGTCGGTGCGCTTACCGATGCAGTGAAAAATGAAGTAGCTGGAATCAGCGACGTAACTGTAGAAGTGCTCAAAGGCGCCGACCGCTGGGAAACCACCAGCCTGGTCAACGCGAAACTTTCCAGCCCGAACGGGACCTTCGTTGTTGGTTACAATGCGATCCCTGACGCGCTTTCCGCAGCTTCCTATGCTGCGAAGAACAAGTACCAGATTATTCTTGCCGGAGTAAACGGTGCTGTTCCGGAAGGCCAAAGCGTAGCCGGAACTTCCTATATTCTTGGCGGACCTACCCTTGTCGGTGACATTTCAGGCGCTACCCGTATTTACGGTCAAAACCGTTATGAAACCAACAATGAAGTAGCCAAAACCTTAACCTATGATTATGGAAAAGTTTTTGTCGCTAACGGTGTATCACTGGTCGACGCTCTGTCGGTCGCTCCGTTCGCCGCTCAAACCAATTCATTTGTTGCTCTTGCCGACAATAACGGTGTGGAAGCGGCTGACGGCCTTGCCGGTAAGATCACTTCCGCTACGAAAGCGATCGCGCTCGGCGGACCTTCCGTGGTTTCGGACACTGTCAAAAATTCTATATTTGATACAGAAGACAGTGGCGAATTCACCATTAAATCCGTTACCGCTCCGAACCTCATTCAGCTCCAAGTGACACTTAGTAATACTGATTACGACGAAGACGATTTAACAGATGTCGACAATTATGATGTGGAAGCTGTCGCTAAAGACGATAAAGATGCTTCCAATATTGAAGTTGCGAAAGCTGAGGTAGAAGGAAAAACCCTGACCTTAACCTTAATTGAACCTGTTAAAAATGAGTCAGTAGGAACATTGACGGTTGATGATATCATCACTGGAGAAGAAGTGGCGTTTGATAACATCAAATTCTCTGACCATGATATTCCAACAATAAAAGATGTTAAAGTAATTGGCAAAGACACCGTTAAGTTTGTTTTCAGTGAACCGATTTCAAGCTTAAAAGATACATCCGATGAGTTTGATTTCGATTTGGATGGCAAAACTTACGGTGTTAAGGAAGTAGTTCCGGTTAAAAACGGCTTTGAAGCAAATGTTAAAGTATATACTAGCTTTAAAGAAGGTAGTCTTAAGGTAGAAGTAGGCAATGGTCTGGAGGACTATGCTGGATTCAATATCATTCCCCAAACTTTCGATGTGGATGTTGTTGAAGACACACAAGCTCCGGAAGTGGTTGGCTACAAGAGTGCCAAAGCTAAGGAAGTAACGTTGATTTTCAATGAGGACATTCAATTGGAAAGCGATGAAGAAGAAGATTTCTATCATACAAATTCCAGTAATGAAGTTTCCAGCATCAGTGATGATGATATTGACGGCAACGAACTGACCTTGGATTTTTCTGAAAATGAATTGCCGGATGGTACAGCTTATGTCTATATCAAATCCGGTGCGGTCTCTGACCTGTGGGATAACGAAAACAACTCAATTAAAGTGCAGGTTCAGATTGACGTAGACGATGTTAAACCTGTAGTGAAGAAGGTCGAATATAAAGACTCAAAGATTACAGTGACCTTCTCCGAAAAAGTGGATGAAAGTACCGCGGAAGATACTGACAACTACACGCTGGTTGATGAAGACGGCGATAATGTAGGTATTACCAGTGCTGACCTGAGTACTACATCCAAAAAGGTTGATCTTACACTTCGTTCGACTCCCGATGACGGCACTTATAAGCTGACGATTGAGGATGTCGAAGATCAGGCTGGTAATGAAATTGAAAAAGTGACCAAGGATGTTGTAGTTGACGATACAGATGCTCCTGTTCTTAAAGGTGGAAAAGCTTACTATGACATTTCCGGATCCAGATATCGCATTTATTTGGAGTTCGACGACAAATTGGCCACAAGCGGTAATTACTCTGTGACTGATCTTTACAAGTATGAGGTTTCTACCGATAGTGGTTCACACTTTGTAAATCTGGGTGATGAAGAAGAAGATGACAATATCTATGCTAAGATTGACCTCATCGACAATGGCCAGACGGTAAGAATTACCACGGATTATCCTTTCGTTACGAATGCCGGCGCGCTTACCGCAGTGAACAAAATCCAAATCGTTGGGCGCATCGCTGATGTCGATGGCAATTACACTACAACTGCGCAGATGCCTGCTAGTGGCGGCTATTCCATAGAGGATAAAGCCAGCAGAACTGTAAGCATCTTGAGTGCGGTTGCCAAGAGCAAGACGACGATCGAAGTGGAATTCGACGGAAACCTTGACAAGTATAACAAGAGTGATTTCATTGTTTGGAAAGATACAGATGGTAACGACAGAAAACAATCTGGTGAAACTACGGTTTACACCGTAGAGGACATTGAAAAGAAAAGCGCCGATAAGATTTTGATTACGCTGGATGATGATACAAAATTACCTGCTAATCCTGAAGTATCCGGCGGAGAAATCAAGGTTGGGACGGTAGGCTCAACAAAATCAGAAAATTCCTATGGTGTTAAATTACAACCAAATCTAGGTATTGATTCGAGTACTTCTCCGTATGATACCAGTGCCTATGATGCTATTTCCGTGACGGATGAAATCAATCCTAGTGTAAAGAAATTGGATAACATCGACAGAAATGCTGAGTATACCGGTTCAGAAAAGAATGGAACCAACAATAAGAGCGACGATATCGCAAGTGTATGGGCTGAATATGACTCTACGCTTGATAGCGGTAACGGCGGAAGCTTGATTCACATTCTGTTTGACGAACCAGTTGATGCTGGAACTGTGGGTAACTTTGTAGTTAAGAGAAACAGCGACAAATTTGTTGTAAATAATGTTTCTACTTCGGGTAACACAGTAACATTAACAGTTTTCGAAGGTGCGAAGACTGCTACTTCCAAAGTAGATAAAAATGATACGATTGATATCGGATTTATCTACGACGCCGAAGGAAATGTTACTTCCACCCTGAAGTTGAAGGTCGAATACCCGGTAACTAACATTGTTGCACCTACGGTTCCTGATGCTCTGGGCAGCAATAGTGATGTACTTTCCGGCACATTACTATCCTTGACGAAAGGTAAAGTGCTCTTTACAGACAATGCTACCACTTCAAATGATACCCTTGTATTTACCAATTTGGCTGATAATGTAACCACTATTACGGTAACAGGTGCGGCTACTACGCCAGCTACAGCAACTGTAACCGGTGGTGTTGCTAGCGTTAATATTGGTGATAATAACGGAAGTTCTAGTGTTGTCGTGACAGTCACGTTGACCAATGCTGTAGGAGACAGCTCTACGACAACGTTGACACTCAAGGCGAGTGATGGAACCAGTAACCTTGATTAAAGCTTAACAGATAGTACTGAACGGGCTAACAAAGGAGACAACCGCTTCGGCGGTTGTCTCCTTTTGCGCTCCCTGCTAAGGGCTATGGTGGTAGAAGAGTGGATAAACGCGGATAGAAAAATAAGGATCTTACTTGGGGAGATCTATAAAATTCGGGAAGTAACCTCGTAACAGCAGCGTCAAAGCTGCGTTGAATTTCAGAAGTGAGCAGAAATTTTAGTACAGGAGTATGCTAATTTCATACGTGACTATCGTAATACCGACAAAACGTAAAATTTACCAAAAGGATAATTTCCTCCTATGCCGAATATATTTAAAGGTGAAAGTAACAGCGTAAAAATAATTAGAGTGAGTTGAAAAGGAACGTGAACGCGATAAGCTTTTTATTGATCTATACAAAATTATAAATTTTGTAGTTTAATAATTTGTTTTGTTCCCAGTATTTCTGGTGGTGTATCTAAGACCACTCTGATCTTTTATTACTATTTGTGTCGCCAGCAGTAGTGGCGAAATGGAGGTTATTATGAAAAAATCAATATCCCTTTTCTTAGTAGTTTCCCTGCTTTTTGCAATTGCAGTCGGGTGTTCTCGACAGGCGGTGGAAGATAAGGAGCCGCCTGCTGGTCAAAACCAGACCCAGACCGGAAATAAGACAGACGAAACCGCGGATAAGGTCGATACCGCTGTCAGCAGCTTAATCCAGAAGGAGGCCCATGTCCTTGGTGCCAAGGTATCTGAGACAGGCGGAGTAATCGTGGTAGCCGTAACTATGGAGGCCGGGACAAGTGAGGCAGAAGGGAAGTCTTTGGTGGACAAATACCTAAAGGTGCTGCAAGAAAAATACCCGGAACAGAGGATCAATATTCAAGTTGTAGCGGATGGGAAATCTCTTGTAAAGAGTGATACCGGAGGGCGATAGAAGCGGATGTTACCGCGGAGAAATGCCTTGACGAAATATAGATATAGAAGTAAGATATAGCAGAGCCGGCTGTTCAGCCGGAAGAGGAGAGTAGTGGAAAGAGGGTATAACTGGTGAAAAAATTACATAGGACAAGGACGATATTTTGCCTGGCTCTTGCTGGATTATTGGTATTTCCTTCTTGTCTCTGGGCGGACGCTAAAAATGAAGAAGATATTCTAAAAGTAGAATTTTCGGAGATCGGACCCTTGGTGGAAATTCATAATCTTACGGCGAATGAGGCTGCCGATAGTATAGAGGACAGTGAAGAAGCTAAGCAGGATGGACTTAATGCTATTGATAATGCGATCCTGCAATTAGATTTGCTTAGTTCGACATTAATACTTACAGATTTTACGCTTTACCCGAATGCGACTCCGACGCATGATGATATTCTCTATGCGCTGTTAACCGGACAAAAGCAGTCTCTTAATCAGCAAAGAAGATCTTTGTCGGTAATAGATGTAGATAAGCTGGAAATTCAACGGGACATGGCTATTGATATCGTGACATCAAGCCTGGAAACTGTTTATATTTCTTATAATTCTCTGGGCCGCCAACTTGAACTTCTGAACGTACAGAAAGATTTGGCTGATGCTCAGTTAAGTGCATTGGTGAAGCAGCAGGATCTAGGGATGGTGGCAGAAGTGGTAGTGAACAAGACCAAAAATGAAATCCGGGCTTTGGAGAACTCCATCAAGCAATTGGAACGGAGCCGCCAAACCTTGAAAGAACAGTTTAACTTGACACTTTCCTATGAGTTTGATAGACCTTTGGAGATTGGAGAAGTACCCGGGGTGATGCGCTCGCTTATTGTTACAACCGACGTGGAGTACGATTATAAACACGCTTGGGAAGACAGCTACAATGTTGTGTTGAATGAGGATGAAGATTCGGAAACAGAAGCCGATGCGATTCGTAACTTTCGGCACGGTTTTTACAGCGCCTACCAGACCATGCTGGATAAACAGGATACGTTAGAATTAGAAAATACTAAATTGAAAACTGTAGAAACAGATTATGAGATTGCAAAACAGAAACACATTTTGGGAATGATATCTGATCTTCAATTTAAAACAGAAGAAAATGGCTACTATAATCAGAAGATTGTGGTAAAATTGGCCGAAGACACAGTTTATCAAGCCTATCGTAATTATGAATGGGCCAAAAGAGGCTTAATCGTAAGTTCTCCTTCTTCCTCCGCTACCGGTGAATAGTCTGATAAGGATAATGGAAACGCAATAAGGTGCTGGGAGCCGTGATAAACAAGCTGGTTGCTTTTGGGCCAACAGCTTGTTTTTCCGTTTCAAAGATAAAGTCGTGTTAACTTGTTGGATAAATACCTATTATATGGTAAAATAATAACGGTGATTTCAAAAATTCATAAGAATAAACAGCTATACGTTAAAGCCACTTAAAGTATTTGACTACTGTTATTTTAATTGGGAGGGGTAATTTTGAGCTTAGTCAAGAAAAAAATGCTTGAAATTTCAGTCTTTGTTACTTTTTTCTTAATTGCTGGGATCTTTCCGCAAAGCAGTTTTGCACTTAGTACCCCGGATACTCCGGATGGACTTAAAGCTGACGTCTATAGTGCAAGTGAGATTTATCTGACCTGGGAAGAAGCTGATGATGCAACCTCTTATTATATCTACCGTTCCGTATCATCCAACGGTACTTATTCCAAAATCGGCTCCACGGATGAAACATCCTATCTTGATGATGAGGATTTGGATGCTGGTAAAAAATATTATTACAAGGTACGGGCTCATAACAGCGCTGGCACCAGCGGTTATTCTTCTATCGCTTATGTCAAGACAGAGGAAGAGAGCGACTTGGACGCGCCGGACGATCTCAAAGCGACAGCCAAAGGTTCCGCTCAAATCAAACTGACCTGGGAAAAGGTCGATGATGCGACCTCTTATTATGTTTATCGTTCCATATCATCCAACGGCACTTACTCCAAGATCGGTTCAATCAAGGGAACATCTTATACCGATGATGAGGATCTGGACCCCGGTAAAAAGTATTACTATAAAGTACGGGCCCATAGCAGTGCCGGTACCAGTGCTTATTCCGACAAGGTTTACGCGACTACGGATAAGAACGGAGGCGCCGACGCTCCGGAGAATCTCAAGGCGGAGAGCAAAAGTGCCTCTCAGATCAAGCTGACCTGGGATGAGGTCGATGACGCGGACGTTTATTATGTGTACAGGGCTCTTTCCTCCTCCGGCACCTACAGCAAAATTACCACAGTGAGCAGTACTTCCTATACCGACAGTTCTCTTTCTGCCGGCACGACTTACTATTATAAGGTTCAGGTAAAAAACGGTTCTTCTGAGACCAGCACTTATTCCAATGCTGCCCATGCCACGACGGCGTCTGACAGTGACTCGGCATCGGGTACGGTCGGAGATGCGAGGCGTATTGCCGGTGGAAACAGGTATGATACGGCGGCCAAAGTGGCGGAGACAGGCTGGACAACCTCCTACTACGCTGTTATCGTTAGCGGGGAGCAATATCCCGATGCTTTATGCAGCGCTCCTCTGGCTTATCAATATAATGCACCGATTCTTTTGACGTCTAAAAACAGCCTGGAAAGCCAGACCCGGGCCCAGTTGCTGAAGTTAAAGGTCAAAAGTGTCTATATTATCGGGGGGACCGGGGTCATTTCTTATGATGTCGAGCAAACCATCAGGGATATGGGAATCGCGGCAACACGGATCGCCGGAGCGGATCGCTATGATACCTCTTTAAAAGTAGCAAAAGTGATCAGCCAATACAGAGCCGAAACAAATCCAAACAGGCATGCGGTCGTTGCCACTGGTCTGGATTTTCCCGATGCTTTATCCATTGCTTCTATTGCGGCGATTAAGGGCTATCCCATTCTGTTGACCCCAAAAGACAGTCTCAGGGAAGAGATAAAAATATACCTCAATGAAAATTTCTCCAGTACCACGCTGGTGGGGACTACCGATTCTGTAAGCGCCGCTGTTTTTGACCAGCTCCCGTCGCCTGACCGCCTGACCGGTACCGACCCCTATACAACAAATCTTGCGGTGATTAAAGCCTTTCAGACCGATCTGAAGTTTGACGCCTGCTATCTGGCGACCGGTCAGGATTACCCCGACGTATTGGCTGGTGTGGCCTTGGCCTCGCTAAAAAGCGAGCCGATTTTCCTGGTCGGTTCTACTGTCAATACCGCGACATTGGACTATATTAAGAGCAAAGAACCGCAGCAGATTATCGCCTTCGGCGGGACCGGCGCAGTATCCGACGCGGTATTGGGAAGTTTTCAGGATCAAGATCAGGATCAGGATGAGGACGAAGATATAGACACTGGTTCGGAGGGGATCCCGTCAGTCCCGGACGATCTGGAAGCTGAAGCCGTAAGCTCCAGCGAGATCGAGCTGAGCTGGGATAAAGTTAAGAATGCCGATTTATATTATATCTACAGGTCGACATCGGCGGCCGGTACCTATACCAATATCGGGATCATTGACGAAACTTATTATGTGGATGACGATCTGGATGCTGATGAGACCTATTATTATAAGGTAAAAGCGTACAACAGTCGCGGTACAAGTGATTATTCCAACAGGGCTTCTGCCGCCACGGACGAGTATTAAAACGGTAAGACAGAAATAGTTTCAGGATATCGCCTCAACGGGACTGCGGCACAATGGACTAAAAAGTTCATTGTGCCGCAGTCCGCTTCATCTAGTTGATTACAGCGGGATACATAGAAAATATTTCTAGGATCGGTTGACATTGAAAAAAGTTGGATTAAAATAATAAAGGTAAGTAACTACATAGTTACTTACCTTTATTAGGGAATCAGGTCAGAGGTGAAGGGTTGAGAATAATCAAAAAGAAAAACAGTGTGCCAACCGATCAATGCCGGGCCGAAGAAAGCAAAGTCCGTATCCTCAAGGCTGCCACCGATATTTTCTCGGAGAAAGGACTGGACGGGGCCAGAATTGATGAGATAGCGGAAACGGCAGAAATCAACAAACGGATGATCTATCATTATTTCGGCAATAAGGAGGACCTCTATGTGGAGGTTCTCAGGTCAAATCTCAGTAAGGTCGGTTATGTCAGCTCCCTGGACTTTGACGCCGCGGCAGGTCCCCGGGAAAATATCAGAAAGGCGGTCAGCAATTACTTTCATTTTTTGGCCGGCAATGAACAATTTGTCAGGCTGATCGGCTGGGAAGCCTTAAACCGGGGCAGATACAAGGATACCCTGCTTTATGAGGTGCGCAACAGGTATGAGGAGCAGATCAATGATATTCTGCGGGCCGGGATTGAGGAAGGCCTCATTAAGCCCGATCTGGATATCGCCCAGACCTTATTGAGTATTGATGCCTTATGCCTGATTTATTTTACCCATAATGAAACCTTCAGACGGATAGCGGACTGCGGGATCAGTCAGGAAGAAATGATGGACAAACGGCTGGAACATATTATTGATTTTGTGTTTAACGGAATAATGTAGACAGAGCAGTACAGAGTGGAGGGAAAGCAGATGTCGGCAATCAAGAGGAGCTACAAGGTTTTCATCGGGCTGGGAGTAGTAGGGGCGGCCGTTGCCATGGTATTCCTGCTCAGCGGGGTTGTGCACAGCAGTGACGGCAGCCGGGAGCTTACAGGTAAGGCGGAAGCAAAAACAGTTGAGGTCAGCACCAAGATCCCGGGCCGGGTGATCCAAATCAAGGTGAAGGAAGGCCAGACCGTCAAAGCGGGGGATGTCCTGGCTCAGATTGACGACAGCGACCTGAAGGGAAATGAACAGCAGGTGCTGGCCGGGATTGCGGCCGCCGAGGGAAGTATCGCCAAAGCCGGGGCCGCCGTGGATTACGCCGAAGCTTCGTCCGGGGCGGCGCTGGAGAAGGCCCGGGCCGGTCTGGCTAAGGCTCAGGCCGATGAGGTCCTGGCGGAAAAAACTTATCAGCGCCTGGAGGAGCTGTGGAAAAGCGGGGCGATTTCCCAAATGGACCTGGATAAGGCCAAGCATGATTATGACGCCGCTCAGGCCGGGGTCGCGGCCGCTGAAGGGGACTTAGCTACAGCAGGAGCCGCTCAGACTCAGGTTGACCTTTACCGGGCCGACGCCCGGAGCGCGCAGGCGGCACTGGACAAGAGCCAAGCCGATCTGCAGATCGTCAGGAACAATCTGAAGGAGACGGTGATCAAGGCCCCCTGTGACGGTGTCATCACAGCGGTCAATATCGAAGAGAAGGAGCTGGTCTCCAGCGGCTTTGCCCTGATGTCGGTCACGGATTATCAGGAGAACTGGGTCAATCTCAAGGTTCCGCAGAATCTGCTCGGGCAGCTGGCGGTGGGAAACCCGCTGGAGGTTTACCTGCCCGGTGAAGAAGGGAAGACCATCAAGGGAACGATAGAGGACATCAGCAGCAAGCCGGAGTTTGCCACGGCGCGAGCCACCAATGACCGGGGAGAAAAGGACATTATCTCTTACAATGTGAAAATACGGACTGATTCCGCGGAGCTGAAGCCGGGGATGAATGTCTCCGTAAAATTCTAGGAGGAGAAGCAGGATGAAAACGATCGCCTCCTTAGCGCTCAGAGAGTTCGGGTATATCAGGAGAAATAAAAAAATTTTTTTGGTCATGTGTTTTATGCCGCTGCTCTATCTTTTCCTTTTCGGCTATATGTATTCTCCTCATGTCGTCAATCAGATTCCCACGGTAATCCTGGACTTTGCCCAGACCGAGACCAGCAGGACGATCGTTCAGGGCTTCCAGGATACGGACCGGTTCAAAATTATCGCCGAGGTCGGCACTGAACAGGAAGTGCAAGAGATGATCGATTCCCGGCAGGCCGTGGCGGGAGTGGTGATCCCGGAGGATCTGGACCAGAGCCTCAAGAAGAGACAGGGCTCTGAGGTCCTGATCATGGTCAACGGAACAAACATGATGTACAGCAATTCCGTGGTTTCCTCAGCCAATGAGATAGTGGCGACCATCTCAGCGGGGATAAGCATGAAGACCTTGGGGGCGGTGCAGGGCGCAGCCCAGGACGCGGTCCGGGGCGAGGCAATCCCGCTAAGCTTCAGAACAAAAATTTTGTACAATCCCACCTACAATTATGCGAATTTTCTTCTCCTGGGCTTAATGGGGACGGCAATTCAACAGATGGTCTTCATGTACGTGGCGATCTCTTTCTGCCGGGAAAAGGAACAGAAGCTTTTCCCCGCGCTTCTGGAACAATACAGTGTCGTGCAAATCATCGCCGCCAAGGTCATATCCTATCTCCTGATCAATATGTTCAGCATGAACCTGGTTCTCAGCATGTGTATTTTATTTTACAAGATTCCCTTCCGGGGAAGCCTGCTGGCTCTGGAGCTGTTATTCGGGGCGTTCATTCTGGCCGTTTCAGGACTGGGGATTCTCCTTTCCCTGATCTGCAAAGGCGAGCTTGAAGCCACCCAATACGCGATGCTGGTCGCCGTACCGTCCTTTTTGTTTTCCGGTTTTACCTGGCCGCTCAGCTCGATGCACGGGCTGGCCTGGGTGCTGAACCGGATTCTTCCGCTGACTTACCTGGTCAACGATGTCCGGGATATCGCCCTGATGGGGATCGGTCTGGAAGAGGTCTGCCCCAGTATTTTGGTGCTCGCGGCTATCGCGGCGGTGCTCATCCCGGTATCGGGTCTGCTGGTCAAGCTGCAGGGGTCCAGGTACAGCAGTCAGAATACGCTTAAAATGGAAAACAGCCTGTAGTCAAACATGCTGTTTGGGGGATAATGGCAGGGATAACCGCCCATGGCGGTTATCCCTGCTGGTTTCAGCGCTGGGTTCAGCGGACAGACCCTTGACCGGACTCCGGTCAATCGAACAGGTCGTCGGTGGTCGTATCAATGATCTTGATATCATTGATCTCCACCAGGTCGCCCCCTTTGGTGCTGAACATATTTTTGGCAATGATCTGGTTCATGACTACTTCGATTTCTTCAGCCGTCAGGTCTGCTCTGGGCTGGGGAAGGGTGAGGCTGAAGGTTGTTCCCCCAGCGTTGGTAAAAGCCAGGCGGAGAATTCTGGTTGAGCTTATAGACATTTGGATGCTCCTTTCCATTCGATGGTGCGGGAATTATTGATCGATTAAATTGGATTGGTGGTTGCGGCGGATTTCTACAGGGGGGTAGTCCACCAGGCTGAATAAAGCCTGGGCGATCTCATAGAGATCTTGATCGGCGGCGCCGGATTTAATGCCGCCGATGTTTTTTTGTCTGATCACTGGGGAGCCACCGGCCGATGTCCCGGTCTGGTAGCGAACAGTTAAAACCGAATCAAGCGGGGCGGATAATACTGCCATAATCTTTCTCCTCATCTTTCTGAAATTTTTGACTCGCCTTCAGCGGCTTGTCCTTAACACTATATGCGGACAGGAGAAAAGGGTTCCAAAAGAGAGAAAAAAGAGAGAAAAAAATCCAAATCCGGTCGATGAAGGGATTGACTCCCCCAGAGAGAAAGAAGTAAAATAGAGGAAGTTCAAGCTGACTGACCGGTCGGTCTGAAGATAAATGTACTCAGACAAGATAATTGACAAAACGGGATAAGACGGGATGTGTCGGGAGACACCGAGAAAAGACAGTATTTATGCGGGTTTGTGAGGGATATGGAAGGAAATCCGTGACAGAAATATTGAGAACGGCATCGAGTGAATTGATGTCGTCTTTTTTATGCCTTGAGGGGGCGTGGTGGTCGTGGAGTTGTCGGGCATCGCGTCAATTATCAACTAATCAACGAGGCCGGAAAACCGCATAAAATAAGCATTTTTACAAAGTGTGAGCCACTCAGATAGTCCCGGAAGCCCCAGCAGCAAGGGGGATAAAGGACATCATCGCGGCTCATATTTGCATTATAACATCAAAGGACAATGAAGTCGAGACGGTCGGCGTGCTAACGGAGCGTTAGTGAGTGTTAAATGCAGCGGCGGGGCGTGCGAAGAAGTGCGAAAATACGGCATTTCTCAGGTGTCAGCGCGTTACTTTCCCCGTGCGCGCCCGTGCGGATAACCCTCAAAAAGAGGCAAAAAGGCGGCTCATTCAAAGTGACAAAGCTATGTAATCGCAAAAAAGCTGTCACATTGCCGTAATATCAAGGGTTTTCGGCACTTACATCGGCGCGTCAAAGGCGATTTTCAATGTGACAAAAACAGATAGATAAATCTATCAAAGAAGCACAAAAATTAAACAGCTTCACTTGCGGCTGCCTCTTCCCCTGTTCCTCCACTCATCGAGCCGGATAACGTTCCCTTTTTAACTGCTTTACTGTAAAGCATCTCAATAGTGCTATTAACATACTCCTTGTCGCGGTCGTCCAGCGCGCGAAACATAGCAATAAGGTCGGCCTCCTTTTTGGTTAGTTCCATTAAGCCCGCCCTCTCATTTGTTGTATTAACCCTCCCTTGTTTGTTCTCACCTGTTAGAATCCATTCCATCGAAACACCCAAAGAAGAAGCAATTTTATAAAGCGAGAGCGTGTCAGGCGTGCGCTTTCCTGTGACGTACTGACTGATAGCGTTGTTAGACATTCCAGTTGCTCGGCAAAGGTCGGCCTGTATTTGATTGAGCTCTGCGAGACGGGCCGCTATCCTTTCCCCTACCTTTTCAATTTCTATCATCGTTTATCCTCCCTTCTTACAACAAGTGAGAGATTTATGCTTGACTTCCTCTCAGTTGTTGTATAAAATAAGACTGATAGAGAAATATATCAAGGAAATCATACCACACCTGAGAGGAAGATTAAAGAAAATTGAACAGGAAGGAGGTAAAATTTTGAAACACGGAAAGCGTCCGACACGGGCTCAGAAGATACGCCTTAAAGAGGCCGGACTGAATTATGAGAACTGGCTCGTCGTGAAGGCGACGACCGAAGGGCTCGAAGTGGTACACAAATACTCGGGTAAGACAAGAACAATCCCCGCAACGCTCGGAAAACAGAGCGGCGGCGAAAGGAGGAAACGGAATGAAAACAATCCTTCAGTACCTCAAAGAACAGAAAGATATGGCATGGCATAACCGCCTTTGTTATTCCAAGACCTATGGCATGGATACCCCGAAGGAAGGCTATGAGAAGGAGTTCGCCGAGGCGGTCAGAGACTGCGAGATTGTCGAGGAGCTCATCGCATTGGTGCAAGTAAAAGAGACGCCTTCGGAACAGACGTCTCCTTGCGATTGCCCTTTCGAAAAAGACGGCGCGAAGTTGTTGAAGTTTCTCAAAGAGATTGAGAATTATGTTTTGGGTGACTCTCCCGCTCATGTTTCTCAATCGCCAGAGATGCGATAAGCGAAATTGCGCCGACCATTTGAGGAATTAACTCATTTTCTTCCTTGAAGTATTCAGGGTACATCTTTTTGAAGTCGGCAACCAATTCACGAGCAAAAGCTTTAGCATCCATTATTACCACCCCCTCTCTATGATATGGCCGCAATCTCATTATAGAGCCAAAAGGTGGAAGTAACTACTCGAAACACTTCACAAACTTTGAAACGGAAGTAATTCTAAGAGCGCAGGAAGGAGGATGCTTGATGCAGCGCAACAAGAGACAACTGACCGCCTTCGGCGTGTTGGTTAAGAAAACGCTCATAGAAAAAGGCATGACACAGGTGCAGCTCGCACAAGAGGTCGGAACAAGCAACAAGTACCTCAATCTCATCCTATACGGAGACAGGTCGGGGGATAAGTACCTCCAAGGTATCGCGAGGGTGCTTGATTTAGACCCGGAATCGTTTAAAAAAATAGCATGAAGGAGGAATAACTTTGAAGAATGTCAATGAATTTCTTTTTGAGCTGGAAAGTCTCAAGGCCGGGATGGGGATGAGCGGTAAGACGCTCACCGATGAGACCAAGCTCATCATTCTGGAAAGGAAGCAGAACGAGCTCAAGCGGCAAGCCGAGCAGGTTCAAAAGGAAATCCAGAAGGATATTGAGGACTTGTTCGATTGCATCAGCTTAAAACAGGCAAACATCGAAACCTTGAGCGACATAAACACCTATCTTCATGAGGAGCTCAGGAAGGTTGAGGAGCACATCGGCAAAATCAAGTCGGCAAAGGTGACAAAAAGTGCGTGACCGGGGGGATGGCATCATGAGGAATCAGGTCAAAAGGAAAGAGAGCCATACCGACACCACTCGAACAGGCTCTCTTACCAGAAGACTCACGAAAAATCTTCTCCTGCCATTATACCACGGCAGCGGACACGGTTCAATGTGAAAGGAGGGAGAGGGGTTTGCCGGAAACATTCGTCACACTGGAAACAGCGGCAGAGCTTGAAGGAATCAAGTACAACACATTAGTCCAAAGAATCAAGCGCAATCCAAAAGCGTTCAAGACATTAACGGAGCCGGGAGAGAACGGCGGCAAAGACCGGGTAACGGTCGCCCTGTCCTCCCTCTCCACCAAAGCAAGGAAGGCCCACAAGGCAGCAAAAAAAGTAGACGGGAGGGATGTTGTTATCGAACAGAAGGCACAAGAGGCCCCGTGGTATCTCGATATCGACCTCAATTGGTACATAGAGAGTCACAAGCGGGAATATTATGAGGCGGTCGAGCTCTCAAAGCAGATTCAGGAGTTCGTCGCTTATGGAGAAGGTGAGCGCACGGCTTTCGCCGAGGAGTTCGCCGCAAGGCTTGGAGTCAGTCAGCGGACGCTCTACCGCTACGCCGAGGGATACCTCGAAGCGAGCGCGTGGGCTCTGAAGCTTGAAAAGGAAGAGGGCCGGAATTTCGACTTCTTCAAGGTGCTCACCCTATGCCGGAAACCGAAGCAGTCGTACACCTTTCCAAGCTTGACGGACAAGCAGAAGGCTATTATTGAGAACATTTGGTTTAATAAGGACTTCGCACAGAATCAGGGCACGATTGAGATGCTTTACACGAAATTCGAGGAGGTCGCCAAGGAGAGCGGATGGGAAGGCTATCCCTCCATCAAGACAGTGGCCCGGTATATCAAGTACATCATGGACGAGCTCCGGGGACGCAACGCCCACTATCTCGCCGCCAACGGAATGAGAGAGTTCAAAAATGCCCGGATGCTCAAGGGTAAGCGTGACGCTTCGGCCCTCGCGGTCATGGAGTTCGTACAGGGCGACGGCCACACCTTCGACTGCTGGGTGCAGTACACAAGCCCGAACGGGAAAATCAAGGCAATCCGACCGAAGCTTGTTGCATGGGTTGACACACGGAGCCGCTGCATCATGGGCGATGTGATGTGTGTCGACGCCAACTCGCAGATACTCAAGGAAAGCCTCGTCAAGATGCTCTACTCCAATCCGGGCGGCGTGCCGAAACACCTGCACATTGACAACGGCAAGGACTACACAGCGGAGACCAACACAGGGCAAAACCGCAAGGAGCGCAAGATGCAGGAACTTGACTTCGACAGCGAAACAAAAGGCTTCTACCGCTCCATAGGGATTGAAGACTGGTCAAGGTCTCTCCCTTATGAGCCGTGGGGCAAGGCGCAAATGGAGCGTTTCTTCGGGACGGTGTGCAGTATGTTCACAAAATGGATGGCCTCCTATGTCGGCACACTCACCGGGTCGAAAACTTCGGGTAAGCGGAAGAAGGACATCCCCGGAATGCTTGAGCGCGGTGAGCTCCTCACAATGGAAGAGTTTTACGCACTCTGGACAAAGTGGAAGAACGAGAAGTACCACGTCCGGGAACACCGGGGCCTTAAAGATGCTCGCGAGAAATGGGTCACTCCGATTGAGCTCTTTGAGAACGCCGAGCGGTACGTCAAAGCAGCTCCTCTGAGGGAATATGCAGCGATGCTCCTAATGAAGGCCGACACCGCCCTCGTCCGCAATCAAGGGATTATCAAGTTCGGCACGCTCTACACGGATTATGAGCTCTGCCACTACATCGGGCAGACCGTCAACATCAAATGGGACATCGATGACGTCACCAAGCTCTATGTCTTTGACAAGAACGGCAAGAAGATTTGCGAGGCTGTCTCGGCTGAACTACTACAGTTCGCGCCCCGCATGTCACAGGCCACGCTCGAAGAGCACCTCAAGAAGCAAAAGCGGCAGATTCGCGAGACGAAAGAAGACCTTGAGTGGTATCAAACACCATACGAGCTCCGGGTGCAGGACGGACAAGGCACTCCCGCCGTGGTCGGCGGTTTAGACCTCGCGGTCAGGGCTAAGAGGAACGACAACCTTATCCAGCTCCCGGACGATAAGGAGTTCCGTGAGGAGCTCAAGGCCGGAAGTGTTTCTAAGAAGCAAAAGCAGCACAAGGACTCCGATGACGAGTTCTTCAATCAAAAGGCTCAATCAGTCCTTGAGAGACTGAGAGCACTCGGATAATGAAAGGGGATAACAAAATGGAAGCAACGGCAGCAAAAGCCTACACAGGCGAAATTAAAACTCTTGCAGACAAGGTCAACGAGTACATTAAACGCGAAGGCAAGACCATCACAGACCTCGCGAGCACCATCAACTATTCACGGACGACGGTCTCCCGGTATCTTTCCGGGAAATACGACAGCGACGCGACGGAGCTTGAAGCGAAGCTCACCGCCTTCCTCGCGGAGGTAACGGGTGAGGAGCTCGTTGCCGCAACTGCCGAAAGAGCGAAGGTCGTCAATTTCACAAAGCGGAAGAGCTTCTTTGAGAGCCGGGACGCGCAGAACATCATCGGCGTATGCAATTCCTGTCAGGAGTACATCGGGCTCGGCATCGTGGTCGGAAAGTCTGGCTTCGGCAAGACCCACGCCCTCAAGTATTACTCCAAGATGCCCCGGGTCGCCTATATCGAATGCGACGACACCATGAGCTCAAGAGACCTCGTGGAGTCCATCGAAAGGGCTCTCGGCATCCCTACCACCTACGGGACGATATGGAAGCGCGTTAACGGAATCAGGGAGTTCTTCAACGTCAATCGCGGTTATCTGCTTATTATCGACGAGGCGGACAAGCTCATCTCCAAGTACACACAAAAGAAGATGGAAATTCTCCGGGCCATATTCGACCAGTCCGATGTCGGCATGGTCATCGCGGGCGAGCCGAAGCTCGAAGCGCAGATAAAGTCCTACCTCACCCGCTTCGCGAATCGCGTCGACTTTTACGCAAGCCTCAAGGGGCTCTCCGGCAAGGAGGTCGATAACTTCCTCGAAGGTTACGAAGTCGAGGAGGACGCCCTTGCGGAGCTGAAGTCCCGGGCGTGCAACCATCAAACAGGCTGCTTCCGACTCCTCGACCGCACGCTCAACAACGTTTTCCGCATCATGAAGGAGCGCGGGGAGTCCAGAATCACGCTGACCATCATCAATCAAGCATCTAACATGATGATGCTTTAAGGACGGAAGGAGGATAAACAATGAGAAGCACAGCGGCATTAAAAATCGACGAGGCCGTAACGGTCGGCCTCACCTGCCTCGAACAAGGGCTCGACAGCAAGGCGACGGTCAAGCAGAACATTCTCACAGCGGTCTCGATGAACTGCCTCCCCATCAGGGAGGCTCAGTCCGTTGAGGAGCTCCCGGTCGAAGTCTTTGAACTGTTTCACAGGCAGCTCGGCCTCGGGTTCGAGGTTCGGGCCGGGAAGGTCGTCGGGGTGAGCTTCACTACCCCGGAAGGCAAACTCGCAACCGTCACACTATCAGACATCGAAAGAGGTGAAAAGTAATGGCAAGGACAAGAATCAAGGAGGCCCCGGTCTATAAGACATGGGAAGAGGTCGACGCCGCCCTCAAGGAAATCGCCGAGGCTGAGCTTGACCTCGTGGACATAGAGGGCGAAATGAACAAGCAGATTCAAGGCATTAAGCTCACGGCGGCGCAGGAGGCGAAACCTATTCAAGACCGCATCGCCGCTATCGGCAAGGACATCAAGGCGTTTGTTGAGGAGCACCGGGGAGAGCTCGACGGCAAGACAAAGACGCTGAACTTCGGAAAGACGGGCTTCCGCATGAGCACGAAGGTTATACTCCCGAAGGCGAAGGAAAAGCTCGCGGCAATCATCAAGAGCCTCAAGTCCCGCAAGATGAACGACTGCATCGTTGTTACCGAGACCATCAACAAGGACATACTCAAGAAGTACACCGAGGACGAAATCCTCCGGGTCGGAGCGTCGCTGAAAAAAGAAGACACCTTTTGGTATGAGACCGACCGGGAGAAGCTGCAAGCTTTACAGCGTTAGGAGGCGGTGTTATGGCAGGGAAAGCATATGGGGGGCGCAATCGCCCCCGCTATTCTATCCGCACCATTTGGGGGCTCGCGAAGTCCCCGGAGCTCTCCCTTGACGATGAAGACCTGTACGGCATCATCGGGCGGGAGACGGGCAAGGACAGCATGAGGAAGCTGACGCAGGGCGAAGTCGACAAGGTGTGCCGGGTACTCTCCAACATGAAGGACGATGTCAACCGGGCTGAGCGCGGCAAGCGGACGGACGAGGGCGGCAATCCTCAGACCGAGAAGCTCCGCCGCAAGATTTACGCCCTCACCGGGGAGCTCGGATGGAACAACAACAATGACCGAATCAACGGCTTTGTCAAAAAGATGTTCAAGGTCGACCGCATCGAATGGCTGACAGTTCCGCAGAGCCACAAGCTCATTGAGGCCCTCAAGAAGATGGTCGACAGGAAGGAGGAAGGCGATGCCGGGGAAAACAAAGAAACCTAAGAAAATGACCGCACGCGAGAAGGCGGCCCGGGCTGAGGCTAAAAAGAGACTTCAGGAAAAGGGCGTCATCCCTCCCGACAAGCCAAAGCTCAACCGCAAGAAGTTTGCAAAGGAAATCCTCACAGAGTGGGAGGCCGCCGAAGAAAAAGCAGACCTCGCATTCTACCTTTACCAGGCCGTCTTCAACATGGTCGGCAAGGACATGCGAGAGGTCACGCCGGAGCAGGTCGGAGTCCTCAAGGCCCTCAAGATTGCGCTTGAGACAAGGAAGTTCACGGAGGCCCTCAAAGCGGAGGGTCGCGCACAATACACCATCGGAGAGTATGTCGATAAGGTATTTGCTCCAATTATGAGATTATAAGGAGGAATCGGTATGAAAAAAGTAACCATCGACCCCGGCCACGCTCCGGGGAATGTGAATAAAGGCCCTACCGGGTATTATGAATATGCCGGGATGTGGAAGCTCTCAAACTTCCTCAGAAACGCCCTCATCAGGTGCGGGATTGATGCCAGTCTGACAAGGTCGGAAAACGAAGACCCGAGTCTTGATGAGCGCGGCAAGCGTGCCAAAGGGAGCGACGTCTTCATCAGCGAACACTCCAACGCCGCCAATGGTCAAGCCCGTGGAGTAGAGTGCTTCTATTCAGTCCGCATCGCCCAAGACAAGGCTTGGGCCGGAAAACTTTCGGCAGCGGTCTCAAAGGTCATGGGGAATAATGACCGGGGAGCCAAGACAAGAGAATCGGAGACAACCAAAGGATATGATTATTACGGAGTTATCCGTTCCGCCGTGGCTGCTGGCGTGCCGCACGTATTCCTGATTGAAAACGGGTTCCACGACAACGCAGTGGACGAGGCGTTCCTGAAGGTGGACGCTAACCTTGAAAGCATGGCTGAGGCTCAAGTAAAGGTCATTTGCGAGCTCCTCGGCGTGACGTACATTGAAAAGGGCGCAGTTCCCGCAGAGCAGCTCTACAGGGTGCGGAAAACTTGGGAGGATGCAAAGTCTCAGGTTGGAGCGTACAGAATCCTTGAGAATGCAAAGGTGGAATGCGACAAGAATCCGGGGTACAGCGTGTTTGATGAGAAGGGCCAAAAGGTTTATCCTCTTTCCTCCTCTGTACCGCAGCCGCCGAAGGAAGAGCCAAAGGAACAGGGGACGCTCATCATGGGCAAGACGGAGGCGACGGCGGCGCAGATGGCAGCCTACGCGCTGAAGGTAAATCCAAAACCTCTCCTTCCCTCCTGCACTATTGAGGAGCTGGCGAAGATATTCGTCGAGGAGGCAGAAGTTGAAGGTGTGAGGGCGGATGTTGCTTGGGCTCAGTCCCTCAAGGAGACAGGGTGCTTCAAATATGGCGGCATCGTCCTTCCTGAGCAAAACAATTACGCAGGTATCGGAGCCTTAAACGGAAACAGCCAAGGACAGGCCGCAAGCTTTGAGAGCCCGAGACTCGGAGCCAGGGCACAAATACAACACCTGAAGGCGTATGCCAGCACAGAAGCGTTAAAACAGGCGTGCGTCGACCCTCGCTTCGGTTTAGTCAAGAGAGGCTCCGCAATATATATTGAGTGGCTGGGAGCCGGAGACAATCCCAACGGGGCCGGATGGGCGTATCCGGGCAACGGCTACGGAGCCGACATCATCAAGATACTCAATGCCATATTGAAGGAGCCCGTTGTCCTCCCTCCTCCCCAAGAAACGCCGCAGGAGGAGTCAAGCGTTCCCCGGTGGCAGCGCGACGGCTTTGACAAGCTGGTCGCGGCGGGCGTCATCAGTAGCCCGGAATACTGGTCGGCCAAGCTCGGGGACACAATCACAATCGGGGAGGTCTTCGGGATACTCGGCAAAATGTGTAAATAAGATTCAGGAGGTCGCGGTATGGACGCATTAGCAAAAGAGCTCACGCTCGAACAGATTCCCGAGGGCCTTTACAGGGAAATAGCGGAAGCAATCGGCGTCGAGAATCTCGTCAAGCTCACACAGCTCGTCGGCGGTTCAACGATATACCTGCCGAAGACTGAAAGTGTCGTCCGCCCGGTCAGAGACGCGAGGATTAGAGAGGAGTTCAACGGGTACAATCACATGGAGCTCGCCAAGAAGTACGATGTAACCGAGCGATGGGTACGACAGTTATGCGGCGACGGCCACGCCGAAGGTCAGCTTTCCCTCTTTGATTTGCCCGGCCCGGGGGATGAAAAGGCCGTGTAATAAGAATCAATTCTCAGAAGTGCTACACATATAAACTTCACAAGGCATAAGGTAACATTAACCATAGGAGCTTCGCTCCTATGGTTATTTTATTCCCAAAATTGCAAAGGAGGAGTCAAGATGGAAACCATTCAGACAATGGCAAGCGATGTCGTCGTCACCCTCGTCCTCGCCCTCATCGGTCTTCTTGCGGCGTATGCTACATACGGCATCCGAAAGCTGACCGAAAAGGTGAAGGCGCAAACCGCGCAGCTCAAAGACGAGGAAGCGCGCCGCCTGCTCAACAACGCCCTTCAGGATGTCGAAGAGCTGACGACCGTCACCGTGGCCGCCATTGAGCAGACCACGGCAAAGAGTCTCAGGGAAGCCGTCAAAGACGGCAAGGTCGACCGTTCCGAGCTTGTCGCCCTGTCAAAACAGGCGGCGGAAGAAATCTCGGCGGCATTAAAGCCGGAGGCTCAAAAAATCATCGAGGAAAACCTCGGCAGCTTCAAGGACTATCTCTCCAAGCTCATTGAGGAGAAGGTGCTCGAACTGAAGGCGATGACGCAATAAAGGAGTGAGGGCATGGAAGCAAGTCAAATTTTCATGTTCGCGCTTCAGACCATCACGACGCTTGTCATCGCGCTCATTGGTTGGGCGGTCAAGACCGCAATCGGTGACATGAAGGACGCAATCAAGAAAAACTCGGATGACATTGAGAAGGTCAAGACCGAGCTTTCCGAGCTGAAGAGTGACCTCCCTCTTGTCTATGTCTTAAGGGAGGACTTCATCCGAACGCTCAACAACGTCGACAAGCAGATGGGCGACATGAACGCAAAGCTTGATAAGATACTGCACTACAAAGTAACAAAGGAGGGGTGACAACATGGATGAGATGAATGAGCTTGAGGTTAGCCGCAATAAGGCGATTCGCGGCTATATCATCAGGAGCCTCGTCAAGGGTCATCAAAACACGCTGCTCCTCCGGCAGATAACGAACGCACTCGTCGCGGACGGAATGATTGTCTCCCCGGACATCAGCAAGCATCTCGATTATCTGAAGGAGGGCGAATACATCGCTTTTGTCGACAGGTCGGTTAATGCGTACAACGCATACCGCAAGGATGCGGTCATCAAACTCACGAAAAAAGGAGTTGACCTCGTCGAAGGGACAATCGACGACCCGGGAGTTGATGTGTAATGGCCGAGAGAAGACGGACAAGGGTCAGCTCAAAAATCACACAGCTCCCGGACGACATCAAGGAGCAGCTCGACGCGCAGCTCCTCGACACGTCCAACACCTACGAAGAGATTGCAGCATGGCTCAAGTCGGAGGGTTACAACGTCAGCAAAAGCGCGGTCGGGCGGTATGCTATCCGTGCGAATCAGGCGGCGCAGCGTGTCGCCGAGACCCTTGAACGGACAAAAGCAATCGCCGCAGCCGTCGAGAAAAATCCCGACCTCGACTTCACAAAGGCGTCGAGGATGGTCTTGATGGACGGCTTGATGCAGAGGGTGTCAACGGCGGAGGATGACTTCGCGGAGATGCCGCTTGACAAGGCCGGGCGGCTCATCGCCTCCCTTTCCCGTGTGGGAGTTTATGAGCAGAAGGTCAAACGGGATTATAAAACTAAGATGGAGCTTGCTTTCGAGGCCCTTGAGGACGACCTGACAAAGGCAATCAAGTCAGACCCGCAGCTCACCCGAGAGCTGCACGCAGTCCTCCAAAAGGCCCGTGAGAAGATACTGACAGATGATTAACCTCAAGGAATACATCGAAAAACTTGAAGAGCCGGAAGACCGCGAGGAGGTCGCCAATAGGCAATATCAGCGGGAGCTTTTCGAGACATACGCGACACGGGAAGGCAAACACCAAAAGGAACGGGCGCAGCTCTTCAAGGAGTACCAAGACGGAGCCGAGCTCACAGGTGAGAAGGGACTGAGGAAACGCCTCGGGGCCTTCGACCTTGAATATTTTGGCCGGGCATACCTCCCCCACTATTTTGTCAGGGAGTCCCCGAAGTTTCACGGGGAGCTTGACGACATTTGGGAGGATGGCGTGATGAAGGGCAAGAACGCAATCCGGGACGCGAAAGAAATCTCCCGGGCGGAAGGATGCCGGAGAGCGATTGAGGCTCCCCGTGGTCACGCCAAGTCGACGACGTTCACCTTCAAGGACACCGTCCACGCTTCGGCCTACGGTTACAAGCATTACATCATCATCCTCTCGGACAGCTCCGAACAGGCCGAGGGGTTCCTCACCGACATCAAGACGGAGTATGAGGAAAACGCAGCTCTCCGGGAAGACTTCGGGGATATGCAGGGCAAGGTTTGGAAGGCCGGAGTCATCCTGCTTTCAAACGGCGTGAAGATTGAGGCTATCGGCAGCGGCAAGAAAATCCGTGGACGGCGTCACAAGCAATGGCGTCCTGACCTTATCCTTTGCGACGACCTCGAAAACGACGAGAACGTCAACACCCCGGAGCAACGGAAAAAGCTCCGCAATTGGTTTTATAAGGCCGTGTCGAAGGCGGGCGACACCTACACCGACATTGTATATATCGGGACGCTCCTCCACTTCGACGCGCTGCTCGCCAATGTTGCGAAGAATCCGCAGTACAAGACGGTCAAGTATAGGGGCGTCATCAGTTTTGCAAAGAATGAAAAGCTCTGGTCGGCATGGGAGGCAATTTATACCGACCTAAACAATGACGACAGGCAGGAAGACGCGAAGGCGTTCTTTGAGGCGAATCGCGAGGAGATGCTCGAAGGGACGGAGGTTTTGTGGGAAGCCAAGCTCTCTTATTACGACCTCATGGTTATCCGGGTATCTGAAGGCGAGAGCAGCTTCAACAGTGAAATCCAGAACGACCCTATCGACCCCGAAAGCTGTGCATTCAACGAGGAATGGTTCAGTTATTACAAAGACGACGAGGTCGACTTCTCGGATGGCCGCTTCCTCTTTGTGGGGGCGAATGACCCATCCCTCGGCAAGAACAAGAAGAGCGACACGTCGGCAATCATCGGCCTCGCGAAGGACACCCGCACGGGCTATATGTATGTGGTCGTCGCCTCTATTGAGAAGCGCAAGCCGGATGTCATCATCGAAGACGCAATCGAGACCTCAAAGCGGCTCCGGCGTGACTACAAAAAGCCCTTTGCCAAGTTCCGGGTCGAGACGGTGCAGTTTCAGCACTTTTTCAAGGACGTCATGGCGCAGCGCAGCGCGGAGGCCGGAGAGTACCTCCCGATTGAGGAGGTCAACAGCATCCAAAACAAGGACTTGAGAATTCAGTCCTTGCAGCCGTTCGTCAAGAACGGGTACATCAAATTCAACGAGAAGCACAAGACCCTCCTTCAGCAGATGAAGGAATACCCGATGGGCAAGAACGACGACGGGCCGGACGCTCTTGAGATGGCCGTGAGGGCCGCCCTTGAGCTGAAGGTCGGGACAAAGGTCGATTACAAGTCCGTCATCAGCCGGGCTCTCAAATTCAGAAACGGCTCGTATTAAGGAGGTGAGACGGATTGAGCAAAAAGAAACAAAGGCAGCAGCAGACGAAAGCTCCGGCCCTGAGAAGGCCCGACCTCACGGAAATCGCGGTCGCACAGGTACAGGACAAATATTCGGACTACCCGAGCAACGGCCTCACGCCCGTCAAGCTGGCAACCATCTTCAAGGAAGCGGACGCCGGGGATGTCCTCCGGCAGATGGAGCTCTTCGAGGAGATGGAGGAAAAAGACCCGCATCTCTTCTCGCAGCTTCAGACCCGCAAGAACGCCGTCACGGGCCTCGACTTTGAAGTTATCCCCTTTGATGCGGATGACGAGCGGGACAAGGAAATCGCCGAGTTCGTGGCGCAGGAAATCGAGAGCCTCGAAAACTTCGAGGACATGGCGATGGACTTGCTTGACGCAATCGGCAAAGGCATCGCGGTCTCTGAAATCATATGGGACTATGACGATGGCCGAGTCGTTGTCAAGGAAATCAAGAACAGACATCAGAAGCGTTTCTTTTGGGATGCGGAGGACAACTTCAAAGTCGTCACCAAGGAATACCCGAGCGGCATCATTGTCCCTGAGAACAAGTTTATAATCCACCGCTACAAGGCCCGCAGCGGACACCCGTCAAGGGCGGGCGTTCTGAGGGTCGTCGCGTGGATGTACCTCTTCAAAAACTACGACCTGAAGGATTGGGTCAGCTTTTGCGAGGTCTTCGGGATGCCCCTTCGCCTCGGCAAGTACGCCCAGGGCGCAAGCGAGGAAGACAAGGCCGCTCTCATGCGAGCCCTCGTTCAGATCGGCTCCGATGCGGCGGGCATCATCCCGGACGGGACGGAAATCGAGTTCAAGGAGTCCAGCAAGACATCAAGCCTCGACATATACGAACGGCTCGCCCGGTACTGTGACGAGCAGATGTCAAAAGCTATCCTTGGACAGACGCTCACCAGCGACTCCGGGGGCGGCAGCTACGCACAAAGCAAGACGCACAACGAAGTCCGTCACGACCTCACGGTCGCAGACTGCAAGGCTCTTGCCGCGACGCTCCGCCGTGACCTTATCCGACCCCTCGTCCTCTTCAATTTTGGCGAGGACAGGCGCATTCCGTACATCCGTTACGATTGCGAGGAGGCCGGAGACCTCAAGGAAA
This sequence comes from Syntrophobotulus glycolicus DSM 8271, assembly GCF_000190635.1. NCBI lineage: Bacteria > Bacillati > Bacillota > Clostridia > Eubacteriales > Desulfitobacteriaceae > Syntrophobotulus > Syntrophobotulus glycolicus. The sequence continues at coordinate 3,010,421 of NC_015172.1, read as the reverse complement.
CGGTCGACATCTATGAGAAACTGATTTGCAGTATTGGGCTCAAAGTCCCGACCTCTCACCTATATAAGAAGTTCTCCATCCCGAAGCCGGAAAACGGTGAGGAAGTGGCAGCTCCGAGCAAAGGCTCCGCCCTACCCATCCCGATGAAGGAGCAAACGGCGGAGGTCGTCACCAATGAAGCAACGGCAGCCGGAGCCGAAAAGGTCGAACTCAAGGGACAGGCAGCCGGAGAGCCGGGAACGCAGCAGCGCATCGACGGCCTCACGGCAGCGGCAATCAAACAGAGCTCGGGCCTGTTCAAGAAGCTTTTCGCTCCCGTTCTCAAGATGCTTGACAACACCGAAGACCTCGACGCTGTCAAGAAACTCTTTGAAAACGAGGAGCTCGTCGAGCGGCTTGCCGGGGAAATGGATGTCAAAGACATTGAGGAGCTCCTTCAAAAGGCGATGCTATATGCAGACCTTGAGGGGCGGGTGATACGGGATGAATGAAGTTGAGAGCGTTATCTCCCGGAACAAGGAGATAACCTTCGAGGAGGCGGTCGAATACTTCAGGGGTAAAATCCCTGTCACAGCGAAGCAGTTCTCGGAAATCGCGGCGGAGTATCAGTCCCTCGCCTTCACCGTCTCGGGCTATACAAAGGTTCAAGTTCTCAAGAAGTTTCACGACGAGCTCCTCCGGGCGATTGAGGAAGGAGAAACGATGCGGAGCTTCCGGGACAGAATGAACGGGTTCCTTGAGGCTCAAGGGTACGAAGGAATTACGAACTTCCAAGCGGACAATATCTTCAGGACGAACATTCAAACGGCGTATCAAGTCGGGCACTACAGGCAAATGACCGACCCGGATGTCCTGAAGCTCCGGCCTTATTGGATATATGACGCAGTGAACGACACGAGCACCCGTCCCTCACACCTTGCGATGGACGGAAGGGTCTTCCCGGCAGATTCCCCGGTATGGGACACATGGTATCCGCCGAACGGCTTCCGATGCCGCTGCACCGTGCGCTCGCTCTCCAAAAGACAGGTCGAGCAGCGGGGGCTCAAGGTGGAGACAGAGAATCCGAAGGCGGCAGAGCTCCGGGACGGACGCTTCGTGAACATCCTGCCCGACCCGAGCTTCTCGACGAATCCCGCGAAGGTGCAGTTTACACCCGACCTCAAGGGATACCCGGAAACCTTGAAGAAGGCATTTGAGAGGAGCGTGAAAGCCAAAGACAAACAATAAGCGTTAAAAGGCCCAATTTAGTAGTTTATCCATCGAGTAAGGCAAAATATACCTAAAAGAATTCTAACGGGCGTTATAACGCGTGCTAACGGGGTTAGAAGCGATTCTAAAAAGCAAGGTGATAGCGAGGTGAGCAAATGGCAAAATTATTCGCCTGTAGAGGCGGTCAGTCAGAAGTAAACGGAGCACCCGAGAAGGTGAAGCTCCTCCCCCTCGGACACGTCAAGAGTCAAAAGGGCGACTTCGACGTCGATGAGGAAAGCTTCCGTTTGATGAAGCAGACTTTTCTCGAACGGGGTAACGACATCGTGATTGACTATGAGCATCAGACGCTCAAAGATGTACAGGCTCCGGCGGGCGGATGGATTAAAGACCTATCCATTGAGGACGGAGCGATTGTGGCTAAAGTGGAATGGACTCCGCAGGGAAAGAAGTATCTCGAAAACCGGGAATACCGCTATCTCTCGCCCGTTGTCCTCGTCCGCAAGTCGGACGGCAAGGCAATAGTCCTACACTCGGCAGCATTGACGAACACACCCGCCATTGACGGGATGTTTCCGATAATCAATTCCATCAAACTTGATGATTATGAAGGAGGTAACGACATGGACATCATTAAAAAGCTCGCGGCTCTGCTCGGACTCGGTGAGGACGCAACCGAAGAGCAGGTCACGGAAGCCCTCAAGGCAGCCGTCGCGGATGCCAAGAAGTTCAAGGAGGGCACAGAGAACAAGAATCCTGAAGGCGGTTCGGAGGATGAAGGCAAGGTCGTCTCAAACAAGGTGATTTGCGAGATGCTCGGGCTGAAGGCCGGAGCCAAGACCGAAGACGTGGCCGCCGCAATCGTGGCGCTCACAAACAAGAAGCCGGAGGGCTCTGTTTCTGAGAAGGAGTTCAAAGAGCTCAAGGACAAAATCGCCCGCAGGGATGCAGACGACGCCGTCCTCATGGCCCTGAAGGCCGGGAAACTGACTCCGGCTCAAAAGGATTGGGCGACGCAGTACGCACTCAAAGACCCGGAGGGATTCAAGTCCTTCGTTGAGAAGGCCCCCCAGGGCGTCCCGATGGGCGAGCTTGACATCGAGACCAAGGCGAACAAAGAGGAAACCTTCGACGAGGCGACGCTGCTCATTTGCAAGCAGCTTGGCGTCAGCGAGGACGACCTCAAGAAGTACGGAAAGGATGTGAGATAACATGGCACTCACAGCAGGAAGGAACACGCCGGAGCTTGCAGAAGGCGGGAGAATTGTCGTCCTCCCGGTGGCGGCAGGTGCGGTCATTTATGACGGCGGGCTTGTCGTGCTCGATGCGAGCGGCAACGCAAAGGCCGCTGTCAAGGCCGAGGGCCTTACGGCAGCGGGCCGCGCCGAGGAATACGTCGACAACACGGGAGGCGCAGCCGGAGACAAGACCGTCAAGGTCAGAAGAGGCGTCTTCGTTTGGGACAATACCACGGTAGCAGCCAACAAAATAAAAGCCGAACACGTCCTCAAGGACTGCTATATCGTCGACGACTGCACCGTGACCGCATTGGCGACAGGCAGCTCCCGGGCAGGAAAAGTCATCGCAGTAACAGACGACGGCGTCGCCGTCGAAACCCTATAACAGGGAGAAAAGGAGGATTAAAGCACTATGATAGTTAATCAGCAAGCACTCCGGGGCATTTTTACCGGGTTCAAGACCATCTTTGCCAAAGCCTTTGACGAAACAAAGCCCCTCTATGACAGGGTGGCGACGGTCGTCCCTTCCGTTACAGGGGAAGAGAATTACAAATGGCTCGGCACTATCCCCATGATGCGGGAATGGATTGGAGACCGTCAGATTAAAAGTTTGACGGCATCCGATTACACCATCAAGAACAAGGACTTCGAGGTAACGGTCGGCGTTCCCCGCAACGACATCGAGGACGACCGTGTCGGGCTCTACACTCCGGCGATTCAGTCCCTCGGTCAGAGCGCGGCCCTGCATCCCGACGAGCTTGTCTTCGTACTGCTCCCGGGCGGATTCACAAACAAATGCTATGATGGGCTGCCGTTTTTCTCGGACGCCCACAAGGTCGGCAAAAAGACCTTCAGCAACAAGGGAACGGCCAAACTTTCGCCGGAATCCTATGCAGCGGCGAGGGCGGCAATCATGTCGGTAACGGACGAACACGGCAAGCCTCTCAAGATTGTCCCCGACCTTCTCGTCGTTGGCCCGGCCTTAGAGACCGAAGCGAGGAAGATTCTTCTCGCCGACCAGATTGACGGCACAACCAACATCCTGAAGGGAACGGCGGAGCCGCTGGTTGTTCCCGACCTGGCCGGAAATGATTCGATGTGGTTCCTGCTTTGCACCAAGAAGCCCATCAAGCCTCTCATTTACCAAGAGAGACAGAAGCCGAAGTTTGTGAGCCTGACCAACGAGACCGACGAGAACGTCTTCATGAGAAAAGAATTCCTCTACGGAGCCGACTCTCGCGGAAATTCCGGGTATGCCTTCTGGCAAATGGCCTACGGCAGCGACGGTACAGCACAGTAAAGGAGTGAGTCGGCGTGGCATATTGTGAGACCGCAGAAGTCCGCTCCATGATTAAGGATGATGCCCTCAACACCATCATCGGCAGCGACTACATAGAAGACGAGGCCGAGCGTGAGGCGAAAATCATCCCCATCATTGAAGGGGCAATCGCGGACGCAGGGGCGGAGATTGACGGATACCTCGCTAAGAGATACCCTCTCCCTCTCTCCCCTGTCCCACAGGTTATCAATAAGTTCGCAAAGGACATCGCCGTCTATAACCTGTATTCCCGCATCGGTATCGACGAGAGTGACAGAGAAAAGAACTACTTAAACCGCTACAAGGCGGCGATTCGGTTCTTTGAACTGCTGGCGGAGGGTAAGGTCGAAATCGGAGCCGTCGACACCACCACCGCAGCGCGAACAGGCTTCTCGGTCGCATCAAGTCCGCGCCTCTTCTCCCGCGACAAGCTGAAGGGGATGTAAATGTACAGCATCAGACTTGACGGCGACACAAGAAGCTTGATGAAAAGGCTCCGGCAGCTCGCGGACATCGACAAGAAAGGCATTAACGCCTCCATTGCCGAGGCTATCCGCGAGTCGACCGTCGAACGGTTCCGAACGGAAAAAGGCCCGGACGGGAAGAAATGGAAGCAATCCATCAGGGCGGCGCAGGAAGGCGGCGTCACGCTCGTCAAAAGCGCAGGGCTTAAGAATTCCATCAAGACTACGTCCGACGCCTCCGGGTTCGCGGTCGGCACGAACAAAATATATGCATCGACGCATCAGCTTGGGGCCAAGAACAGGAGAATCACCATCCGGGCCAAGACCTCGAAGGGCCTTGTCTTTCAAGTGGATGGCCGCTGGATACGGAAGAAGCAAGTCACCGTCAGAATCAACATCCCGGCCCGTCCCTTCCTCGGCCTCAGCGATGACGACATGCAGGAAATCAAGGGCACTCTTGAGGATTACTTCAGGGAGGATTAGAAATGTTTACGGAATGCAGGGAACACCTCATCGAAAAGCTGAAGGGAGCAGGAATCCGCTCGAAGCCCTACACAAGCATGAAAAAGCTCCGGGCATCACAGGAGGCCCATATCGGGGCCGTGCTCTTCGAGGAGGAAACCTTCGACCGAAGCGGCGCAAAAAAACTATACAGTGACCAAACAGGCGCGCAGCACAAGAGGCGAAAGGTTTTCTCCCGGGAGACGACCTTCAGCGTGATAATCGGAGACCCCGACCCCAAGAAGACGGAGGAGTTCTTTGAAGCGTTTCTCAGAGCCCTTGACAAAGGCATCTATATCGACGGGAACTATACCCCGATTGAGGTCGTGGAGGCGGAATGGGTTGACGAGGATGACAGCATCCTGAAGGCAAAAGTCGCCGTCAATGTCAAAGTCAAATTCATGGGCGGCGTTTATAAGGACACAGACTTCGCGAAGCTCACGGACGTCGAAGTCGAATCAGTTATCAAGGGAAAGGAGACTCAAGATGGCGAGTAAAAACCAACAGCCGGAAACGGCTGACACAGCAGCTCCGAAGCTATTTAGCATTGAGGAGCTCAAAGACAAGAAAAAAACGCCCGCCCCCATCTTCAGCGGTATGTGTGCCGCCCTCGGATGGAAGCCGGGCAAGATGGTCACGGAGGAAGACTTCGACGCAGCGGTCGGAAAATTCTCCGGCAGTCCCATCGGAAAGAAGGTGAAGTAAATGCTTAGAGATGTCACAACAAACATTACTGACGGATTGCTCGGACTGGCAACCGAAAAGGGCGAGGGTGTCCATGTGAAAATCGGTGTCTCCCCCGTTACGTCGGACACGCCTATCATCATTACGGGCAACATGACGGCGGCGAAAATCAAGGAACGCCTCGGCCTGAGCCCGCTTGCTGACAAGGTCATGGATTCGGTGGAGAACGGTTCCAACCGGATTTACTGCATCCCGGTCTCGGCATCCACGGCAGGAAGCCGGGGAATGGTCGAAAAGACAGGCACGGGCTCGGGTTCCCTAACCGCTGACGGGAGTCCTTACAATGCCTTTGACGTAATTGTCAGAATCACCGGGCAAGGCCGCAGAAATACCGCCCTGTTCGTGTATTCGATTGATGGCGGGTACAGCTATTCCGACGAGTCCACCGTGCCGCTGACGGGAGCCTTCGAAATCCCCCTGACGGGCCTGACTGTGACGTTTACGGAAGGTGCGCAGCCGAATGAGGAGACATCCTTCCTTGTGGGCGACGTCTTCCGTTTCAAGACAACGGCCCCCACCATGACCAACGCCGACGCGCTGGCGGCCATTGACAAGCTCAAGAACTTCAACGAGCCCTATGAATTGGTTCATATCGTCGGGGAATCGCAGAAAGCATTATGGTCGGCGGTATCGGAGCAGCAGCGGGAGCTCGCGGCAACCTATCACAAGCCCCTCCTCTTTGTGCTTGAGGCATACGTCCCGGACAACGAGGAGGATGTCGCCGACTACGCCTTGAGGCTTGAGGCCGACAAGAAGGACATCAAGAACACCGACATTCAGGTCGTGGCAGCGCGCTCCCTCTATGTCGGCATGGACGGCATCACAAGGGAAATCAACAACGCCGGAATCGTGTGCGGCCTGTACTCCAAGACCAAAGTTCATCAGAGTATCGGCAAGACCCGGGACACGGCGGGCATGGGAATCTCTAAAAGCAAGATGCTAGAGCTCCGGCCCGCGGGGATTGAGGAATATATCGAGCTGCTTGATGCCGCAAAATACCTCACCTTCCGGGAATACGACGGGCTTGAGGACTACTTTGTCACCAATGCTCGCGTGATGTCCCCGGACGGCTCGGATTACCGTTATGCCGAGGATGTCCGGGTCAAGAACAAAATCATCAAGGAAGTCCGCAAAGAGGGCCTTCAGCTCTTGCAGGACGACATCGACCTTGAAGATATGCAAAACGAGCTCGAAACAAGGGCGAAGTTCATGCAGACTCCTCTCGACGAGATGGTCAAGCTGAAGGAAATCTCCTCGGCCACAATCACAGTCCCGGAAGGACAGGACATCATCACGACCGAGAAAATGCCCGTCACCATCCGCTATGTGTCCAGAGGATACATCAGGGAAATCGAAGTCGACCTCGGCAGAACGAAGCCGAGCGCAAGCTAAGAAAGGAGGCTTGATTAGGATGTCATTGAAAGTAAACGGCAAAACATACGATTGGGCCGACGTCGATATTAAGCTCCCGGGTCTCACGATTGAGTTTCAGGAAATTTCCTACGACGACGAGCTGGAAAAGGAGCTCGCCTACGGCAAGGGTCAGAAACCGAGAGGCTACGGAGAAGGCAACTACAAGGCCGAAGGCAAGGTCAGCCTCCTCCGCGACGATTATGACGCGCTGCTTGACTACTGCAAAAGCAAAGGGACACCGCTCTTCAAGCTGGTCATCCCGAAGATTGTCGTCTCCTACGCCAACGAGGGAGACCGCACAAGGAGCGATGTGCTCAATACCGTCACGTTCACCAAACGCAGCAACAAGGCGGCGCAGGGAGACAAAAGCATCAAGGTTGACCTTGACATGCTTATCGTGGACGGAATCGAGAGCGACGGCGTTAAAGCCCTGTAATATCTCAAAATAAATGTCAAAGGAGGATTATGCAATGGAAGACAAGAGCATCAAAACCAACGAGGCCGAGGTTAAAAAAGGCGGGTCTGGAGCACTTAACACCGAGGAGCTCAAGACAAAACACGGCAAGGTTTATCAGCTTGATTTAACCCTCACCCCGGACGATGACACGGAGATTGAGGTCTCCTATATCTTCAAGAAGCCGACCACGGCGAGCTATGACCGTTATGTTAAGACGGCGGCCAACGGAATGACGAAGGCGCTCAAGACCTTCATGTTTGACAACATCATCCCTGAGCACCGCGACAGATTGGAGGCCGACCTTGAGGAATACCCGGCCCTTACCTTGAGCGCGGGCGAAAAGCTGCTCTCCATGCTCGGGCTGTCTAAGACCGCAAATTTAATGAAGCTGTAGAAGAGCAGCTCGGGAGGGTGAGGACGGACTTTGTTGAGGCGGCGACGCTTGAGATTTACAGGTTCGTCCCCCCTGCTCTTCTGCCGGATAATATCGGGGAGCTGCATTTTGATGAATTCCTTGCGCTCCTCGCCCGGGCAAGGTACATCGAAGAGGTTGAGGAGGACATTGTTGCGAGAGCTATCTCGAAGGTGTTCTCGGAATAAAAAACCGACCTCTTTATCAAAGGGTCGGTGTTTGTCTGGTAATCCATGCTTTATATAGTTTGGTCGCGTTCCTCCCGGCCTGGAAGATGCTCTCTTTGTCCTTGTCCTTCTGCCTTCCCATCGTGTTTTGATGGCCTACCCATAAGGCATAGGGAATCGTATAGACCATAAGCGGAACATATACAAGGACGGAGATGGCAGCTCCGGCGCACAGGGCGAATATGAGAACTTTGAGCATTACGATTATCAAGGTCATGGTAATCCCTCCTTTGCCTAATTATACCATACGAAAGGGGTGAGGAATAGTGTGAGCTTAGAATCCGTTTTCAAGCTGTCCCTCATTATGAACATGGTCGACCACCTGACAGGCCCGATGGGCCGTGTGCAGTCTTCGGTCGGCGGCTCTGTCTCGAAGCTTCAGAGCATGGAGCAGACCTTCGGCGACATGACCAAGACCGGGGCGGCGATGGCGGGTATCGGCGCACAGATAACCGCCTCAGCTCTCGCCCCGGTGGAGGCAACCTTCGCGACAAAAAGGGCTCTCGGTGAGCTTGCCTCGGTGGGCGTCAAAGACCTCGGCGTCCTTGAGGATGCGGCGCGCAGCTTCTCCGAACAGTGGGCCGGGACATCGAAAGCCGACTTCATCACGGCGGCCTATGACATCAAGAGCGGCATCTCCTCCCTTACGGATGCGGGCGTCGCCGGGTATACGGAGCTTGCAGGTATCACCGCGAAGGGAACAAAGTCCAGCATCGCGGAGATGACAAACCTCTTCGCCACGGGTTACGGCATATACAAGAACTTCTATTCCGACCTTTCGGATATGGAGTTCGGGGAAGTGTTCTCGGCGGGGATTGCGGCTTCGGTCAAGAACTTCAAGACCACGGGCTCAGGGATGGCACAAGCGATTCAGACCCTCGGGGCCTCGGCAACGACGGCCAACGTGCCCCTTGAGGAGCAGCTCTCTATATTGGGTATGCTTCAGGCCACAATGAGCGGAGCCGAGGCGGGAACGAAATACAAAGCTTTCCTCCGCTCGGCTGTCAAAGGCGGCGAGGAGCTCGGCCTCAAGTTCACGGACGCGAACAACCAGCTCCTCTCTATGCCGGAAATCCTCGGTAAACTCCGGGGCAAGTTCGGAGAGACGATGGACGCAGCCGAAAAAATGCAACTGCAAAAAGCTTTCGGTGATACGGAGGCGGTCGCCCTCATTGACCTCATGTACTCCAAGACGGGAGACTTGCAGAACAACATCCTCGGCCTTTACTCGTCGATGGGCGAAGGAGTCGGGGCCGCCCGGGAAATGGCGTCGGCTATCAACGACACGGAGCCCGAGAAGTACCAGCGGTTACAGCAACGCATCCAGAACGTCAAGGAGTCCATCGGCAACAGCCTCCTCCCCACCGTCAACGAACTGCTCGGCAGGGGCGAGGAAGTCCTGACAAAGGTTGGCTCATGGATTGAGAAGAATCAGGAGCTCGTCAAAGTCATCATGATTATTGTGCTCGCACTGGGAGGCTTCCTGATGGTGGCCGGGACGACAATCGCGGTCGTCGGCGGCGTGGGGCTTGTGTTCACCAAGACGGCGGGACTTGCGACAGGTTTTTACCGGGCGATACGGGGAATCCCCGACCTGCTTACAACTATCCAAATAAAGGCCCTGTATGCCGGGGACGGTCTAAAGAGAGGCTTCAGCGCGGTTAAGACCTTTGCCTCGTCGGCGGTTACTGGCATCAGAAACGTCGCCGTCAATATCGCAAGCATGGCGAGGACGGCAGCCATTAACGGGGTCACGGCATTAAAGAACATGGCCCTCGGCCTTGTGGGGATGGCAAAGCAAGCAATCACGACGGCGGTGACAGCGATGCCCGAGCTTATCGCCTCGGTGTGGAGCTTCACGGCGGCCCTGCTCGCGAATCCTATCACGTGGATTATTATAGGCATCGTCGCTTTAGTGGCCGCGATTATTCTACTCTGGCGGAATTGGGACTCGGTGGTCTCGTGGATACAAGGCGTTTGGAACGGCTTCGTCAACGGCATAAAGGCCGGGTTTGACTGGATTCGGAATCTCTTCTCGGGGATGCCGACCTGGCTGCAAATAGCAATCGCCGCATTCCTGCCGTTCATAGGGATTCCGATGCTCATTATCACGCATTGGGACTCAATAGTCGCCTTCTTCTCGAATATGTGGACCCGCATCAAGGAAGGCTTTGTCAACGGCATCAATGCAATCAAGGAATTCTTTATGGGTGTTCCGGCGTTCTTCAGGGAAAGCGGCGCGAGAATCATCGACACCCTCGTTGAAGGCATCAAGAGCGCGGCCATGAAGCCCGTCGAGGCGGTAAAAGGCATCTTCCAGAAGGTTAGAAAGCTTCTTCCGTTCTCGGATGCGAAGGAAGGGCCTCTCGCGGAGCTGACGCTTTCGGGGCACAGGACAATGTCCACGCTGGCGCAGGGCATCGAACAGGGTGCAGACCTCCCGGCTCAAGCCGTGGAGAAGGGGCTCGGCAAAATTGACACGACAGGAGGCCGGGAGCCTGTCAAGAAGGTCAACCTCAAGGAAATCTCCCGGGAGAAAGAAACATCGGAGACGACCACGGAAAGAGACAGGCGCATCATCATCGAGAAACTGCTCCTAAACGTGGACTTCTCCAAAATCAAAGAGCTCCCGCTGCTCCTCAAGCTCCTCAAGGAGATTGAGGACTACGTCAACAGCAACGGGCTCGTCGCTGAAGGGGAGGGATAATCTTGATATTTGTCGACGACAGTTCGATTAAAGTGAGCGGGGTTATCCTCCCCGGCCTCATCAAGAGTATAGAGGTCAGGGATGACGCTCTCATCGAAGAGCAGACAGTCGAAGGGAGCTCCGCGAAGGCGAAACAGGCAGAGGGGTACGAGGACGCAAAGGTGACGATTGAGCTCATCCTAGAAGACGGCCCCAACGCCACGAGGAAAGAGAAGCTCGACAAGATACAAAACCTTTTCAAAAAGGCAGGACAGGAGAAGCCTGTCGTTCATGAAATCATCAACGAGCACACGGCAGCGCGCCGGGTCAAGAAGGTCATCTTCAAGAGCCTCAGCTCGAAGGAGGAAAGCAAAAAGGAGCAGCTCACGGTGAGCCTTGAGTTCTGGTCGTACAATCCAATGACCATCACGGCGACAAAATCCAAGAGCGGCAGCTCGCAGACGAGCACCTCATCGGCGGTAAGCAAGCTCGACCCGGCATATCAAAGCTATTTGAGCGGCAGCCGGGGGACGGCTCCCAAGACCAACAACTCCCCCGCTGTGGATGACGTAAGCACGACGGCCTATGCGAACAGGCTCTCAATGATGCCGTACTAAGGAAGTGATTCTAAGAGTGGAAACGGCTGAATTATTCTATCCCGAAATCAGCGTAGAGCTCGGGAAATACACCTTCAGGGAAGGCGTAGAAATCGAGGTTTATTCAAGCAAAGACAGTTACTTTGATTGGGCGAAGGTGAGGTTTACCCGGCAGTTCAAAGAGAAGCTCACTCTCGACGTCAAAGAAAAGGCCCTCATCCAGCTCGGTTACAACGGGGTTTTCGACGATGTCTTCGAAGGATATATCACCAAGCCGTATGACAGCGGCGGTTACATGAACGAAATCCTCCTCAAGGACGACATGATTCTCCTTGAGGAAACGGCCATTAACAACACGTTTTTAGATGCGACGCCGCAGGAGATTATCTCCTTTTGCCTCGCAAAGGCCGGGGTTCAGAAGATGAAGCTTTCGGCGGCGGCACATCCGGCAAAGGCGCGAATCCCCATCTTTCAAAAGAACGTGGTCTCGGTCATTAACGAGATACACGCCGCATGGGGAATCGCTGAGAAGTTTTTCTTTTCGGGCGGAGTCTTCTATTGGGGAGAGAAGCCCGAACAAACAAAGGTTTTCTCGTTTGAGTACGGGACGAACATCATCACCCTCAACAGGCCGGGGGGCGTGTGGGAACTCGAAACGGTCTCCGCACCGTTCATCAAGCACTCGCACAAAATAAGCGTTTCACACCCGCAGGTGTCCGGCGAGTTCGAGGTCAAGAAGGTCGTCTTTACTACCAACGAGGCGGGGTTCATCCGCACCTACATCTATTTTTAACCGAAGGAGGGAGAGCAATGCTTGAGGAAATGGTCAAAAGTGTAATAGCAAAGCAGCTCGCCGCCGACTTCCCTCACTTGCAGCTCCCCGGCCTTATGCGTGCAAGGGTCACAAGAGCAGCGTCCACGGGCGAGTGGTACGAATACAGCCTCAAGATTCTTGACAAAACGGGCGAGATTGACGAACGCTTCCCGGAGATTCCCGGAGTGCTTTCCAAGGTAAACGTCGAGCTCGGGAAAACCGTCGCGGTCGGCCTTCTGTACGGTGAGCTCAATCCGTGCATTATCGGGGAGGTGGTTTGATGGCAGGGTTAAACGACACAGACATTAAGCTTGACCCCTCGTGGCAGCTCACCCAGGCGGCCACTGGCGACGCGCCTCTTGTGTCCGGGTTCGACTGCATCATGCAGGACATCCGGCTTGAGGCTATGACACAGGCGGGCGAGCTCTTCTATGATACTGAGTGGGGATGGTCGCTTCTCGACTTCGTGCAGAGCGAGGACGACGAGCTCACCATCATAGAGGTCGGGGAGCGCATAAGAGAAAAGCTTGAAAGAAGAGAAATCGTCGACTCTGAGACCATCTCAACCGAGGTAAAGCTTGAGGATGACGCGCTCAAGGTGTTCACTACCTTTTGCTTTATCGGGGATTCTCAGACCTACAGCGTGAGCGTCACGGTCGACAGGGTAAATGTGGAGGTGATTGAAATTGATTGATGAAAAGGTTCTTGACGAGATTCTTCCCGTCCCGGACATCGAGAAGCTCAAGGAGGAGACGGTCGCGCAGCTTAAAAGCGAGGGCTTCTCAATAACGAACTTCAGCTCGGGCGGCATCTTTTACACCCTCTTGATGATAGTCCTCCGCATCCGCATCGAGCTCATCAACCTCCTCCGCCGTGTGCTCAATAACATGTTTGTCGCTCATGCTGAGGGGATATGGCTCAAGCTCAAAGCGGCGGACTTCGGCAAGAAACAAAAGGAAGCCCTCAAAACGCAAGGCTATGTCACTGTGACAAGGGGAGAAGGCGCGGAGGCCGTTCGCATTGCCAAAGGGCACGTCTTCAAGACCATCAAGGACGTCAACGGCGAGGAGCTCCGATTCTTTGTCCTGAAGGATACCGTCCTTCAGAAGGGCGCGGAGACGGTCGGCGTCCTCGTGGAGGCCGAACGGGAGGGCTCAAGGTACAATGTACCACCCGGGCAGATAACGCGCTCCCTGACGCATTTAGAGGGCGGCTGCACGGTCTCCAATGGTTCTGACTGGATAGTCCGGGAAGGCAGCGACATTGAGGACGTTGAGAGCCTCCGGGAGCGCACCCTCCGCTCGTGGTCTGAGCTTGCCACAAGGCCCATCGCCGAGAAGTATCAAAACGCTTGTGAACAGGTTCCGGGCGTGCTCTTTGTCAAGGTGAACGATATGCACCCGAGAGGTCAAGGAACGGTCGACATCATCGTCACAGGGACGGCGGGAGAAGCGACGGAGGGCCTCCTTGCACAGGTGCGGGCCGAGGTCGACAAGATTATCGGCAACTATGACGACGTGCTCGTGAAGAGCTCTACGACCATAGAGCAGCCTGTCTCCGTAACCGTGACCATCCCGGACACCGTTTCGGATGACGGCATCGCCGACAGCGTGAAGGCTGCTATCTCGGAGCTGCTTCAGATACGGAAAAACCGGGAGCTCAACGAGCTCACTCACGCCGACATCGTCCACGCTGTCAAAAGCAAGGTCGCATCCGTCCGCAATGTCAAGGTTACGGTTCCAAGTGAGGACGTCTTCCTTGACAGCGACAAGGTCATCATCCTCGGTGAGGTATCGGTGACAGTGGAAAGGACGTGAGGCGATGGCGAGATTTGAGAGGTTCGGCGAGTACATGTTCAGCCTCCTCTTTACTCCGCTGAGGAAAGGGAAAAAGGCAGCGAATCAGTTCTATATCTTTTTCAAGGTCGTCGGGAAGCTGTTTGACGACACCAAGAGGGACATCTTCCGGGTGCGGGCCGAGTCAATGGTCATCAGCGCAAGCGAGGTCATGCTCCCGGAACACGGTAAAGACCGGGAAATGCCCCGGCTCAAGGGCGAGGATGCCGAAGCCTACAGGACACGGCTTTCCATGAAGGCCATTATCGCGGAGCAGGCCGGGACAAGGCCGGGCGTCCTCCTTGCCCTCAAGGCTCTCGGATATGAACAATCCTACATAGAGCCGTTTTATAAGACAGACCCGGAGAGATGGGCTGAGTTTATCATCTTCCTCCGGGGCAAGAATCCGAGTGGCGTCAATGACATCCGCATCATAGACGCCGAGGTGATGAAGGTCAAGGAAGCGAGTGCAAAGCCTAACTACGGTGTGGACAGCGGAAACGTCATCGGAATCCGTTCCAAGGAGCAGACGGGATTTTCCCGTTATCCCCTTTGCGGGACTATCGTGTGCGGCGTCTTCCCGATCGCGGTGTGTGTCGGCCATATGGTCGCCTCGGCGGGCGTGGCTCAGTCCCAAAGCGGCGGAGCTATCAAGGATTATCCTCTGACAGGCCGGACAATGACATCGCGGAGGATATACCACGAGGAGAATTGTTCGCTTTATTATGGCTTTGATTCCGTCTCGGAGGTCAAGTCTTCGGCCCGCGATGGTGAAGTGACTTATCCTCTCGCATCAGAGAAAACCATGACGAAAGGAGATGAATGACCATGAAGACATTGACGGGCATCGGCCTAAACAAACAGGCCCAAAGGTTCGCGAGCTCTATCCATCATGCGGCGTACAGCCTCAACGGAGCTCCGCAGACAAGGCCGATTTTCAAGTCTATCGTTGAAGGAGACGTCGTGAAGATTTACGTCTACTTTGACGATGCGGTTGTCGGCAGCGTCTCAAACGTGCAGCTCGTCGACAATGACGGCGATGTGGTCGCGCTGACCGACAGGGTCTTTACGAAACCACAAAGCAAGGGGCTCTATGTAGCCTTTAAGTACCGCTTTACAGAAATGGAGGTTGAAAGTGTTGAATCCTTATAGCAAAGTCGGATGGAAAGACCATGTCGTCGACGAGGAAACGGGCGAAGTCATCCAGAACGGGACGCCGCTGAGCGAGAACAATCTCGGTCATATGGACGACGGCATCCAGGCAGTCACCGCGCAGACCATAACTCAGGATGCCTCTATTGCACAGCTTCAGGCTGAGCTCAAGGTCGTCAAGGATGCAACCTTGAATAATATGACCAACAACGTGTTTATTGAGAACTTCAGCTCGCTCAGCAACATCAAGCTCAGCAACGGCATCTATGACCCGGTGGCGCGGAAAATCTATGTATAAAGTGGCGTGCCCGAGGAGGGAGCTGAGCTGCATGATAGGGAACTTGTTCAGTGAATTGGTTCCTTTATGCGACGGTGATTGCTCCGGCCTCAAGGATGATGACTTCATCATCTCCGGCATCATCACAGGGACAGACAAGAAAGCGACAATCAAGCTCACCGACTACGGATGCGAGTATTACGGAGACGTCCAAGAACTTGAGAGATTGCGGGAAAAGAGGTGTTTGATTCGTGGAGCCTTCCATGCTTCAGAAGAAAGCTGAAATCTTCCTTGACAGGATTTATCCCCTTTTGAGGAACTTCCCGCAGTCCGAGAAGTTTTGCCTCTGCCAAGAGATAAAACAGGCATGTTACAGGGTCATCCGAAACACTATGATGTACAGCGCACTCAAGACGGATGACCGCATCCATTACCTCCGGGAGGTGGACGCAGACCTGAAGCTCCTGCTCATTCATTTTGGGATGGCGAGGAATCAGAAGTACATCACCCAAAAGAAAGCCTATGAGCTGCAAGAGAAAATCTCCGAGCTCGGGCGCATATGCGGGGGTCTGATAAAGGCCCACTACGGGAAAAAGTAACTACTCACAGGGTTGTCCCTGTTTGACCGCTAACCGTGCGATTCGCGGCTACAATTCGGCCCGCTATTGGAACAACAATGGGCAGTCGAATCGCAACGACAACGTCGGCTGGCGGCCCGCCCTGTAAGTCTTTCGTCCGATGCGGTCACGGCTTCATCGGCGAGTCCTTGTTATACTTCAAGGGAGGGGCAATCCTTCACTGTGGAAACGGTGTAAACACATGAACAATGTCATAACTGCCAAGCCGCTTCATGAAAGGGATGCCATTATGACGAACACTACTAAAAGCCCGCTGTTTGACGCAGTTGTTGACTACGACAACATAGCGAAAGGATACCGTGAGACACAACGAGGAGCGCGGAAATTCCAAAAGGAAGCCGTCATCTTCGATATGTGCAGGGAGAGGAATCTCGTCCACTTGTGGCGAGACCTCAAGGATGAAGAATATGAGGTCGGGAAGTACATTCGATTCAAGGTTTTCGAGCCGAAAGAGAGAAATATCTCCGCTCCTCATATTCGGGACAAGACCGTGCAATTCGCGGTTCACAGCGTTCTCAAGGAAGTCTATAAGCCGGTATTTATCAAAGGCTCGTTTGCTTGCCAAGAGGACAAAGGGAATCACAGGGCGGTCGAACACCTTCAGCATAACATGAGGTTGTGCAAATGGAAGCACGGCGGAGGATGGATTCTCAAAATAGATGTCAAAAAGTTCTTTTACTCTATCGACAGGGACATCCTGAAGAGAATCCTTCAAAAGAAAATCAAGGACGAAAAACTTCTCCGGCTCCTTAACAAAATCATTGACTCAAGCCCGGAAGGAGAAAAAGGAATACCGCTCGGGAACGTGACCTCGCAGGACATGGCGAACATCTACCTCGACAAGCTCGACCAGTATTGCGTGAGGTTCCTCAAGGTGAAGTATTACACCCGGTACATGGACGATGTTTGCATCGTGACGCCAACGAAGGAACAGGCCCAGGAGTACCTCAAAAAAATCAAGACGTTCCTTGAGGAGCGACTCGGGCTTGAGACTAACCAAAAGACCAAGATTTTCCCGTTGGAGCAGGGCGTCAATGCCTATGGCTTCAAAATCTGGACGACTCACCGCCTATTGAGGGATAAATCAAAACAGGCGATGAAGCGACGCATTAAGCGTATGGACGAAAAGCAAAAGGCCGGGGAAATGACCAAGAAGGAAGTCGTTCAGGCCGTGAGCTCATGGCTCGGATATGCACGCTGGTCATGCAGCTTCAACCTCTGCAAGAAGATTTTCGCACCATACCCCTATATCAAAGTGGAAGGAGAGATTTATTTTGGCAGAATATCTCGGAACAATCAATCTCGGCGGCCTGTACAAGAGCGGAGTAATCCAACCTCGCCCCACTAAACCGTGGCGCATCAGCTCCGCGCCGACAGGTCAGAGTACAGTCGGAGACATTGCCGACTTTAACACCTTGACCACGATGTCAAGCTGGACTATCGGCAACACTCCGGGAACTGAAGCGAATCAGCTCAAATGGCACAAAATCAAGGACGGAGACAAGACCCTTCTTATTTGTGACAGGGTCATCCTGGCTAATGTGTCGTGGGACGACCTCAACGGCGACAATCGTATTTTTGGCAAAACCATCACTATTGACGGGGCCGAGTACAAGCTGAGAGCTCTGACGGGCGGCAGCAACTACAGGAGCGGAACGGACGCCTACTCCGGCGGTTCTCCGGCTACAAACGAGTGGGACAGATTCGTCACCCGCGAGGAGGTCATCACAGGGCTCCCTGCTCCCACTTCGGCAGACCTTGACTCTACCCTTGCAACGGCTGACTACACGAGCACTCATGGCGATTTTTGGCATTGGGCGGGTATGTATTCATGGTGTCAAGAGACCTACACAGGCAACACCGCTACCCGTGCGCTTCGCGGCTACATTTCGGCCCGCTATTGGAACAACAATGGGCAGTCGAATCGCACCGACATCGTCGGCTGGCGGCCCGTCCTTGAAGTACTGAATACTGCCCCATTGATTTCTGACATAGACCGAAATCTCGGGGACAAAAACGCGGACTTTGTAATCACCTACACGGTCAATGACACCGATGCGTCCGACGTGCTCACAGTAACGGAATACCGCGACGGCGTGCAGACAAACACCTTCACGAATGCAGTCCGGGGGCAAACATACAGCATCAACGTCCCGGTCACAAGCCTCAGCCTCGGCACTCATACCGTCTCCGTAACGGTCAATGACGGCAAGGGCGGCACGGCTACAAGAGTATGGACGTTCCAAAGAGTGAACGCAGCTCCGACCGTCTCGGGAAGTGACCAAAACCTCGGGGATAAAAACCTCGGCTTTCAGATTGAGTACACGGTTAATGACACGGACGGAGACACACTGACAGTTGTCGAGAAACTCAATACTGAAACGCTCAGAACGATAAACAACGCCCCGAAAGGACAGACGCTCACGCTTGAAATCACGAACGAAAAGCTCTTCAGCTTAGCTCTCAACTCGGTCAACACGGCTCGGATTGAGGTCAGCGACGGCAAGGGTGGCACGGCGTACAGGACATACACTTTCAAGCGCGTAAACGCCGCGCCGAGCATCTCGGGAGTGGATGAAGACCTCGGTCAACAGACGGGAGCCTTCTCAAAGACCTACATTGTGAACGACGTCGAAGGCGATGCGGTGATTATCACCGAAAAAATTGACGATACTGTCATCCGAGCATACACCGCAGAGCTCGGCACAGAGGCCACAATCACCCTCACGGAGGAAAAGTGGCTCATGCTGACAAACGGGTCACACTCCCTCAAGATTGAGGCTGTAGACACCAATTTTGCGACGTCGATTAGAGTCTTCAACTTCAGCAAGAACGAGACGGAAATCCTGTTCGAGTTCCCGACTCCGTTCGAGACCGATGCGATGGCAACCAAAGTCCTTGTCACTCCAACATGGCACATCGAGGGCGCGGAGGCCTACGTGTACGCTTGTAATAACGCTTTTGACGACAATCCGACATGGGAAGACATCACAGCGCAGGTCTTCATCAACCGAGTCTATAACTTCATCAATGCGGAGAAAACGGCGACAAGATGGGGCGTAAACATCCGCTTCCATATTGTCAAAAACCCCGGATATGAAGGCGAAGTCTCAATAAATGGATTTGGAGGTGCGTTTGAGTAATGCCTGAATTGTTAAATCCAAAGCCTCTCTCTGAAATCAAGAGGGAAAAGGTAGAAAAGGCCCAAGAACTAAATATCGACCTCTATGAGGCCGTGGCCGGACTGTTTGAGGAATTGCTTGAAGCAAATGCAAGGATTGCCGCGCTTGAAGAGCGTGTCAATACACTAACACAAGGAGGCGGGCAGTAATGGCAGCAGTCAAGAATTACATGATTCCCGTATACGCTGCACTCATTAAGAGGGAGAAAAGGGACATCGAGTCCCTCCCTGAAGAGTACATCGTCCCGGTGGCTGAGTATCTGGCGGCTGAAGTGGAAGGCGCATAGACCGCTTAAACCGGGCAAGACAAAAGGAGGGGCGGCCTCGCGGCTGCTCCCTCCCGGATGTCTTAAATGGCCTCGCTCTTTTGCATGAATCACCCCCTCCGGGGCGGTCGATGCAAGCGAACGATACCTCGGAAATACTTCTGAGAAACGGTGTAATTTTTGCCAAAAATCTTGTCCCTTTTTGCCAAAAATTTTGTCCGGCTACACCCAATTCGATGAAAATGTCATCAATCAATTTATTGATGAGCTCAATGATTTTGAGCAAATGATCGCCGAGATTGCCGTGACTTATGAATGAGCCTGCCAGGCCTTCAGCAAAATCTGAGAGGCGTTAACCGGCATTAATCCGTTTTCCTTCCTTAAGCCCCGTCAATTCAGTATCGAGCAAAACCAGAGCTCCGGCAGTCAGACCTTCTTGAATAATCACCGACTGATCATTTTCCAACCCTTTGGTAACGGGTTGGATTTTTGCTTTTCCCTGTTCGACAGTCCATACCGCATAGCCGTCCTGATAAGAAAAAACCGCGGTTTTTGGGACAATAAGCTGATTGGATTCCTGAGCAGTCGTAAATCGGGCATCCATGCTGCTTCCCAGAACAACAGGAGCATTACTCTGGAGAAGCAGGGTAACCTTAACCCGGTTTTCTGTCAGACCGAGAGGGGAAATTCGCTCAACAGCGGAAGAATCTATGTGTTCAATTTTAGCCGCTAAGGTTTTTTTCCCGTCGCCCGTGTCTTGAACCAGCTCCACAGGGTCCCCGGATCGGATTCCCAGGACATCACTGGCCAGGACGTAGCTTTCCAGCTTGTAGCCCTGGTTTTGATAAACACTCAGCAGGTACTGCCCCAAAGAGATCATGGAACCTTCTTTAAAGGTCAGATCCTTAATATAGCCATCTTGGGGAGCTGAAATCCTGGCATTTTTGATTTTTTCTGTTAACTGGGAAATTTGAGCGCTTAGCGCATTTTTTTGACTGTCAAAATATAATTCCGAACCTGATTTGTTATGGTTGAGCAGCTCCAAGGCATTTTTTTGCTGGGCCAGGTTATTCCTGGCCTTTTCATTCAGGCGTTCCTCTTCCTCAAATTGAACAAGGGAAATGGCACCGGTCCCATAGAGGGCTTTGGCACGGTTAAGGGACTGCTCTTGGGCCAGAGCATCTTTTTCCGCTTGTTCAAGCAGCAATCTTTGTTGGTTGATATTCGCTTCGGCGGATGCGCCGCCGGTCTGCTGGCGTTGTCCCTCAATACTGCCCAATTGGGCAGTGAGGGCACTCAGCTGATAGCTTAAATCAACAGTATCAATTTCCAGAAGGACCTGGCCTTTCTTAACCTGATCCCCGTTTTGCACAGAAATGGTTTTTATTTTTCCATCAACCTGATTGTAAATTAATAATTCATTGGACGGGAGAACCTGAGCCTCTTCCGTAAATCCCTTGCTGAATTCTTGAGGAGTGACAGTCAGCAGCCTTCCTTGCAGAGGTAAGAAACTGTAGACTAGGCTAAAAAGGACAATAAGGCAGAGCACAAAAACGAAAATCAGCAATCTTTTTCTTTTCGGGTTTTTGAACAAAGAGTATTTTTTCAAGAAAAAATCTTGAAATACCCCGGATTTGCGCTGAGAAATGTTCAACTGTTCTCCACTCATATTCAGTCCTCCTAAAAATAAATTTGAGACTGCGTTTACCGGGAAAAAGTATAAACAGGATTGTTTGGCTCAAGCGGCGATTTTATTCTTGAACCGCAAGGATTTCGACAAAAGGAAGGGACTTGATCCTGCGGAAGGTCTGGTTTTGAGCGATCCAAACAAAAATGACCGTCCCCGCGGCAGCCCACAATAAAGCAGAAGGCGGCAGATCGGCCGGAATACTGTAGAGATCGGTACTTAAGGATTTGGCCATTCCGGCCAGCAGAGCATAAGCCAGAGGGATGCCCAAAAGAATTCCGGACAGGCTGAGCGTCCACTGTTCGGAGATAATCACCTGCAATATTTCCCTGGGCGTAAGACCGAGAACAGATAAAGAGGCCAATTCCCTTTTTCTTTCCGAAAGGGAAATGATACTGGAATTATAAATCAGGGCAAAGCCGGCGATTCCGGCAATAACCGCCAAAAAATAAGTAGTAAAGTTGTAGGATTCCATCATCTGCTTAATTTTCTCGGCATTTTCCTGAATGGATTCTAACGTGGCAACCTGGCCGGCGTCGCGGTACTTGCTTTTTAAGGCGCTTAACTGTTCAGGATCTATTTTTATCAGCATGGAAGTACTGATTTCACCCTGCCGGAGAAAATCCTGCAGGGAATCAATGTCCATGAAAGCATTGAGGCCGATGTATTGAGGAACAATACCCTGGACAGCTATCGTACGGGGAGTATCAGCAATAAGTTCTCGATTCAGGGAACTTTCCACAATAACGGAATCCCCGGTTTTCACCTGAAGAAGGTCCGCCAGATGTTCGGAGAGCAGAATTCCGCTTTCGGGGACCTCTACCCGGTTTTCATTTTGATCAAGAATATTGTACAGCGTGGTTTCCCGGGGAAGCCCCATAATGACGACTTCTTTTTCCAGCCATTGATTTTTGATTGTGGCCGGCGCTTCCAGGACAGGATCAACCTCAGTAACGCCCGGTTCACGGGCCAGGGTATTTCTTACCGCGCGCATGGCGGAAGGGGCTTGCATGGAGATTTTGACATCATAAGTCTGAACCTGTTCATACTGAAAAGTGGTCAGCTTATCCGACATGCTCTGGATGGACCAGGATACCGCCATCATGCTGTAGACAACTGCCAGAGCAAGCACAGTAATCATGCTTCTGACGGGAGAACGGAAAGTATTGCGCACCCCCATCTGGGTTTGGGCGGAAAAGCTGTTCCAGATCAAAGATACTTTTTCGAGGGGAGTCTTGCGGGCTGCGGTGGGGACAGGAGGACGCATCGCCGAAGCCGGTTCCAGGCGCAGGATATCCAGGCAGGCCCTGATGCCGCTGATCAAACTGAAAAAGAGGGAGAGAACGATTCCCCAAAAAAGATATTTCAGGGAAAAGGAGCTTTGCAGGCCGGGGAGGGCAAAGAACTCCTCATACAGAGAAGTCAGAGGGAAGGATAAAGCAATACCGGTCAGGCCGCCCATTAACCCGCCGATAAAGCCGATCAGCAAGGGATAAGAGAGGTAGTGGAAAATGATCTCCCTGTTGGTATGGCCAAAAGCCTTGAGTGTGCCGATGGCGACTCTTTGCTGCTCAATCAGCCTTCTGAGCATGGTATAGAGGATGATGGCCGCTACTCCCAGGAAAATCACCGGCAGGGTTTTCGTTGTTCCCTTCAACTGGGTCAATTCATTGTTCAGGATAAAGTGGCTTGTTTGATCTTCACGGGGGATGATACTTTGCACACCGTAAGGAGCCAGTTCAGTCTGCAGCTGATTTTTCACGGCCGTAAAATCAGTTCCCGGCTTTAAGGAGAAAATCAGATCATTGACCTGCCCCGATTCTTTAACAAGCGATTTGAGGGAAGCTGTGGGAACATAGGCAATACCGAAGGATGAAGGATCGGGATAGATGTCCTGAGCATTGCGCATAGCATAAATAAACTCCGGATTCTGAGCAGTGCCTACAATGGTGAAGGTCGCCCTTTTGCCTTCCAAAATAAGAGTAAGCGGATCACCCAGATGAAACTTGCCTGCCGCAAAAAACTTTGGATCAACAAGCATTTCGGCAGAATTATCCTCAGGTATTCTGCCGCTGGAAAGGTGAACGAGATCAAGCTTAGGGTCGGATGTATTCAAAGAAACCAAACGCAGGGAGCGGTTGGAATCGGTTTTTTCTTCAAAAATACGGACATCTTTCACGATCCGTCCTTCGATCACATCGATTCCGGAAATATGGGAAAGACCGCTTACCTTATTCTCAGGATAGCCGGTCAATTGAATAAAGCCGTCAGCAAAGTGAGTCTCTGTATAAAAAACATTTTGGGCGCGTTGGAGATTTTCCAGAACAATAGACATAGAGGCATAAGCGATCAGCCCAATGGCGATCACGACCATGCAGGCGAAATACACACCTCTGTTCTCCTTAATTTCCCTGATCGTTTTCCTGTTCAGCACAGCCATAAGGCGGCCCCATTTCATCATAAAAATTGAAATGCAACTATGCAGGTCAACATGAAAACAGCACCATACCGATTACCATGTAATATCTTCAGGCTGAATCTGATGCTCATTGACAACAATCCGGTCCAGGAGACCGTCTTTCAGATAAAAAACCCGGTTAGACATCTTAGAGATTTCCGCATTATGAGTAATGATCAGTACGGTTTTGCGGTATTCCCTATTCAGCTTTTGGAGAGCTTTGAGAACCTGAATCCCCGTCTGAATATCCAAAGCCCCTGTAGGTTCATCACAAAGAAGGAGCTCCGGATTTTTGACAATGGCCCGGGCTATGGCAATCCTTTGCTGCTGCCCGCCGGAAAGCTGGGAAGGAAAATGGGCGGACCAGTCCTTAAGGCCCACATCCCCTAAGATTTCCTCAATAGACAAAGGATTTTCGGCAATTTCCCAAGCCAGCTTGACATTTTCGTAAGCGGTCAGGTTAGACATCAGATTATAGTGCTGAAAAACAAAACCCACTTCATTGCGGCGGTAAAGAGTCAGCTCTTTATCACTGGCTTGATGAAGCGGATGTCCTTTATAGAAAAGCTCGCCGGAGGTGGCCTTGGTCATGCCCCCCAAAATATTAAGCAGGGTAGTTTTGCCTGAGCCGCTTTGGCCGAGAACGACAATAAACTCCCCCTGCAGAATTTGAAAGTTAAGTCCCTTTAAAACAGCTACCGTTACTTCGCCGGTCTGATAGGTCTTGCGGATGTCTTTACCCTCGAGCAGGACCGTCATGGATTCACCTCCGCTATCCGGGAAATTGATCTGAGATTAACCTTATAGTATGACGAAGTAGGCAGGCGGTCAAGAGAAAAGGACATTTATTTATTGCTAAAAAATAAATGCCCTTTTGTTCAGGAATCCTGTTTTATTTTGAGGATAAGCTGGCCGGACTTAACCAGCTGGCCCTCGGAGATAAAGATCTTCTCAATTTCTCCGTCAACAGGCGCGATCAGATTGGTTTCCATTTTCATGGCGTCAATAATAATCAGGCTTTGTTTCTTGGTGACCTTTTCTCCTTCACTGACAAATATTTTCGCTATGCTTCCGGAAATGGAAGAACCGACCTCAGACGGATTATTCGGATCAGCCATAAGAGTTTTATCGATTTTTTCGCTTTCTTCGAAATTCTTATCAAATATCTTCATTTCCCGCCTGTTTCCATTGACCTCAAAGACGACGTTTTTATAGCCTTCCTCATCAACGGCATGAACCTCTACAAGCTTGAGAATCATTACTTTTCCTTCATCAAGGTCAATCTCACAGGTTTCACCCTCCCGCAGGCCATAGAAGAAGACGTGGCTCTCCAGGTTATAAAGGTGGCCGTATTCTGATAAAGACTGCAGATAATCACTGTATACCTTGGGATAGAGAGCATAGCTTATGGCGTTTCTGATGTTGGCTTCGGACATAAACTCCGAGTTGAGCTTCTCCGTAATATGGTCAAGATCGATATCCTTGAGGATTTCCCCGGGCCGGCAAGTGATCGGTTTTTCCCCCTTTAAAACCATGCTTTGCAGATCTTCGGGAAAACCGCCGAGCGGCTGGCCCATCATACCGCGAAAATAGTCGACGACAGAATCGGGAAAAGCGAGGTTCCTCCCTTTTTCCAAAATGTTCTCGCTGTTCAGACCGTTTTGCACCATAAATATGGCCAGGTCTCCGACCACTTTGGACGTCGGGGTCACTTTGATGATATCTCCGAGAAGATCATTCACCTCCCGGTACATTTCCTTGATTTCTTGAAATTTATGGCCCAGACCAAAGCTTTCAACCTGGGGCTTAAGGTTGGAATACTGCCCGCCGGGGATTTCATATTTATAGACCTCGGCCGTCCCGGATTTTAATTCCGATTCAAACTGGGTGTACACACTTCGCGCTTCCCGCCAGTAGCTGCAGATCTTTTGAATATCCATCAGATTGATCCCTGTATCAAGCTCGGTGTTTTCCAAAGCGGCGACGATGGAGTTCAAAGCCGGCTGGCTGGTCAAGCCTGCTAGGGGGTTAAAGGCAGTATCCACAATATCTACGCCCTCTTCGGCAGCCATCAGCAGAGTAGCCACGCCATTGCCGCTGGTATCATGAGTATGAAGGTGGATCGGAATAGAGATTTCTTCTTTGAGGGCCCGAATCAGCTTGGCGGCGGCATATGGCTTGAGCAGCCCGGCCATATCTTTGATCCCGAGGATATGAGCGCCCATTCGTTCGATTTCCTTAGCGATGTTTACATAATACTGCAAAGAGAATTTATCCCGTTTTTCATCCAATATATCGCCGGTATAACAAAAACACACTTCGGCGACCTTGCCGGTCTTGAGGACTTCATCAAAAGCAATCTCCATCCCTTTAAGCCAGTTCAGGCTGTCAAAGATTCGGAAAATATCAATGCCCTGTTCCGCCGATTCCTGGATAAAGGCTCTGATCAGGTTATCGGGATAATTGGTATAACCAACGGCATTGGACCCCCTGAGAAGCATTTGAAACGGAATATTGGGAATAAGCTTTCGCAAAGCCTGCAGTCTTCTCCAGGGAGACTCTCTTAAGAACCTGTAGGAAACATCAAAGGTAGCTCCTCCCCACATTTCAAGGGAAAATAAATCCTTAGCCAGAACAGAAGTGGCCTCCGCGATCTTCAGCATGTCCTTGGTTCTGACCTTGGTCGCCAGTAAAGACTGGTGGGCATCACGATAAGAGGTATCGGTCAAAAGCAGCTTCTCCTGGTTTTTTACCCAGGCGGCAAATCCCCGGGCCCCTTTCTCCTGCAAAATTTGTCTGAGGCCCGTCAAATTTTCCGGCACGGTTATTTTGGGAACAGGGGCGATATTGTAGTCCTTTTTGGTATTTCTGACTTCATTGACAATTTTTTCACCGATGAACCTGAGAATCTTGGTTTCATAATCTTTTTTCGGTTTGATGTCAAAAAGCTCGGGCGTATCATCAATAAAATGAGTGTCGCATTCCCCGCTCAGGAATCTTTCATGGTTAAGAACATTAATCAGAAAGGCTTCATTTGTTTTTACACCCTTGATATTAATTTCCTTAATTGAACGAATTGCTTTTCTCGTCGCATTTTCAAAAGTTCTGGACCAGGAAATAATCTTTACCAGCAGGCTGTCGTAATAGGGAGATATGGTTGATCCTGTGTAGCCGTTTCCGCCGTCCAGCCGGATGCCAAAACCTGAGCTTGTCCGGTACGTCTCTATTTTGCCTGTATCGGGGGCAAAGTTTGCCAAAGGGTCTTCTGTTGTTATGCGGCACTGGATGGAGTAGCCTCTGAGATCGACCGATTCCTGGGAAGGTATGCCGATTTCCGGGGAATCAAGCGGGTAGCCTTGAGCAATTAAGACCTGGCTTTGGACAATGTCAATACCCGTAATCATCTCCGTAATGGTATGTTCGACCTGGATGCGGGGGTTCATTTCAATAAAATAGTGGTTTTCGTTTTTGTCCACCAAAAACTCTATGGTGCCGGCATTAATATACTCCGCTGCCCGGGCGATTTTCAGGGCGTCATTGCACAGCCTTTCCCGCAATGCCGCGGATATCGCGATAGCGGGGGCAAATTCCAGAATTTTTTGATGCCTTCTTTGAATAGAACAGTCCCGTTCATATAAATGAACGATCTGACCGTGTTTATCGGCAAGGATCTGGACCTCGATATGTTTGGGCCTATCCAGATATTTCTCAATGAAAATCTCGTCAATGCCGAAAGCTTTACGGGATTCATTTTGGGCACTGTAAAATTCGCGTTCCAGGTCTTTCTGACTGTAAACCACTCTCATGCCCCGGCCTCCGCCGCCTGCCGCCGCTTTCAGAATGACAGGGTACCCGTAATCCTCAGCGAAAAGGATCGCTTCCCGGACGGATTGCATCGGTTTATCAATCCCCGGGACGGTAGGTACTCCGACCTTGTGGGCCAGGAGTTTGGATTTGATCTTATCCCCCATATTGACCATGGAATGAACCGAAGGACCGATAAACTCAATTCCTGCCTCAAAACATTTTTGGGCAAACTCCGGATTTTCCGATAAGAAACCATAGCCGGGATGAATGGCATCTGCTCCTTTACGCACAGCGAGGTCAATAATTTCTTCCATCCCCAGATAAACCTCAATCGGCTTTTTCTTTTTGCCGATCAAATAGGATTCGTCCGCTCTGAGCCTGAATAAAGCATACTTGTCTTCTTCGGAATAAATCGCAATCGTTTGAATTCCCAGTTCCTTGCAGGCCCTGAAGACTCTTATCGCAATTTCCCCTCGGTTGGCCACTAATACTTTATTAAAATGTTTAATCATTTTTTTCTCCTTTTCCGGGCAAAGTAAGGTTATATATTTCTATTATAAATCATAACCCAAACATCTGGATAAGATTTATTCAAAAACAAGATAATACATGATAAAATTATAAATACTGGAACCCCGATCAAAGATAAATTGCGCATACTTGCCCTGAAAAACAGGCCAGAACAGCTTGGAAAAAGTCCATTGTAAAGGGGAATCATCCTTGGAAATTTGTCAACAATCCTTTGAGATTGCGTTGGAACATATATCGGATGCGGTTCTTTATGGCAGGATCATTCAAAACAATGGTGTTGCTGTTGATTGCGAGCATTTATATCTGAATACAGCGTATGCAAGGATAATCGGCGGCAAGAAAAAGGATGTGATCGGCAGTACACTCAAAGAGCTCCATTCTGATCCCGGCAGTTTTGCCGGTTTAATCAGTTTTCTAGGGGAAATTGCTTCCAGGGGGAACCGGGAAGTACTTGAGCAATACGCGGATCTCGGGGATAAATGGTACAAAATCAGGGCCTTTTCCCCTGAAACAGGCTATTTTGTGGCGATTTTTAAAGAATTGAGCGAACCGTTTCAAAGTCATGAAGAATTGAATTTTCACAATGAAGAACTGAAAAAAATAAATGAGCAAATCAAGGTTCAAAAAGCCAGACTGGATGAAAAAAACAAGATATTGGAATTGATCATGAGATCCAGTTGTGACAGGGTGTGGTATCTTAAACGAAATACAGGGGAAAAAGAACTTGCGGGCAGATTTCTCAATGTCTGCTCAACGGAGAATATTACGATTGAGGAATGGGAACACCGGATTCATCCTGATGACCGCGAACATGTCTGCAAACTGTTCAATGAATTCTTCAATGGAAAAACCGAAGATTATTATGATGAGTATAGGGTCAGAAGTGAGGACGGTTCCTATAAATGGATTCGTTCGAGCGGCAGATCATATTCGGATCAAAATGGGAAACCGTCGATATTGGCCGGCATGCATATTGACATCAACAATTTAAAAGTACACGAGGACCAACTGGCTTATATTGCTTATCATGACAGTCTGACCAGCCTTCCGAACAGGAAGTTGTTTTTTGACAGACTGGACATCACTTTAAAAAAAGCGAAAAGATTAAATGAGAAGGTTGCGGTATTGTTTTTAGATATTGACAACTTTAAGAAAATCAATGACAGTATGGGCCATGACTGTGGGGATGAGATCCTCAGACAATCTGCCCATAGGATTTCCTCAAACATTCGGGATTATGATACATTGGCTCGCTTAGGCGGAGATGAATTTGTTTTATCGTTCCAGAATGCCAGCTGCAATGAAGAAATCCTGGCTTTAACGAAAAGGGTGAAAGATTGCTTTCTGAAACCTTTTGTACTCGGAAAAAACAGTGTTGTTCATCTCAGCTGCAGTATAGGGATTTCGGTTTTCCCCGATCATGGCGTAACAAAAGAGGAATTGCTGAAGTATGCGGATATGGCGATGTATAAAGCGAAGGAAAGCGGAAAAAATACAGTGCGGATTTTTTCCTTTGCGATTGCGGAGGAAGTCCTTCTCAAATTTAATATGGAAAAAGGGTTGCGCAAAGCACTGGAAAAAGAAGAGTTTGAGCTGATCTATCAACCTCAGTATGACATCGAGACAGGCCGAATCAGGGGAGTAGAAGCTTTGCTCAGATGGAATAATCCGTTTAAAGGCCATTTGGAGCCCGTGGATTTTATCAATGTTGCCGAAGAAACCGGCCTGATTATTCCCATTGGGGAATGGGTGATCAAAAAAGCCTGCGAAACCGCAAAAAAATGGAAAAGTGAATATGATTTCCAAGGGATGATCTCAGTGAATATCTCGGCGACACAGCTCCGGAATGGTGATATTGTCAAAGCCATTAAGGATATTCTGTCCGAAACGGAGCTCTCCCCGTCCTCCCTGGAGATTGAAATATCCGAGAATACATTTGCGGACTGCCTGGATGAGACAATCCTCAAAATGATTGAACTGAAAAAAATGGGCATAAAAATATCTTTGGATAATTTTGGGAAGGGATATTCTTCTCTGGGATATCTCAGGCGGCTGCCCATTCATGTTTTAAAGATAGACAAATCCTTTGTAGAAGAAATCAATCCGGGGTACCAGGGCAAGAAAATTGTCAGCTCAATCATTTCACTTGCTCAGGACCTGGACATTGATGTGATTGCCGAAGGAATTGAAACCTCCGAACAATATGATTACTTAAAAAAAGCAAGGTGCGGATTCATTCAGGGACATTTTACGAGCAAGCCGATCTCTGAAGAATTAATTGGAGAATTAATCAAAAGAGATTTGAAAGAAAAGAGTTTTCCGGAATGATATCCTTTTCTGCGCTTATTTCAGTTTAACGCCCAGCCGTTCCCCCATTAATATCTTCGTTTCAAAGCCGGAAACGGTATGATCAAGAATATCCTCATCCAATTTCACCCTGTCTTTTTTGAACAGGACAATAACAGTCGAGCCGCCAAATTTAAAATACCCCTTTTCAGATCCTTTGGCGACATGCTGATTCGCCGAGTACGTCTGAATGATTGAGCCGACACAGGTCGCTCCCACCTCAAGGAGCAGCATGTCGCCAAAATGATCCGACCTGAAAACAGTCAGTTCCCTTTTATTCCGGCAGTAAAGCCGGATAATTTTATGCAGGGCCAGGGGATTAACCGAATAATAGCTTCCTTTGATTTGCTGCGGCGGGCCGGGGACACCGCTGTCCGGAAAGTGAAAGCGGTGATAGTCGGCAGGGCAAAGTCTGATGACCAGACAGGTTCCCCCGGAATAAGCAAGGGCCAAAGCCTGATCCTGGAGCAGGTCGGCAAGAGTATAAGCAAGGCCTTTCACCTGCACCATCAGATCAATGTCGATATTTTCCCAAGCAAAAACCCGACCGTCGGCTGGGGAGATCAAAGCCTCAGGCTGATTACAGAGCGGACGGCGGGAAGGTTTTAATTCTCTGGTAAAAAATTCGTTGAACGTAGAATATTTGCCGATATCCTCAATTTTTGCCTCGGATAAATCAATGGCCAGACTCTGGACAAAGCCCTTGATTTTTTTTCGGCTTTGTCCGGTATCTTGGTACTTCCCGTATAGAGCAGAAAAAAATTTGCGTTTGATGAGCGTTTCCAAAAAGAAAGAGCCTGATCCCGTCCGATAAAGCCATTGCAGGAACTGATCCCCAGCCACAATTTCTTCCCTGGTTTCCCCTGTTTTTCTGTCGATATAATAGATCGCCATGGTTATCCCCGCTTAAAAAGATAAAAGATACAATATATTATGATATCATTTTAACATAACTGAGCGAAGTCATCATCAGCAGACAAAGAGGTTCAATTTCCATTGATCTGTTTTAAAAGCTTAGCCATATTTTTGCCCAAGGTTTGAAAGGTTCTGATCCCTTCCTCATCCAGCTCAATATCTCCAGGGTCCCGGGCCAAGGTCATGTTCCAATAGCTGGATGTTGGAATAACCATTTCAGCAATTCCAAAGAAAAAGTTGATTGCCGAATAAGTAAAATTGGAACCGGCCCTGCGTACCGAGACGACAGCCGCTCCAGCTTTCCCCCGCAGAAGATGGCCTCCGTTGGCCTTGTTTACATAACCGCAGCGATCAATAAACGCCTTCACCTCAGAGGTGACATTGCTGAAATAGGTGGGAGAGCCAATAAGGAGCCCGTCAGCCTCTCCGACCTTTTGAATGAACGTGTTCATCTCATCGTCTTGGCGGACACAGCTGTTATTTTTCAGTTCGCTACATTTGCCGCAGGCCAGACAGCCATACACTTTTTGGCCTCCCAGCTGAACCAATTCGGTTTCTATTCCTTCTTTAGCCAGCTCATCAAGCACAATTCGGAGGCTGCGGGCAGTATTGCCATGAACCCGCGGGCTTCCGTTGAACGCAACAACCTTCATGATCATCAACTCCTTCATTAATTATGATATAATACTATTGAATATGGCTGCCGATCGCAAGTACGTACTTTTTCGGTATATAGTATCTAAAAAGATACTGTTTTTTTAAGGCATTGACGCTGCAGGAAGGCACGATAAAGTGGGCAAGGACATGGATCAAAGGATAAGGGATAAAGCTGCAAGGAGACAGATAACAGATGATCAAATTCAAAAATAATGAATATCAATGTTCGATGGAACTGACCCTGGCCCTGATCGGAGGAAAATGGAAAGCCCTTATTCTTTGGCAGATCAAGGATAAAACTCTGCGTTTTAGTGAATTAAGAAAGACTCTTCCTAAAATAACCCAAAAAATGCTTACTCAGCAGCTCAGGGAACTGGAAGGCAGTGGTCTGGTGACGAGAACGGTATATACCCAAATCCCGCCCAAAGTGGAATATTCTCTGACAAAGGCGGGAAGGAGCCTGCTGCCTATTCTTAGTACCCTCTGTGAATGGGGATTGGCTTATGCCCATGAATATGAGACCATTGATCGATAGAGTGCCGGCCGGGTCTTGGGTACAGGAGGAAAAACGGACGAATATGGGAGCAAGACAATGAGCTTAAGGGTGATTTTAGGCCGGGCGGGCAGTGGAAAAACGCACTTGTGCCTGCAGGAAATAAAAACAAAAATTACGGAGAGAGCAGAGCATCCTCTGGTTATGCTTGTCCCGGAACAATATACCTTTCAGGCGGAAAAAGACCTTATCGCCGTCCTGGGAACCGGGGGGATTTTCCAGACAGAGGTTTTGAGCTTCCGCAGGCTGGCTTTCCGTGTTTTTAATGAAGCGGGGGGGATCACCTATCCCCACATTCACCAGGCGGGGAAGTGTATGATCCTTTACCGGATTCTCCATAAAATGAAGGACAGTTTGAAGGTATTTGCCAATAGCGCCGACCGGCAGGGTTTTGTCAATACCATAGCCGAGCTGATCACAGAGTTGAAACAATATCATATTTCCCCACACCGTCTTGAAGAAGTAAGCGGGGAATTCGAAGACGACAATTTTCTCAAAGATAAACTGTTGGAGCTCAGTTCAATCTATGCCGTGTTTGAAGAAGCCCTTCGCGAGAGATACCATGATTCCGATGATGATCTGACCCTGGCAGCGGCAAAAATACCGGAAACGAGAACCTATGACGGAGCGGAGATATGGATCGACGGCTTTGACGGGTTTACCGTCCAGGAATACTCTGTCATTGAGAGCTTGTTGGGCAAAGCCGGGAGGATCAGTGTCAGTCTTTGTGCGGATGGGCCCGGGATCGGACCGGCCGGGGGGTTAGATATCTTTGCGCCCACCAAAGAAGCGTACCATAAGCTCGTAAAAGTTGCCCAGGCCTCCCGGACGGAGATGGAAAAACCGCTGCTGCTGGAGACGGCGCATTTGCCCAGGTTTAAAAACAGCAGTGAGCTTGCTCATTTAGAGCGCTATTTAAATACATATCCATATCAGACATACGACTCAAAGACAAAGGATATTGCCTTATTCTCAGCGGCAAATATTTTTTCGGAAATCGAGGCGGCGGCCAGGGATATCATCAGGCAATGCCGTGATCAGAATATGCGCTTCAGGGATATCACGGTTGTCGCCGGGAACCTGGACAAATACCAGAGCTTTATTGAAATCATTTTCGCTGAATATGGAATTCCTTATTTTCTTGACCGCAAGGTGGAGATCACCAATCATCCCCTGGTACGCCTTTTGCTGGCCATGCTGGATATCTTTGGGGAAAACTGGTCCTATGAAGCGGTTTTCCGCTATTTGAAAACAGGCTTAAGCGGAATTGAACAGGAAAAAATTGATCGTTTAGAAAACTATGTTTTAGCTTGCGGCATCAGGGGCAGCCGCTGGACAAAGCAGGAAGAGTGGACAATGAGTCCTGATTTTCTGCCGGATGAAAAGAGCTCCGGACAATATCGCGAGCAGCTCGAAGAGATTAACCGCATCAGGCTGGAGGTGGCAGGGCCCCTTCAGGAATTTCGCGGAAAAACCAAAGGGCGCCGGCAAACCGCCGAAATCTGCACGGCAGTTTATGATTTTCTCTGCCGGATCGGGGTTCCGGCCAAGCTGGAGCAATCCATCGCCGAATTTCGTCAAAGCGGAGAAGTGAACCTGGCCAGCGAATATGCTCAGGTTTGGAATATCCTGATGGAAGTCTTTGATCAGATCGTTGAAATTATGGGGGATGAAAAGCTGAGCCTGAAGAGGTTTGCCGATATCCTCAAAACAGGTCTTGCTCAGTTTAAGGTTGGCTTGATTCCTGCTTCATTAGATCAGGTTCTGGTGGGGAGTCCCGAGCGTTCCAAAAGTCACAAAATCAAGGCATTATATGTACTGGGGGTCAATGACGGCGTATTCCCCTCAGCGATAATAAAAGAAAATATTTTGTCCGACCCGGACCGGGCCGTCTTGGGCAAGACAGGGATTGAACTGGCCAAGGATACCAGGACACAGGCCTTTGATGAGCAATACCTTATCTACAAGGTTTTAACCACATCAGGAAATTACCTGCGGCTGAGCTGGCCTATTGCTGATCAGGAAGGCAAAACGCTCAGACCGTCAATCATAATTTCCCGTATACGCAAGCTTTTTCCGATGGTGGCTGAAACCGGCAATGTTCTGACCTCGACCGCCGGAGCGGAAGAGCTGGAGCTGATCACAGGGCAGGCCTCTGCGTTCAGCCAGATGGTTCAGGCCCTGCGCCGCAAAGCCGACGGCCGGGAAATCAGCAGGCTCTGGCGGGACACCTGTATCTGGTTTGCCGGGCAGGAAGAGTGGCGGGACCGCTGCCGGGCAGTCAGGGCAGCTTTCTTGTACAAAAACATTGCTCCGCCGATCAGTGGGGATAAAGTCGCGGCATTATACGGACAGCCCGCTTATGCCAGCGTTTCCCGTTTGGAGAGATATACCGCTTGTCCCTTTGCTTTTTATGTCCAATATGGCCTGGGAGCGAAGGAAAGAAAAATATATAGATTCAGCCCGCCCGATGTCGGGACATTTATGCATGGCGTCATTGAGGCATTTTCCCGGCAGGTTGCCGAACAAGCGCTTTCCTGGCGCGAATTGGACAAAGAGTGGTGTGAGATTAAGGTTTCACAGATCGTCGACGAGATGCTGGCGAAAATGCAGGGAACCGGATTAGCCGCTTCCAAAAGATATACGGCCTTGACCATGAGATTGAAAAGAGTTTTGGTGAGGGCAGTCCGGCTGATTGCCGAGCATATCAGGCGCAGTGGCTTCGAGCCTTTGGGTTATGAAATGGATTTCAGTGAAAGCGGGGATTTTCCGCCAATTGTCATTGAACTGGAGTCCGGTGAAAAAATTCACCTTGTCGGCAGAATAGACCGGGTTGACGCCTTGAAAACCGCCGAAGGCACGTATTTAAGAATCGTGGATTACAAATCAAACAACAAGGAATTCAAACTGGCCGATGTTTACTATGGAATGCAGATTCAGCTGATGACCTATTTGGATGCCATATGGGAAAATAAAGGCCTGGATATTCCCCGGCCGCTTCTTCCCGGGGGCCTTCTCTATTTCCGGATTGATGATCCTCTGATCCGGGGGAGCAAGCAGACCTCCAAGGAAGAAATAGAACAGGCGATCATGAAACAGTTGAAAATGAAAGGCCTGATCCTGGCCGATGTCCGCCTGATTAGAGAAATGGACAGACAGATCGATGGCAGCTCCCTGATCATTCCGGCCAGAATCAATAAAGGCGGCGGTTTGGGCAGGTCTTCGGCGGCTTCATTTGAACAATTCAACCTTCTGCGCAAATATGTCCGCAACCTTTTGCAGCATTTAGGCGGGGAAATCATGCGGGGCCGCGTGGATATAGCCCCTTACAGGAAGAAAACCGCCAATTCCTGCAGGTACTGCAGGTTTGGGGCAATTTGCCAGTTTGATCCCGCCAGAAAAGAAAACAGCTTTAAACTGCTCCCCGATTATCAGGATGCGGAGGTCTGGAAGCTGATGGAGGAGAAAAACGGGCATGAGTGAGACAAAGTGGACGAATGAACAATGGGAGGCCATATCGGAGAAGGACTGCAGTATTCTGGTGGCCGCCGCCGCGGGGGCAGGCAAAACCGCGGTGCTGGTTGAAAGAATCATTCGCAAAATTACCGACCGTCAGCACCCGGTGGATATCGACAAGCTTCTTATTGTGACCTTTACCAATGCCGCCGCCGCCGAAATGCGGGAAAGAATAGCAGAGGCGATCAGCAAAGTCCTGGAGGACAATCCGGATTCCCCGAATATTCAGAGACAGCTGACCCTCCTCCATAAAGCCTCCATCACCACCATTCACTCCTTTTGCCTGGAAGTGATCCGTACGAACTTTCACCGGATCAATCTTGATCCCGATTTCAGAATTGCCAATGAAACCGAAGCCGCGTTAATGAAACTGGAGTCTTTACAGGAGCTTTTTGAAGAGCTTTATGAGAAGGAAACCACAGACGAAAATTTTGACGAACTTCTGGAATGCTATGGGGGAAACAGGGATGACCAGGCCCTCCAGGACATGGTCTTAAATCTTTACAATTTTATTCAGAGCAGTCCCTGGCCGGAAAAATGGCTTCAGGATAAAACAGCGGAATTGCTTAAATATGCGGAATTGCTTGAATATACGGATGAGGATTTTAGCGAGACCCCCTGGGGAAAGATCCTCCTGGAATCAGCTGAGATGGAACTGGAGAATTTGGTTGAACAGCTGAACCGGGCCTTGGAGATGATCAAGGACGGGACAGGCGGCCTGCAAAACTATATTCCGGTCTTGGGCGAGGATCTCTCCCATGTGGAGGAGCTGCTGGCTCTCAGCAGGTCGGGAAGCGGTCACCGATGGGACCGCCTTTTGGCCAAAATGCAGTCTGTCCAGTTCAGCCGCTGGCCCTCAGCAGGCAAGGACGCCGATAAAACCAAACAGGAATCCGTCAAAAATATCCGTGACGAGGTGAAAATACGGCTGCGAAAAATCAAAGAACGAATATTTCTGACCGATTCAGCAGGTCTGTCCGCTGATTTGAAATCCTTATACCCTTTGATGAAGTGTCTCAGCGGCCTTGTTCTGGATCTCGGCAAAAAATACGCCGATCGCAAGAACGGGAAATCCGTTCTTGATTTTAACGACCTCGAGCATTTTTGTTTACAGGTTCTGACCCAAACCGATGAACAGGGAAACATTGTCCCTTCACCTGTCGCCTTGAGCTATCGGGAGCGTTTCAGCGAAATTCTCGTTGATGAATATCAGGACAGCAATGATGTGCAGGAATTTATGATCGGCATGCTGACCGGAAAAGACAATCCGAACATCTTTATGGTCGGGGATGTCAAGCAGAGCATTTACCGGTTCAGACAGGCCAGACCGGAGCTGTTCCTGGAAAAGTACAACAGCTATGCCTCTGAAAGAGGCGGTTCTGACCGCAAGATCCTTCTGTTCAAAAACTTCCGCAGCCGTCCTGAGATTTTAAACGCGGTCAATTTCCTGTTCAAACAAATCATGTCAGAAAAAGTGGGCGAACTTCATTATACGGATGCCGAGGCCCTGAACCCGGGAGCGGCATTTGAAGAAAGCAAGACCGAAAATGCCGAAGTAGGGGGAGAAGTCGAGCTCTATCTCCTTCAGACCGGCGGACAAGCAGAGGCCGGTCTTTCGGACAGCCCGGATCAGGATGAGGCGGAGGCCGGAGCAAACGGCAGGAGCAATCCTATTGACGACAGTGCCGGTAATGAAGAAGGCCGGCAGAGGGACAGTGAAAATGAGGAAAAAGAAGAAGTTTTGGAAAATATCCAGTGTGAAGCGCGCCTGATTGCCCGGCTGATCAAACAACTGAGGGAGCCTGATGAAAAAGGAAAGGTTTTTCAGGTCTGGGATAAAATTGCGGAAAGATATCGTTGTGTCGAGTTCAGAGACATTGTCATTCTCCTGCGGACAACCCGAAACTGGTCGGAAGTGTTCATGGAAGAACTGACGGCTCAGGGCATACCGGCATTTGCCGATACCGGGGCCGGCTTTTTCAAGACCATCGAAATTCAGGTGATGATGTCCCTGCTGCAGATCATCGATAACCCTTTACAGGACATTCCGCTGCTGGCCGTGCTCAGGTCGCCGGTAGCGGACTTTACGACCGAGGACCTGGCTGAATTGCGCCTGGCCGACCGTAAAGCGTCTTTATACAAGGCCCTGCAGATTCTGGCCGGCTCGGAGACCCCAGCCGCCATGAAAGCCGCTGCTTTCAGCCAAAAGCTTCTCCAATGGCGGCGTGTTTCTCAGCACCTGTCAACTGAGCGGCTGCTTTGGCGCCTTTATCAGGAAACAGGTTATTACGCAGCGATAGGGGCGATGCCCTTGGGGGAGCAGAGACAGGCAAATCTGCGCATTTTGTTTGAACGGGCCAGGCAGTTTGAGGAGACAAGCTATAAGGGACTATTTCATTTTGTCAACTTTATCGATAAGCTCAAAGACAGCCGCAATGACTTGGGCAGTGCCAAAATACTTGGAGAAAACGACAATGTAGTCCGGATAATGAGCATCCATAAAAGCAAAGGCCTGGAATTTCCGGTAGTGATCCTGGCGGGCTGCGGGAAAAAATTTAATTTGCAGGATATGAATAAAAATATTCTTCTCCATCATGATCTGGGATTCGGCCCGGAGGTCGTCACGCCAAGCCTGCGCCTCTCTTACCCTTCTCTGCTCAAACAAGCCCTCAGGGAAAAGCTCCGGGCAGAAACACTTTCGGAGGAAATGCGGATATTATATGTAGCGTTGACCAGGGCCAGGGAAAAACTGGTGATTACGGCAACCGTCAAGGATCTGGACAAGGACGTCAGGAAATGGGCCGAATCCGCGGGCAGCGCTGGGGAAAAATTGCCTGCTTATGAGGTTCTGCACAGCAACAGATATCTGGACTGGATCGGGCCGGCATTGATGAGGCACCAGGCCTGCACCTTGCGCCCGCACATCTTCTCAGGGCGGCTGATCGGCGATCCTTCCATCTGGCGGATCAATACAGGGGACATCAGAGAGATGAAGATTCCACCCGCGGGGCGGGAGGAAAGTGAGCAGGAATTGGAAAAATGGCTCGATTATTTGACCGGCGAAAACCAGCCGGAGGGCGTCGAACCCGAGATTGAGCGCAGATTAAGCTGGGTATACCCCTTTGCGGCGCTTGCCGGGACCTCGGCCAAACTGACGGTGACAGAGCTGAAAAGACGTTTTGAGCAAAACAGCCCTGAAGAGGGTTTGGCATACCTCTATCCGGATATGCCCGTGAAAAGGCCCATGTTTATGGAAGAGAAGAAAGGTCTCAGCGCGGCCGAAGCAGGGACAGTTCTCCATTTTATCATGCAGCATCTGGACTATGGCAAAGAGGATATTGAAATTCAGATAGAGAAGATGATCAATAAAGACCTGTTGACCAAACAACAGGCTCAAGGCATTGACGTAAACAAAATCCGGACCTTCCTGCAGTCGGATTTAGGGAGAAGAATGTGCGCCTCCCGCTCCATCAACCGGGAAGTACCCTTTAACATGGAGATTCCCTGCGGGGAAGTCTATGAACATATGGACAGCGAGGTTTATCAAGGAGAAAATATTTTGCTCCAAGGTGTGATCGATTGTTTCTTTGAGGAGCCGGACGGTCTCGTCCTGCTCGACTACAAAACGGACTATGTGCCTGAAGGTGGGTCAGGTCAGCTTCGAGAGAGGTACAGGGTACAGCTTGCCTATTATGCCAGGGCCCTGGAAACCCTGACCGGTAAAAGGGTTAAAGAGAAATATGTTTACCTGTTTGCGCAGGGAGATACCTTAGCATACTAAAGAGAGAAGGAAGGAGGTCTCTTGAGGAAAGGAGCATCACCATGAAAAAGCTTTTACTGATTAAGACCGGAACGACGCCTGAGGCCATAAAGGAACGGTTCGGGGACGCTGAAGAAGTGTTTCTCCGCCAAATGGACGTATCTGAGGATACTGTGATCTGGCCCGTATACCAGGAGAAACAGCCGCCCAGCCTTGATGATGTATCAGGAATGATCATCACCGGAGCAAATGCCAGTGTCGGCAGCCGCGCAGCCTGGATTTTATTCCTGGAAGACTGGCTGCGTGCCAATGCTCCCAGGAGAATTCCCACTCTGGGCATCTGCTTTGGGCATCAGCTTTTGGCTGATGCCTTCGGAGGAAGGGTGGATTTTCATCCCAGAGGCAGGGAAACAGGCACCGTAGATATTCACCTTACAGCCGGAGGAAGAAAAGATCCCCTGCTGGGGATCCTTCCTCCCAATTTTACCGCGCATGTCCTCCATGCCCAGACTGCGGAGAGGCTTCCGCCGGGGGCCGTGGTCCTGGCATCCAGTGAGCATGAACAGCATCATGCTTTTGTCTATAACGACAATATCTGGGGAGTTCAATTTCACCCGGAATTCACAGCGGACCTCATATCCGCTTATATCGAAGAACAAAACGATTACCTGCTTCGAAAAGGTTACGACGTGAACAAGATCAGACAATCAGTACGGGAAAATCACTATGGGGAAGCCCTGCTTAAGCAGTTCCTTAACCTACTCGATCATGAATAAAGCGGAAAGAAGTCATCTTCAGTGAATTACGTAAAACAAGGCACCAGATCATTTCAGAGAATTGTGCTTGCCCTTTTTGCGGGAGGAGTCAATACCTTCGCGATATTGTACAATGTTCAGCCCCTTATGCCGGAGCTTGCGGGGGAATTTAATATTTCCCCGGCCGCGGCCAGCCTCTCCTTGTCCATCACAACTATGGCCATGGCGGTCAGCATGCTGTTCGTGGGGTTTCTTTCCGACGCTGTTGGCAGAAAGTCCATTATGACATTTTCCATCATCACCGCATCTCTGCTGGCTGTCCTGACGGCAATAAGCCCTGATTATCACTTGCTCCTTTTCATCCGGGTCATCCAGGGGATTGTTTTGGCCGGGCTGCCGGCAATTGCCATGACATATTTAAGCGAGGAAATCGAGCCGGAGGGACTCGGACTGGCCATGGGCCTTTACATCAGCGGAAACTCTATCGGAGGGATGAGCGGAAGAATTATCAGCGGCATAATTACGGAGTACTACAGCTGGAGGGTGGCGATAGCGGCGGTGGGGGCTTTCGGTCTGGCCGCCGCCATCATGTTCTGGCTCCTGCTGCCGCCCTCCCGCAATTTTAAACGGAAGCCCGTCGAGGTGAAAAATATCGTGAAACAGCTTGTTTCCCAGTGTAAAGACCCCAATTTGCTCACTCTTTATGGATTGGGTTTTTTGTTCATGAGTTGTTTTGTCACCCTGTTTAATTACATCAGCTTTCAACTGCTTGCTCCGCCGTATTCCCTCAGCCAATCCATTGTCGGCTGGATCTTTATCATCAATACTGTGGGAACAATCAGCTCGACCTGGATGGGCAGACTGGCCGACAAAAAAGGAAGGCATAAGGTGCTGAGCATAGCAATAGCAATCGTACTGGCTGGAATCCTAATTACCCTGGCGGCCAACCTGTGGGTGAAGATTTTTGGCATTGCTGTCTTTGTTTTCGGATTTTTTGCCTGCCATTCCATTGCCAGCAGTTGGATCGGGCTCTTGGCCGGGGAGGATAAAGCTCAGGCTTCGGCATTATATCTATTCTTTTACTATGTCGGTTCCAGCATCAGCGGCACGATAGGGGGGCTATTCTGGATCAGGTTCGGCTGGGCCGGTATTGTCGGTATGATTGTTTTGCTTACAATGGGAGCTTTTTTTCTGTCTTTGCGGTTAGCTGTTCCGGAAAGAAGGATCAATCGTTAATAATTTTTTAATGATTTGTTTAGAGAAAATCAAGACCAGAGCTCTATAATAAAAATCAGGAAAGCTTTTCCCAAACAGAAAGGAGTCAGAGAAATGAAGATAAAAAAGAAAACAGCCGTTATTGCCGGCTTTCTCGCCGGGGCCATGCTGTTTACCACCACAGCCCTGGCGGATATTGCGAATAAGAGCGGTTATGAACAGTTTAAAGCTGCCGTGAAAAAGACTACGGCCGACTGTTCGGAGGTCTTTAATAACTACCAGGTGGATTTTTCCTACAGCCTCAAGGATAACGGGACGGAATTGAGCTATGAGAACAGCAGCCAAAAATACGACCGGATAAATAATATTTCCGAAAACACCGGCTCCAGTAAAGACAGTAAGGGGCAATCACACACCAGTTATTATTATCGGGAAAAAAATAAGATGATCGGTAAAGGCAGCGACAGTGAGACCTATTATGTAACTGAATTTACGGAAGGAAACGGGACCATCATGGAGGATCCTTTCAAACAAGAAGAAGCGGAAGATATTGAGAAAATTGCCGATGCGGTAATCGGCAATCTCAAGGATTATGTCGTTGTTGAGGAAAAAGCGGACGGCTCCAAGGAGTTCTCCGGTTCCTTGCAGGAGACGCAAATCCCGGCTTTGGTAAATGCCGTAGCCTCATTGCAGGTTAAGCAGATGGGTCAAAGCCGGGCAGAGATGTTAATGCCGAGGTTGACCAAAGATATCTATGTCAAAGAGGTAACGGGCAATGCTGCGGTAAATCAGGATGGGACCATAGAAAAGGTGACGGCGACAGGAAAGCTTTGCGGGACCGAAGAGGACGGCAAGGTCCACGAATTGACACTGGAAGTGCTGGTGAAGATCTCCGGA
This sequence comes from Syntrophobotulus glycolicus DSM 8271, assembly GCF_000190635.1. NCBI lineage: Bacteria > Bacillati > Bacillota > Clostridia > Eubacteriales > Desulfitobacteriaceae > Syntrophobotulus > Syntrophobotulus glycolicus. The sequence goes on along the minus strand of NC_015172.1, from coordinate 2,967,896 downwards.
ATCAATACAACGACCGTCCAAGCTCCCGACCTGACAGGCAAGAAAGTTGAAAAGACTTCTGCGAATAGCACCGAATCAGTGAAAACCGCACCGCAAAAATATCTTGGCCAATACACCAATGACATTGTGATCGAAAAAGACCAGAAGTTTGTCAAAATCGGTCAGAGAATCTTGGAAATCACGGACATCAACCAGCAGTCGGTCAGCGGAAAGTATCGTGAAGAATATCGGCAGGGCTATGAAGAGTACGCTTCCCAGACCATAAGTGAATTTAGCTTTGTGGCAAATTACGGTGAGGATAAAAATGACTCTACGGCAAGATTTGAAGCTGTTCAGAAAGACGGATCAAAGCTTGAGGGAGATCTGTTCTTTAATTCAGGAAGCAGTCAGTGTTATTTTAATCTTCACAACAGAATGGGCAGAAACTATGATTCGCAATATAGGATGGTCTTGGAGTAAGGAAGGCTCATATTGAAAAGCAGGGCTGCTGAGAATGATTTTCAGCGGTCCTGCTCATCACGTTGATCATAGTCCTGCCGGGACTGTTTTGCGGGAAACGAATGCCAGGGAGGAGCAGAAAGTGGAAAAAGTAATAGAAATCACCGGCCTGACCAAAACTTATCCCAACCACAGAGGGATAGAAGACATTAATCTGGAGATCGGCAAAGGGGATATCTTCGGTTTTTTAGGACCGAATGGAGCCGGCAAAACAACCGCCATGAAAATCATGACGGGTTTAATCAGGCCCGACAGGGGAGATGTCAGGATTTTTGGCCATAGTGTACTGGAAGAATACGAAAAGGCCACCGCTCAGGTAGGGAGTATTATTGAAATCGCGGAATCGCATCCCTATCTCAGTGCTTGGGAAAACTTAAAGCAAATCGCCCGTTATTATCCGCATGTCGATGACAGCCGTCTGGATGAAGCCCTGGAACTGACCGGGATGCTCAAATACAAGCATGAAAAACCGAGGAAATTTTCCCTGGGCATGAAACAACGGTTGGGGATAGCGGCAGCGATTTTATCCAGACCCAGGCTTCTCATTCTGGATGAACCGCTGAATGGGCTTGATGTCGAAGGAATGATCGACATCCGCAGGCTGATCCACCGCCTGGCTGAAGAAGATAACACCACATTCTTTATTTCCAGCCATCTGATTCATGATGTGGAGCTGACCTGTACCCGTATCGGGGTAATCTTAAACGGAAAAATGCTCAGTGTCCAGAGCATGCCGGATATCCTGCAAAACTATGCCAGCCTGGAGAATTATTTTGTGAGTGAGGTAGAAAGAAATGGCCGTGTTTCGAGCAGCGCTTCTTAATGAGATAGAAAAGTTAAGCAAAAAGAAGAAGGTTTCTGTTGCCGTGGTGATTTCCCTGATGACCGTAGTAATCGGACAACTGGCCATCATCGGGATGCGCAGCGGGATAGGAATGCGCGGAGCGGGCAGTGCGGATTTCCCCCTGCTTGTTCTTTCCGCCGTAAGCTATACTGTTCTTCCCCTTTTTACAGCTTTAGTGGCAATTGAAATCTTTGCCGGGGAATTTGCCCAGAATTCGATCCGGGTCACGCTGACCCGTCCGGTAAGCAGGCTGAAAATATATACCGCTAAGGTCTTGACCATAGGAGTGTTCATTCTGGGTAATCTGTTGATTCTTCTTGTTTTTTCCCTGGCGGCCGGATTGATATTTAACACCGGTTCAGCCGGCGGAGTGCAGGTGGGTCAGATCCTCCTCGCCTATGCAGTCAGCTTTATCCCCATCTATGTCCTTGCTTTGGGTATCGCTCTGCTGGCCAATATTTTCCGCAGCGGGATTTCCGCTTTTTTTATTGCAATTCTCATTTTTCTGGCCTTCAAGGTGATAGAGATCTTCTTCTCTTCCTATTCCGGATTATTCCTGACCAATCATCTCGGCTGGTACAACCTGTGGCTGGCCAATACTTTCCCCCTGGGGAAAATCATCAGGGAATTCTTGATCATGGCAGGGTATGGTATAATGTTCTTTACAGCAGGGTACTATTTGTTTGACCAAAAAGAGTTCTAAGGTGATAAAATGGACCTGAAAAAACGTTTAATCCTGGCCAATGCGGCAACAGTAATCATCCCCGGACTGATTACTGTTTTAGCGGCATTGGCCGTCTTTTATCTTTACGGCCAGTTTGCTTTTACGGATAAAACCGTGGTCAATTTTCAAAAATTGGTCCAGGCTGAGCTGGAGGTGAGCCAGAGCATCAAAAGCGCCCTGGAGCAAAAACCCGAGATGCTGGAAGATCAGAATTTTCAAAAGCATTTGCAGGAACAGTTGGCTTCTTACCGAGGTGAAATCCTGATCGTCAAAAAAGAAGAGGTCATTTTTGCTTCCCGTGAATTCAATCAGATTGAGATAGACAAGTGCCTGCAAGCCGAGGATTGGCACAGCAGTTTAAATAAACGGCTTACGCTGGCCGACACCACCTATACCATTCGAAGCGTCGGTTTGAAATTTCGGGATGGTGCCCCTGGAAAGGCCGTGATTTTACTGCCCGTTGAGAAAGCTGCCGTTCAGATGAAGATGGCCGCGGCGGCTCTCGGTCTGCTTTTTTTCGTTTTATATCTCGCGACCAGTGTCTTGATCTCTTTCCATTTTTCCCGGAGCATCATTCGGCCCTTGAGCAACCTGCAAAACGCTGCGGGTGAGATCAGCCGGGGCAATCTCGATTATGAGATTGCCGAAGAGGGGGATGGAGAGATCCAGGCCTTATGCCGCAAACTGGAAGCGATGCGGATCAAGCTGAAGGAGTCCATCCATACCCAGCTGAAATATGAGGAAAACCGCAAAATGCTCATCTCCAGTATCTCCCATGACTTAAAGACCCCCGTGACTTCCATCAAAGGCTATGTGGAAGGTATTTTTGACGGAATAGCCAATACACCGGAGAAAATGGATAAATATTTAAAGACAATCTATGTCAAAGCCGGCCAGGTTGATACGATGATTGATGATCTCCTGCTTTACGCAAAACTTGATTTGAACCAGATTCCCTTTCAGTTTGAACCTACCGATATCGAGAAATACATCCGGGAATGCATCCTGGAATTCGAGCCTGAGCTGGAACGCCGCCAGATAAGGATAAGCTTGCAAAGCGGACTGGGGCAAAGCCATGTTCTTCCCCTAGACCGGGAGAGAATGCGCCGGGTACTGATGAATATCCTAGATAATTCCTGCAAATATATGGATAAGGAAAAGGGTGAGATCAAAATATTGCTGAGGGAGACTTATACCGGGATCATTATTGAACTGCGGGATAATGGAGCCGGAATCGGTCCGCAGGACCTGCCCTATATCTTTGACCGCTTTTACCGTTCGGACAGCGCGCGCAGCCAGGGAAGCGGTTTGGGACTGGCGATCGCCAAACAGATTGTGGAAGGGCATAACGGAAGAGTTTGGGCGGTCAGCAATGCGGGGGGAGGGACAAGTATCCTGATCTCACTTGGAACCGGGTCCCCCGCTGCAGAAGAAAAAAGACGGGAAGGGAAGAAAGATGAACAGGAGTAAAGAAAAAAGCACGAGCTTAAACCAGGAAGCGAAAAAGATTTTGATTGTGGAAGACGACCCCAGCATTGCGGAGCTTCAAAAGGACTATCTGGAAGTAGCCGGTTTCGCTGTGAAAATTTGTGCGGACGGGCTGGCAGGGTTTCAGGAAATCCAAAAGGAGTCCTATGATCTGCTGATCATCGATATCATGCTTCCCGGCCTGGACGGTCTGGAAATACTCCGGCGCATGAATGAGGAAAAAGATATTCCGGTATTGTTGGTTTCCGCGAAAAAAGAAGAGATAGATAAAATCAAAGGCTTCAGTCTGGGTGCGGACGACTATATCACCAAGCCCTTCAGTCCGGGAGAACTGGTGGCGCGTGTCAAAGCCCACCTGGAAAACTACGAACGGCTGAAAAATCGTTTCAAGGAGGGACCTCCCCCGGTGAAAGCCATCAGTATCCGGGGGCTGAGAATTGAAAAGGGAGCCCGCAGGGTTTATGTTCACGGGCAGGAGGTTAACCTGGCCCAAAAAGAATTTGACCTGCTGCTTTTTTTAAGCGAACATCCCAACCATGTTTTTGGCAGGGAAGAAATTTTCGAACGGGTATGGGGATTAGATTCTCTGGGGGATTCGACAACAGTAACCGTCCATATTGCCCGCATAAGAGAAAAAATAGAGAGTGACCCTTCATCACCCCAGTATGTAGAGACAGTTTGGGGGGCCGGATATCGTTTTCGTGTGTAAGGGAAAAATGACGAATAACAAGCGATTGTCCCAGCATTATTGGAATGATCAAGAAAAAAAGAAGGTGATTTTTAAAGAATGTCGAAATACTAAAAAATTTATTTTGGTTGAACAAATAGGCAAAAGGATGTTGCTTTGATGGACAATATACTAAAAATGAATTTGGATACCCTTCGGGAAGTATCCGCAATGATAAGTGCAGAAACAGGAGGAAGCCTTATCATTTGTGATCATCAGGGCGAAATAATCGAAGCAACCGACACCACCAGAATAGGCAGAAAGCATATGGGTTCCATCATCATCAGATCCGGGCAGACAGATGAGGCGGTCATCGACGAAGAACAGGCGGAACACTTCCGCAAATTAGGGACAGACACCAATGCAGGCTACAGCCATGTGATCACGGTTCTGGGCAGAAGAGCAGGAAGTCTGGGCCTGGAAGGCGACCCCGAAAAGCTGAAACCGATTGTGCGTATGGCAGCCAAAACAATCGGCATCTATATATCCCGGTACCATAAGGAAAAGGAAAAGAATACTATTCTGGAGAAAATGGCTGAACTGGCCGGCAGCATAGTCTGTAAAAAAGACAACAAGATTGATTTTCAGGTCTTGACCGAAGATATTCGTTTCATCACCGAAGCCAGATTCGCAGTGCTTGATCTGTATGACCCTGTCAGGGATGTTTCTACTCTAACAGCAATATCCGGAGAAGAGGAAGACCTGCGGGAATTTGAGAAAATTCTTAAAGGACAAGTTGGAGGAATAGAATTTTCCCGCAGTGATATCTATATTAAAAAGCTTCAAAACAACAGAAATATCTCATTTAACAGCTTTGTGTATTTCTCTCAGGAATTTATTCCTTTGAAGCTGGCCCGGACCCTGGAGAACCAATTCGAATTAGGGAAAGTGACCATATTGGAAATTGCTTGTCAGGATAAGATGATTGGCAATTTTTCCTTACTCCTGTCCAAGGAGACCGAGATAAAGAATACGGAAATAGCGGAATTATACGCCGCTCAGGTAGGACAGCTATTGGTGCGTACCCAGACCGAAACAGCATTGCGGATGAGCAAAGGTGAATTGAAAAGGGCCCGGTATATTTTGGACTCCTTTTTGGAGCACAGTCCCAATCCCATCTGCATTTTGGATACGAAAGGAAATGTTATCCGTGTTTCCAGTTCCGGAGCGAAAAGAATGGGGCTGACGCCCAAAATGATGGAAGGAACCAATGTTGCAAAGATGTTTTCTCCCGCCTACTTTGAACTGTTCGATGAAAGAATCCGGGAAGTAAACAAGAATAACCGCTCCTTTTTTTATTCAGATAGCATGAGCCTTCCGAGCGGTAAAGAAGGCTATATGGAGTATTGTTTATTTCCCATAGACAATCAGGAAGATCAGACCTCTTTAATCGGAATGGTGGCCTATGATGTGACCAGGAGCAGGGAAGCGGAAGAAAAATTAAAATTTATCAGCTATCATGATGCCATCACAGGGCTGAATAACCGCTTGTTTTTTGAAATGGAAATCAAAAACCTCCCAAATTGCCAGGAGGACTATCCCCTGACTGTGCTCTCTATCGATGTAGACGGTTTGAAGGCTGTCAATGAGACAATGGGCCATGAATATGGCAATCAATTATTGCGCGAGCTTTCCAGGATTCTGGAGAACTCCATTCGCAACAATGACCTGCTGGCCAGAACGGGCGGGGATGAATTTGCGGTTGTCCTGTACAAAACCGATCAAAAGGCGGCAGAATCAGTAGTCACACGAATCATAGACAACATTGTCGAACATAACCGTCAAAGCTCGGATATTTCAATCAGTGTTTCCATAGGACAGGCGACTGCCTACAGCGCGGAGGAGAATATCAATGAGATCTTCAAAAAGGCCGATGAACACATGTACCACAATAAGCTTTTCCAGAAGCAAAGCAGCCGCAGTCAAATCATCAACTCCCTGATGGCTGCCCTGGCTGAAAGAGATTACATTACCCAGGGCCATGCCAACAGGCTCTTGGATCTCAGTGTGAAGGTGGGGACGAGAAAAGTCCTCGATCCCAGAATGATCACGGCCCTGGCCTTATTGTCCCAGGTACACGATGTCGGGAAAGTGGGTATCCCAGACAGAATCCTGTTCAAGCCCGGAAAGCTGACAGAGGAAGAATGGGAAGTTATGCGCATGCACCCTGAAAAGGGATACCGGATCGCTATTGTATCGCCTGATCTGAAAGACATTGCCGAGCTTATTCTCAAACACCATGAAAGATGGGACGGGAAAGGATATCCTCTCGGACTAAAGGGAGAAGATATTCCCCTGGAGTGCCGGATATTATCCGTCGTCGATTCCTTTGATGCCATGACCAGTGAAAGGCCTTACAGTAAACCAAAAAGCAAAGAGGAGGCAGTTCAGGAAATCAAAAGGTGTTCCGGAACACAGTTTGATCCGGAAATTGTAGAGCTGTTCATTAAGATTATTGATGAAGACAGAGTGTCCTGACGGCAAGACGCCAAACCTTCTGGTGGATAAAAACCAGAAGGCTTTTTCCGATTAATTAAACATTCCGGATCATATATCCGAAAATGAGGGTAGAAAGAGAATTGGCGGAGATGACCAGATGGGAATATTTTTAGGGAAAGAGGAGCTAAGCGAAGCTCTAAGCAAGATCAAAACAAAAAATGTGACGCTTTATTCCAGACTGAGCGCCGAAAAAGAAATCGGAGAGCTTCTGGAAAAATATTTGCCGGAGGACACCTATGTCGTTGCCCATCCGCAAATAGGCGGGTATGACCCTGATTTTCTTGTGATCTCCTCCCGTTTCGGGTGCCGAGTAATTGAGGTGCAGAGCTGGAGTCCGGAAGAAATAACGGAAATAGAACCGGACGGAAAGATTACCCTAAAGGACGGCAGGCGAATCAATCTGACCGAACAGATCAGAAAATACCGCGACGAGCTGAGCATCTACTTAGACACCAATCTGGGGATGACCAATATCACCATAGAAGGGCTGATCGTTCATTGCAGGTTTACGGCAGGGGAATTCAAGGACAAGGTCTCTAAAATCTTTCCGCCTGACTACTACCGGAACATCTTGTTTAAGGACCAGATAGACACCCGGATTGAACAGCGCTTAAAAGCCAGTTCCAAATATGTGAACAGAGGTCTGATTGACAGTAATATTCAAACCATTTTAAGCGCGATTGAGATATCGGAAAATATTGCCCAAGAAAAACGCTATGTTCAAATAACAAAGCTTGAAGAAGAACCGGCTGTGGAAGAGGACCGAGAGCAGGATCGGGAGGAACCGGAGGAAAACAGCGAGGGGGAAAATGGCCAAAAGGATTCCGGCCCGGAAGAAGAACAAGACTTAGAAAATGACGTCTCCCATGATCAAGACCCGCAAGTTCCGCAGCAGGGGAAGCCCGGGCAAAATAAAACCGGCCTCAACTGGAGAAACATCGCAATCGCTTTGTTTTTGCTGATCATTTTGATCTGCGGCTCCCTGGCGGTAAAAAATCTTCCCTCCCTGCAAAGTGCGGTCGGTCTCGGCAGTGCCGGTAATAATACCGGCAAAAACAAGGAGAGCGGAACAATTGACCGGTTAGTTAATGGAGCAGACAGTACCGGAGAACAGGAGATGATGCTGACTGTCACAAAATTTTTGGATGACAGCCGCAATCAGATCATTTTTTTGATCCTCTCCGATGGGACAAGCACCATTGACGCCCTGATCGACAAAAATACGAAAAATGCCTTGCAGGTCAAGGAAGGGAACAGGTATCTGGTTAAAGGCACTTTAGAAAAAAGCGAAAACGGGAACAGATTGATCCTCAGCGAAATCAGCCTTTCCGATTAAAACAGCGGATGAACACTTTATGATTCGGGCAAATTAGAGTAAACTGACAGTAACCGTAAAAATAATGAGGGAACGATTTGTTATATGTAGCCGCCGCTATTATCCGCCAAAACAATAAAATCCTCATCTGCCAGCGCGCTTCCGCCGGCACTCTTCCCCTGCTCTGGGAATTTCCCGGGGGAAAGCTGGAGCCGGGGGAAACGATGGAAGAGTGTATTCGGCGTGAGTGCAGGGAGGAACTGGATATTGATCTTTCCGTCATGGGGGTTTTCGCCAAAACCCGGCACTTTAAGGGGAGCAAAGGAATTGAAATTACTTTTTTTGACTCCAAAATAATAAGCGGTGATCTGAGAAAAAAAGTTCACCATGATCTGAAATGGGTACAGCCTGAGGAATTGGACAATTATCGCTTTTGTCCCGCAGATGAAGAGGTAGTGAGACGGCTCAGGCAGAATTGCGAAGAAAGAGGGTAATCTTCATTACGTCAAGTATTGCCAATATCATTTATTTGCTTCCGGGTATATTAATCGGGTTTTCTTTACACGAGTTTGCCCATGCGCAGACGGCGATCTGGCTGGGCGACGATACTCCCCGGGCTCAGGGCAGGAATACAGTTAATCCCCTGGCCCATATTGATCTCATTGGGTTTATCATGATTCTCCTTGCCGGGTTCGGCTGGGCCAGACCGGTCCAGATCAATCCCAATCGTTTCCGGAACAAAGTCAGGGATGATATGATCGTTTCTCTGGCCGGGCCGCTCATGAATATTCTGGTGGCCGTATTATTTTTGATTCTCATGAAAGCAAGCACCTTTATGCCGTCGGGTTTTCTGGCGCAGGATACCTATGACATCGTCATTAATATTTTCCAGTATGCGGTGAAAATCAATATTGTTCTTTGTGTGTTTAACCTGCTTCCGGTGCCCCCGCTGGACGGTTCGCATGTTCTTTTCGGTTTGCTGGGCTTGAGCGGCAGTGCGCTGTATCATCAAATCAGCCGGATCGGCACATATATTCTCCTGCTGCTCATCCTGACCGGGATCCTCAATCAGATCATCGGCCCGCCCATCACCTTTTTGTATCATTTCCTGACCGGAATCTTCTTTTAGGACGCGATGGCTTATCTGTTTTCTTCTATGACCATGATTTTATTCCAAACCTTCAAACTGCATGTTGTAATAATCGGCGTAGAGGCCGTTGTTTTCCAGCAACTGTTTGTGTGTGCCCCTTTCTCTGATTCCTCCCTCGGTTATAACAATAATCTCATCCGAGTTCTTGATCGTGCTCAGCCGGTGGGCAATCACAATGGTTGTCCGGTTCTCAGCCAGTTTTTCCAAAGACTGTTGAATAAATCGTTCACTTTCATTGTCCAGAGCGGAGGTCGCTTCATCCAGGATCAGGATCGGCGGGTTTTTCAAAAAGACCCGGGCGATAGCTATTCTTTGCTTCTGACCGCCGGACAGTCTTACCCCCCGCTCCCCGACGTAGGTATCATAGCCTGTGTCCAGAGACAGGATGAAATCATGGATATTGGCATTTTTGGCAGCTTCCATAATTTCCTCCTCGGTGGCGTTGGCTTTGCCATAAGCGATATTGTCCCTGACGGTGCCGTCAAACAGGTAAACATCCTGTTGGACGATGCCAATAGCATTTCTTAGAGATTTGAGCGTAACATTCCGGATATCCTTGCCGTCAATGGTGACGGAGCCGGCTGTCACATCGTAGAATCTGGGCAGCAATGAACAAAGGGTTGTTTTCCCTCCCCCGGATGGTCCGACCAAAGCAATATTCCGGCCCGCTTTTATTTTAAGGCTGACATCATCCAGAACAGGGTATTCGTCATGATAACGGAAAGAAACATTGTTGTATGCGATGTCCCCTTTGACAGAAACCAAAGGGGCGGCTGTTTTCTTATCTACAATATCCGGTTCGGTTTCCATGATGTCCGTGAATCGTCTGAATCCGGCAAAGCCTTTTTGAAACTGTTCGGTAAAGTTGATCAGGACACTGATCGGACTGATAAAAACATTGACATAAAGGACATAGACAGCCAGATCGCCGAGTCCGATCGAACCATCGGCAATAAAAATACCGCCCAAAACGATAATCAGAGTATAGAGCAGCCCTTCGAAAAAGGAGTTCCAGGCGTGATAGCCGCCCATCATATGATAGCTTTCATTTTTAGAAAGCAAAAATTCGTCATTGCTGAGCCCGAATTTTTCCCTTTCAAAATCCTCGTTGGCAAAGGATTTCACCACCCTGATTCCGGAAAGGCTGTCCTGGAGGCGGGAATTGACCTTGGCGATCTTGACCCTGTTGTCCCTGAAAACGGACTTCATCCGGAGGTTTTTATAGACGCTGAACGTCACCATGAGCAGGGTGATCACCAGAAGAATAAGACTCATCGGGACGTTAATCAGCATTAGAAGGGTAAAGGAACCCAAGATCTTGAGAATGGAGATAAACAAGTTTTCCGGGCCGTGGTGGGCCAGCTCGGAAATGTCGAAAAGGTCGCCGACCAATTTGGACATCATTTCACCGGTGTTATTTTTGTCATAATAGGCAAAAGAAAGCTTATGAAAATGCTCGAACAGATCCCGCCGCATATCTGATTCCATCCGGGCACCCATAATATGTCCCCAGGTTGTAATGAAATATTGGCAAAAATACTTTATGATATACATAGCCAGCAAAATCAGGCCGATATAAACAAGGTAGCTGTAAATCACCTCCCGGCCCTGGTTGAAAAGGTGCTTGCTTAAATAACTAAGGACCTGAGGAAAGGATAAGTCTACAAACGAGACGATTACCGCACAGAACAGATCCATAAAAAACAGGAATTGATAAGGCTTGTAATATTGAATAAATCTTTGGTATATCCGCATAAAAACCACCATCTGAATTTTTTATTGTTTGAGAGAAAGAGGTAAACATCGGTATCCGGACCGTAGTCCATGATTTTTCACAGGAAACATTATACCATTTTTACCCTTGATTACATAATTCTCAACCATTAATTTGTTGAAAATCCAAAATTCAAAGATTTTGCATGATGTCTAAAAGGAAGGTAAAGCGCCATGCTGCAAGCAGCCAAAGCTAAACTTCATAAACATTTTGGTTATCACGGCTTCCGCGAAGGTCAGGAACAAGTCATCCTCAGCTTATTGGAAAGCCGCGACACCTTGGCCGTCATGCCCACAGGCGCGGGCAAATCCATAACCTACCAGATCCCCGCTTTGATGCTGGAAGGCATCACAGTGGTCATTTCACCCCTGATCTCACTGATGAAGGATCAGGTGGACAGTCTGGGCCAGACCGGAATCCCTTCGACATTTATCAACAGCTCCCTGCCCTTGCGTGAAACACGATCCCGTCTTGCCGGTATACGGAAAGGGGAGTTCAAGCTTGTTTATCTGGCCCCGGAACGTTTGGAGTCAGAGGAGTTTCTGGAGATGCTCACAGAGCTGCCGGTCAGCTTTGTGGCAGTCGATGAGGCGCACTGTGTTTCCCAGTGGGGACATGATTTCCGTCCCAGTTATATGCGGATCAACCAATTTTTGCAGGTTCTGCCGGAGAGGCCTTTAGTGGGGGCTTTCACCGCGACAGCGACCGAAGAAGTAAAAAAAGATATCGTACGCCTGCTGGGACTGAAACAGCCGCAGGTATTTGTGATGAGCTTTGACCGTCCCCTGCTGCATTTCTCTGTGTTGCGCGGGGAAAACAAGCAGGCCTATATCAGCCAATATCTCAGGACTCACCCCGATCAGTCCGGGATCATTTACGCGGCGACCCGAAAAGATGTGGATAAGCTCTGCGAATTGCTGCTGAGCAAGGGCTTTCGTGCGGGACGGTATCACGCCGGAATGAGAGATGAGGAACGCAAAAAAAATCAGGAAAAGTTTATTTTTGATGATATTTCCGTTATGGTGGCCACCAATGCCTTTGGGATGGGGATTGATAAATCCAATGTGCGGTTTGTCATCCATTACAATATGCCGAAAAATATGGAATCCTATTACCAGGAGGCGGGCCGAGCCGGGCGGGATGGAGAAGAGGCGGAGTGTATCCTGCTTTTTGGTCCGCAGGATGTTCAGATTCAGAAACTGCTGATTGAGGACAGCACCGGCAGCGAGGTGCGGCAGGCCAAGGAATACAAGAAACTGCAGGCTATGGTGGATTACTGTCATACCTCCCGTTGTTTGAGGAAAGCGATCCTGGACTACTTTGAAGAGAAAAATGTTCCGGAACAGTGTGGGAACTGCGGCAATTGCGAGGGTGAAAAAGAGCGGGTCGATGTTACGATAGACGCTCAAAAAATCCTGTCTTGTGTTTACCGGATGAGGGAGCGCTTTGGGATGGCCATGGTCGCCGATGTCTTGAAGGGCTCTTTAAATAAGAAGGTCAGGCAGTTCGAACTGAATCAGCTTTCGACACATGGGATTATGAAAGATACTCCTTTGCAGGAAATCAAGGACAGGATTAATTTTCTGGCTGCGGAAGGGTATTTAACGGTTGCCGGGGGACAGTATCCGATCGTAAAGCTTTCAGGTAAAGCAGTCCGGGTGCTCAAAGGGCAGGAAAAGGTATTTCAGAGACAGGTGGTACTGATCGAGGCTCCCTTATCTGATGTCGAGAGGATGTTTGAACGGCTGCGGGCGTTACGCAAACAAATAGCCCAGGAAGAAGGTTTGCCGCCGTATATGATTTTCTCTGACAGTACATTAAGGGAAATGGCTCGTAAATGTCCCGCAGACAAAGAGGCCCTGCTTCGAATTAACGGAGTCGGGGAAAGAAAGCTGGAGAAATACGGAGATGTCTTTCTGGCGGAGATCGAGAGATAGAGCAGGGCCCCAAAGAATGCCCAATCAAAGGCCCAAACAAGGATGTCTTTTCTGAGCCGGAGATGCATAAGGATTTGATAGAAGAAGAGGGAATCGGAACAATTGCCGGCACTTTGCAAAAATGAACGAAAGCCGGATTAGCGCAGAAATTCTTAAAATGCTAAATATTGTTCGTAAAAAACATGAAAGTTCTAGTTGACGAAAAAATGTCTTAGAATTAAAATGAATCTGGAACAAGAATAAAAAAACTTGGATAATTGTCTTTTTTGCAAATTTTGGGAAGGGAAACAGCTTTTTTTTGTTTTTTTGCTTGTTAAATATTGAACAAGGTTATTGGGCGGGAAAATTCAACCAGTGATTTTTTCAGCCTGATAATGTCGTTTAATAACTTAGTAATAATATTGAACAAAAAACACGAAGGGGGATCAGAATGGAGACAGTAAAGGGAGTTCTAGAAAAATTTGGAACCGGAAAAGAAAACCTGATTCAGATCATGTTGGAACTGCAGCAGCTTTCCGGGAACAACTACCTGCCGCAGGAGTGGGTGGAAGAAGTGGCAAAAGCGCTTGAGATGCCAATGAGCAAGGTGTATGGAGTAATGACTTTCTACGCTATGTTCGACACGGAAAAGAGAGGCAAAAACCTCATTGAAGTCTGTAAGAGCGGTCCCTGCCATGTCGCCGGGGCCGAAAATGTGATGGAATTACTGGAAGAAGCACTGAGAATAAAACCGGGAGAAACAACCGATGACGGTTTGTTTACCCTGGAATATTCCGCCTGTTTCGGAGCATGTGACATCGCTCCGGCCATCAAAATCGGAGAAAACGTTTACGGAAACCTGACCGAAGCTAAGCTTAAGGAAATCATCAACTCTTATAAGGAGGGGCTTAACTAATGGAAAACGTAAAAATCTTAAGTTCCAGATTCGGCAAAATTAAGCCGGACTCCGTGGAGGAGTATGTTGCCAATGGCGGATACGAAGGATTGAAAAAAGCCATTACGCAGCAGCATCTGGATACCATTGAGGAAATCAAAAAGGCCAACCTCTTCGGCAGAGGCGGAGCCGCCTATCCGACAGGGATAAAATGGGAACAGGCTTATGCAATTCCCGGTACAAAATATATTGTTTGTAATGCTGACGAAGGCGAGCCCGGGACCATAAAAGACAGAGAAATCATGTCCAGAGACCCCCTGATGCTGATTGAAGGGATGACTATCGGGGCCTATCTTTTCGGTTCTTCGGAAGGCTTTATCTATTGCCGCGGTGAATACGGCAAGATTCAGAAGCTCCTGAGAAGCGCCATAGCCAATGCCAAAGCGGCCGGTTATCTTGGAGACAACATTTTGGGAACAGGCCTTAACTTCGATATTAAAGTCGTATCAGGCGCAGGCGCTTATGTTTGCGGTGAAAATACAGCTTTGGCAGAATCCATTGAAGGAAAAACAGGTCGGCCAAGACGCAAACCGCCCTATCTGAAAAATGCCGGACTGAACTTGAAACCTACCGTTTTAAACAACGTAGAAACATATGCCTGTATTCCCTATATCGTTAAAGAAGGTGGAGAGAAGTTCCTTTCTTACGGAACCGAATTCAGCGGCGGAACAAAACTGATGTGCCTGATTGGCGATGTAAAGAACAGGGGAGTTTATGAAGTACCGTTCGGAACCACGGTCAGAGAATTGATCGACAACTGTGGCGGCGGCATGGCTGACGGTAAAAAGCTGAAATTCGTTCATCTGGGCGGGTCGTCTGGTTCCTGCTTCCCGGAAAGCATGCTCGATACCAAAATTTGCTACAATGACCTGAGAAAAGCCGGTATTTCCCTTGGTTCAGGTGTTGTTCTGGTTGTCAGCGAAGACCAGAGTGTGGTGGAATACCTCAAAGCAGTGATGGAATTTTTCGAAGAAGAATCCTGCGGAAAATGTACGCCTTGTAGGGAAGGCAACCAGAGAATGGTGGAAATCCTGGAGAAACTGACCGAAGGTAAAGGAACAGCCGAAGATATCAAAAGACTGAAGCACCTGGCTCAGATTATGAGAGATACCAGCTTCTGCGGCTTAGGACAAAGCGCGCCGGTTCCCGCACTGACCCTGATCAAACACTTTGAAGATGAATTCAAAGCATATGCTAAAGGAAAATGTTCAGACGCAAACTGCTGCTGCAAGGGGGGAAAATAAGAATGTCTAACGTAACCTTGAAAATTGACGGGATCGAAGTATCCGTACCGAAAGATTATACAATTCTTCAAGCGGCCAGACAGGCCAATATCGAAATACCGACACTTTGCTATTTGCAGGGCCTTAACGAACCGGCATCCTGCAGAATCTGCGTAGTGGAAGTGGAAGGCTGGAGAGGATTGCAGCCGGCCTGCGTAACCAAAGTGGTAGAAGGCATAGTGGTGAAGACGGCCAGCAAAGTGGTCAGAGAAACCAGAAAAGGCATTTTAGAGCTGATCTTGGCCAACCATAACAGAGAATGCCTGTCCTGCACCCGAAACCAAAACTGCGAATTGCAGAAAATGTCCGAAGAAATGGGTGTAGGAGAAGTCTATTACCAGAAGAAAGCGGCCCGCGCCGCGATGGACAAAACAGGTCCGGTCGTCAGAGACACCAGCAAATGCGTACTCTGCGGACGCTGCGTGAGTGTGTGCTCAAGTGTGCAAAACGTTGACGCCATTGATTTCGCGCACAGAGGACCACAGACCTCCGTAACCACCCCGTATGAAGAAAAGCTGACAGCCAGAAACTGCATCAACTGCGGACAATGTATCAAAGTTTGTCCTGTTGGCGCCCTGTCGGAAAGAGATGATACCGATTTAGTCTGGGCGGCTCTGGAAAACTCCGAGCTCAATGTTGTCGTACAGACAGCTCCGGCCGTCAGAATCGCCTTGGGCGAAGAATTTGGACTGCCGGTTGGGACAGATGTTGAGGGCAAAATGGTGACGGCTCTGAAAAAGTTAGGATTTGACAAAGTCTTTGACACCAACTTCTCAGCCGACCTGACCATTATGGAAGAAGGAACGGAACTGATCAGCAGAATCAACAATGGAGGCAAACTGCCGTTGATCACCTCCTGTTCACCGGGCTGGATCAAATTCTGCGAACACAAATATCCTGACTTCCTCGATAATCTTTCCAGCTGCAAATCACCGCAGCAGATGTTTGGAGCGGTAGCAAAATCCTACTATCCTGAAAAAGCAGGAATTGATCCCAAGAAAGTCTTTGTCGTATCTGTAATGCCATGTACAGCCAAAAAGTATGAAGCAGACAGAGAAGAACTGGTCGTAGACGAGTTAAAAGATATTGATGTGGCAATCACAACCAGAGAACTGGCGAAAATGATCAAACAGGCCGGAATCCAGTTTACCGACCTGGCTGACAGCAAAGCCGACAGCATGATGGGAGAAGGCACAGGAGCTGCTGTAATCTTTGCTAACACAGGCGGGGTAATGGAAGCGGCGATCCGCACAGTAGCCGATATCCTGACAGGGGAAGACCTGAAAGATATCGATTATATCGCGGTACGCGGCCAGGAAGGAATCAAGGAAGCCTCCGTAAATATCGGAGACCTGGAACTGAAAGTAGCGGTAGCCAACAGCACAGGTGCGGCTTCCAAGCTTCTGGATAAGATCAGAGCGGGTGAGTCAACCTATCACTTCATCGAAATAATGGGTTGCGCAGGCGGCTGCATCAACGGCGGCGGCCAGCCGATCATTATGGACAAATCCAAGACAGAAGAAGTGAAACAGCTCAGAACAGCCGGGATCTATAATAAGGATAAAAACAATCCGAAGAGAAAATCCCATAAGAACGAAGAAATACAGAAGCTGTATGCTGAATACCTGGATAAGCCGGGAAGCCACAAGGCCCATCACATTCTGCATACCCATTATGTCAATAGGGGAATCAAGTAAAAAGTCCCAAATCATCGGTTATTTGGCATGAAGGAATTGTTAAGCTGCTCAGAAATTTATTTCTGAGCAGCTTTTTTTTTTGAAAAAATAAAGGAGCTTTAAAAAGAAACAATTGATAATGATAATCATTATTGACAACACCCGGCCAGTTAATTATAATAGACACAAATCAATCTTTGGGAAAAACATCATTGCCTTTGCTGTACAGAGAACCGCAGTTTTAAGATGACAAGGGGTAAGAGTTTATTGCTTCTTCTGGCAGTTACATCAGTTAAGGCTGAAAATATGCTCCGGACCAAATGATGAAAAGAGAGGATAATTATCTATGAACCGTAAGAACCCCAAAATTTTTGGCATAAAGACCTTTGAAGAGTTTACCAGTCATCTGAACAGAACACAATTTGACAGGCTGTGTTCTAAAATCGAGCTGGAAACGGCAGTATATTCGGATGAAACAAAAAATTACTTAATGCTCTTAAAGGCAATCAGAAATGTAGATACAAAATATTAATAAAAAATAATGGAGAGGTGTTACGATGAAAAAAATCTCAGTGATTTATTGGAGCGGAACAGGCAATACGGAAAAAATGGCGGAAAGTGTAGCTGAAGGGGCCCGGGCACTGGAGGCGGAAGTTCGGATAGTGCCTGTCGGGAGTGCGTCTGTAGAAGATGTTTTGTCTGCGGATGCCGTTGCTTTGGGCTGCCCGTCGATGGGGGATGAAATTTTAGAAGAAAGTGAAATGGAACCCTTTATTTGTTCTCTGGAAAAACAGAGTTTAGCAAATGTTTCCGTAGTGCTTTTTGGCTCCTATGACTGGGGTGATGGAAAGTGGATGAGAGACTGGGAGGAAAGGATGAAAAAAACCGGAGCCAGTCTGCTGGCGGAAGGCTTAATTCTTCAATTGGAGCCGGATGAGGAAGGCCTGGGCGAATGCCGAAAGCTGGGAGAGACGTTAGCCAAGGCTTAAAGATTGAGAATCCTTAGTTAAAAGCTTGAAAAGGTAAAATCCCTGGCCGAAAGCTGGGGATTTCTGAACAATTGGAAGAACGCCTTGTCCGGTCATACCTTAAAAGAAAAAAATGATTGTTCAAAAGGTGAAATGGAGCTGAAAGCTATATGGTAGAGCAATTTAAAAAACATATGAATAACAGCGAAGATCATGAATATTTGTACATGAGAATAGCTTCACACGCTGCGCCAACCTTAATGGATATGAAGCCTTCTTCGCTCATCTCATTAAGCAACAATTCCAGAAAAGTCATGAATATTTGGGAAGAGAATAAAGATAGGATAGCCGACAGGTTGAATCTTCATTATTTTGAATTGCTCAAATCAGATAAACATGTCAGTATTCTTTTTTACCGAAAAGATAAAATCCTGCAAACCATTGAAAAGCCGGAAAGCAGGCATTTCTTAAAAAGTATGGGACACCCTGCCGGAACAAATTTAGAGGATCTGCTACAATCATTTAAGCAAAGATTTCAAAAAGAGTTTCCGCATGAAATTGGGATCTTACTGGGGTATCCTTTGGAAGATGTCAAAGATTTTATCCGGCATAAGGGTTCCGGCTCCCTGTTGTGCGGGTACTGGAAGGTCTATCATAATCCTGACCAGGCCCTTCAGGTATTCCGTAAATATGATCTGGCCAAAGAGATGGTCATGAAGCTTATTGCGGGGCTTAAAGGGGAAGTGCGAGTTGCTATCTGAGCCGTTCTGATTGGTCAGAGGATGAAAATTAAACTCCAAAACGATGTAGAATAAGGCCAATTTTTCTGAAGGGCAATAGTGAGAAACAGTCTATTGCTCCTTTTATTTACGGTGCAGGAAGAGATTCTTGCCCTGGGAGAGAGTCCTCTTTGATTTGACTATAACCCTTTTTAGATGAAGGTCTCTGTTCTGTGCCGCCAGGCACGTTTAATCGAATAAAAAGTTAGAATAATCTAACTAAAAAATCCGGCGATTTAAGAAAAGAGGTTGAGAAATGGAGAACAAGGATGTGAAAAAAGCAGAACCAAAAAGGGGGGTGGCAAGGCTTCTGGAGCTGGCCGCAACAAAAAAGCCCCTGGTCATCGCCGCAGTGATACTGGCAGCATTAGCATCTATCGTTTCATTTGTACCATTTATAGCAATTTACTATATTATCCGCGAAATCATAGGCGTTTATCCTGACTTTGCACAGCTGGACGTGCAGAAGACAATGGTATTCGGCTGGATTACTCTGGGAGGAGTCATCGGCAATATTCTGCTTTACTTTGTGGCTCTGATGTGCTCCCATCTGGCCGCTTTCGGAACTTTATACGAACTCAAGGTAAGCTTTGCTTCCCATATTGCCGGGCTGCCTCTTGGTTTTCACCTGAATTTCGGCAGCGGCAAGCTCCGCAAAGTAATGGATGATAACATTGAGAAGATTGAGGGCTTTATTGCCCACCAGCTCCCCGATCTGGTCGCATCTATGGTAGCGCCGGTTGTCATGCTGATCATTTTGCTTGTCTTTGACTGGCGTTTTGGCCTGGCGGCCATGGTCGGTATTGTCCTGGCCTTTATTTTGCAATTCAGGGCCTACGGCAATGAGAGCTCCAAGGTGATGATGGATAAATACCAGACTGCTTTGGAGGAGATGAACAATGCCTCGGTGGAATACATCCGGGGGATTTCTGTGGTCAAGGCATTCAAGCAGACGGTCTATTCCTTCCGGCGGCTGCATGAAACCATTAAAGCCTATACCGAGTTTGTGCTTCCCTTTACTTTAAGCTGGGAGAATTATATGTCCGGCTTTTCCACTATCGTCAATAATGTTTACCTGTTTCTTATTCCGGTTGGAATCCTGATCGGACTAAATACCACCGATTATGCGGAATATGCGATGACCTTCATTTTTTATCTTCTTTTTGTTCCGTCCATTTCCTCGGTGATGATGAAGATCATGTATGTTTCCAGCAACGGGATGCATATTTCCGGGGGGATAGAGCGGATGGATCAGGTGCTGCGCAGGGAAATCCTGCCCGAGCCGGTTCATCCTCAAACCACGGAAGGCCGCAATATTGAGTTTAAAAACGTGTCATTCTCCTATGATGAAGACAAGGATCATCCCGCTTTATCCAAGGTGTCTTTTCAAGCAAGCCCGGGAGAGGTTACGGCTATTGTGGGCCCTTCCGGCGGTGGTAAAAGTACCATTGCTCATCTGATTCCCCGGTTTTTTGATGTGACTGAAGGCAGCATTGAAATTGGCGGCATCGATATCCGGCAGATGAAGCTGGATAATCTGATGGAAAGAGTCAGCTTTGTTTTTCAGGATGTCTTCTTGTTTAAACAAAGCATTATGGAAAATATCAGAATGGGGAATCAGAATGCGACAGATGACCAGGTGATCGCTGCGGCTAAAGCTGCCCAGTGCCATGAGTTTGTGGAAAATCTGCCGAATGGTTACCACACGGTTATCGGGACAAAGGGTGTACACCTCTCCGGCGGGGAACGGCAGCGGATTGCCATTGCCCGGGCTATTGTCAAGGATTCCCCGATTATTGTGCTTGATGAGGCCACGGCTTTCGCGGACCCGGAAAACGAACATTTGATTCAAAAAGCCTTTGAAAAGCTGATGCAGAATAAAACGGTCATCATTATTGCCCACCGCCTGTCTACTATCCGCAGAGCCAATAAAATTATTGTGATGGATAAAGGTCAAGTCGTGGAAGAAGGGACACATGACCAGCTGATTTTGCAAGGAGGCAAATACAGTGCCATGTGGGAAATGTATACAAAGTCACTTGACTGGAAAATCAGTGCGGTAAGGGAGGTTACGGCAAATGTTTAATATTCAGGAAAAGCTGATGCTGACCGATAAGGGGTATGCGGATTTAAAGAAAGCCATCATCGCCTGCACCATAACCAATCTATCCCTGTTGCTGCCCTTCGCTGTTACCATCCAGATCTTTGCCGAACTGATGAGACCGCTGACAGGAGAGGAAATTTCCTGGACCAGAATGGGAATTTATTTCGTAACCGGGATTATTGCGGCAATCCTGGTCTTCCTGGCCAACAAGAATGATTACAAGAAAACCTATGTTGCTTCCTATATGGAGTCGGAAGCAACCAGAACACGTGTTGCGGAGCATATCAGAAAGCTCCCGATGAGCTTTTTTAACTCCAAGGATTTATCTGAGCTGACGACCAATATTATGGGGGATTGCGCGACGACAGAGCATGTTTTAAGCCATGTTGTGCCCCAGCTTTCAGCGAACGCCATCTCCATTACGCTCATTTGCCTTATGCTGGGGATTTTTGACTGGAGGCTGGCCCTGACGGTCTTTTGTACAGTGCCTGTTGCTTTTCTCATTATTGTCCTGAGCAGGAAGATCCAGAAAAGGTTAAGCGAAAAGCACGTGGAAGCTAAGCTCAAGGCCTCAGACCAAGTGCAGGAATATTTGGAAGGCATTAAGGTGATTAAGTCTTACGGATTGGACGGGTCTAAATTTACTGCCTTAGACAATGCCCTGAAATCAATGAAGCAAATGGCCATCAAAATGGAATTTGGAACCGGAGTTTTTGTTACCGGGGCTCAGATCATTTTGCAAGCAGGAATTGGACTTACGGTTTTCGGAGGAACCTATCTGCTGACAGGAGGGGAAATTGAATTAATCCCTCTGTTGATGTTCTTTTTGATTGTCGTGAGAATCTATGGGCCGATCCTCACAGAGCTTACTCTTCTTCCGGAGCTTTTTTATCTGCAGATTTCCACAAAGAGGATGAGAACCCTTGTTTCCACACCGATTATGCAGGGAGACGCCGAGAAGGAAATAAAAGATTACAATATTGTGTTTGAAGATGTATCCTTTAGCTACTCCGGAAGCTCTTCGCCCGAGGAGGAAGTCATCAAGAATGTAAGTATTACCATTCCGGCAAACGGGATCACCGCGTTGGTCGGGCCTTCCGGAAGCGGGAAAAGCACCCTGTCCAAGCTGATCGCGAGATTCTGGGATGTCAACAAGGGAACAGTAAAAATAGGCGGTATTGACATCAGGACACTGGATCCGGAACACCTGATGAGCTATATGTCCTTTGTCTTTCAGGATGTGGTGCTTTTTAACGATACGGTTTACAACAATATCAGAATCGGTGATTTGAATGCCGGGGAGGAGCAGGTTATGGCAGCGGCTAAGGCAGCGTGCTGTGATGAATTTATCAGTAGTATGCCTGATGGCTATCAGACCTTGCTCGGAGAGAACGGAAGTACTCTTTCGGGCGGGGAAAGACAGCGCATATCCATTGCCCGGGCCCTTCTGAAGAACGCCCCCATCGTCCTTCTGGATGAAGCGACCGCTTCTTTGGACCCTGAAAATGAAGTGCTGATCCAGCAGGCGATTTCAAAGCTGATCGCAGGCAAAACAGTCATTGTCATCGCCCATCGCCTGAGAACAGTGGCGGGCGCGGATAAAATTATTGTCCTTGATCAAGGCAGAACAGTGGAAGAAGGCACTCATGAGGAGCTGATCGGGAAAAAGGGATTGTATGAGAAGCTTTACACCATTCAGCAGGAAAGTCTGGGCTGGAGCGTGTGAAACAGGGGGCAGTCCTGCCCGAAAGGAAGTATTCTCAGCAGAGTCGCCGCAGGGAAAGGCTGGACAAGGGATGAAAAAATTTATCAAGACATATTTGATCGACGAGTTCGGAAAGCGCGAGGGAGAGTCTCTTGATGAAAAGGCCGAGCAGAAGCTGGCTCAGCTTAACAATAACGCGCCTGGCAAAAGCAAAACCCAACAAAGATATTTGATGGGCAGCATTTTTCCCGTGATTTCTGTCTATCAGACATTTCAGCAGTCAGGAATGACAAAAGAAAAAGCAATTATCCACATGGAGAAAATGATTGGTGAGAACACCCGGAATCATACCAGAAAAATGTGGGAAATGCTTGGAAAACTGCCGTTTTTTTTCTCTTTGTTCAAGCTGATGTTTAGAAAAGGATTAACCGGAGACAGCTGGGATGTTTCCTGGGTTGCCGATAATAAAACGAATTTTGAATTTGAGATTCACAGATGTTTATGGCATGACATGTTTAAAGAATACGGTTGTCCGGAGCTCTGCGCGATCTTTTGCCATAACGATGAAATTAATTTCACTGATGTCAGCAAATATTTGAAATTTTATCGAGAGAACTCCTTAGGATACGGAGGAGCATACTGTGACTTTCACTTTTACGCAAAAGAGAGGCCCGGCGAAAAATAATCGCCGGGCCTTTTTTTGACCGAATCTTGATTCTTTCTTTTTCACGTACATAAACCAGTCAAGACAATCGAGAGGACCATTTATTGCCAGGGGTTTTTGCCAAAATTCCTGTGTCAATACCTCCCCTTCAACCGTAAGATATGACAGAAGAATTTCAAGTTAGCCCAGGCTAACCCTATTATTTTAGAGCGATGTTAGCCTGGGTAAACAAAAAAACGGGGAGGAATTAAAATGGGGGATCGGAATAGAAGTTCCAGAGAAGACCAGACGACGTTAGCCAAAGTGCAAGTAGGGTTCGCCTGTACGGTAGCGGCGCTCCGGCTGGACGGACTTTTGCGCAGAAGAATCATGGATATGGGGATTATCCCCGGAACGACCGTGGAGTGTATCCGGAAGGGCCCGGCGGGAGATCCCACTGCCTACAGCGTAAGAGGGACGACAATAGCCCTGCGGAAGGAAGATGCCGCCAAAATCAACGTTTATCCGGTGTGAGAAGATCATATGATGAACATGGGAGTTGAGTTTAATGCAGTTTGACGTTACGCATGGCAGAATTTTGAGAGAGCATTTTGGAATTACAAGCAAGGAAGGACAAATCGTCATTGCTTTAGCCGGTAATCCCAATGTCGGCAAGAGCACCGTTTTTAACGCCTTGACCGGATTGAGACAACATACGGGCAACTGGCCGGGAAAAACGGTGGATCATGCCCAGGGTACTTTTTCTTACAGGGATAAATCCTTCTTACTGGTCGACCTTCCCGGTACATACTCTATTCTGGCGCATACGGTCGAAGAGGAAATTGCCCGGGATTTCATCTGTTTCGGCAAACCTGATGTAACCGTAGTTGTGCTGGATGCCACTTCTTTAGAACGGAACCTGAATCTCGCTTTGCAGGTAATGGAAATCACTTCTCAAGTCATTGTTTGTGTCAATTTGATTGATGAAGCCCAAAAAAAGAAAATCTCCGTCGACTTTACCGGCTTGGAACAGGAGCTTGGTGTTCCGGTTGTAGCGACTGCCGCCCGTCAGGGAAAAGGCATCAATGATCTCAGGGAAAAGGTCTGCCAGGTCGTCCAGGGTCTAAGTCAAAACCGGCCGAGGCAGGTACGCTATTCCCAGGAAATCGAAGCGACGCTGGAAAACCTTTTGCCCAAAATTGAGGGCCTGGGCTTAGGGAAATTTCTTAATCCAAGATGGGTAGCCCTGCGTTTTTTGGATGGCGATCAAAAATTAATCCAAAATATAGCCCGGCATCTGGAACTGCAAAGTGAGAAATCCATGATCAGGGAGGCGAAGGCAGCACAATGAACGATAGTATCCTTCATACGGCGCTGAGAGATCTCCAGGGGGAGGCCGAAAATGTCCGACTCGCCGTCGGCAACACTTTCGGTGATAAAATTGTCAGGGATATTTTTGCTGATGCTGAACATATTGCTTGCCAAAATGTCAGCAGGCAGGAGAAAAACAGCGATTGGAACCGCAAGCTTGATGACATTCTGACGTCCAAAGTTTTCGGTTATCCGATCATGCTGATGATTCTCGGTGTTATTCTCTGGCTCACCATTGCAGGGGCCAATGTTCCTTCCGGGATGCTTGCTGATGCGCTGTTCGATTTTCAGGATGTTCTGACAGGAATTTTTGTGGCGCTGGGAGCGCCGGACTGGCTGCATGGAGTTCTGGTTCTGGGATTATACAGGGGTCTGGCCTGGGTTGTATCTGTGATGCTGCCGCCGATGGCGATCTTCTTTCCCTTATTCACCTTGCTGGAAGACCTGGGGTACCTGCCGCGAGTATCTTTTAATCTCGATCATCTGTTTAAAAAAGCGAAAGCTTGCGGGAAACAAAGCCTGACCATGTGCATGGGTTTCGGCTGTAATGCCGCCGCCATAGTATCCTGCCGCATTATTCACTCCCCCCGGGAACGGCTGATTGCTATCCTGACCAATAACTTCGTGCCGTGCAACGGAAGATTCCCGACCTTGATTGCGATCGGCACTATTTTTGGGGCCGGAGCCCTGACCCAGCAGTTTCGGACTGCGGCAACGGCGGGAATAATTACCGGACTGATCCTGATCGGCATTTTGGTTACCTTTATTGTCTCCTGGGCACTTTCTCACACTCTGCTCAAGGGTGAAGCATCTTCCATGGTTTTGGAGCTTCCCCCGTACCGCCGGCCTAAAATCGTTTCCGTGCTCTACCGATCGATGATTGACAGGACGATTTTCGTGCTCAGGCGGGCGGTTGTGGTAGCGGCACCGGCAGGCGCCCTGACCTGGATCGTCGGCAATATCTATGTAGGGGATGCCAGTATCCTGGCTCATGCCGCGGGCTTTTTAGATCCGGCTGCACAATTGATCGGCCTGGACGGTTATATTCTCCTGGCCTTTATTCTGGGAATTCCCGCCAATGAGATTGTTCTTCCCATTCTGATCATGAGCTATATGTCTTCAGGCTACATGATTGAGCTGGATAATATCACAGAACTGCAAACCCTTTTGGTCAATCAGGGCTGGACCTGGCTGACGGCGCTTTGTACCATGCTCTTTGCCCTGCTGCATTGGCCGTGTGCGACGACCGTCTTAACAACGCTGAAAGAAAGCGGCAGCAAAAAATGGACTTTTCTGGCCTTTATTCTCCCGACCGGAATTGCCTTCCTGGTGTGCCTGGCAGTTGCCCAATCTGTACGAATATTCGGATTGATTTAAAGCTAAACTGATCAAAGAAAGAGCTCTTCGCTTAAGGACAAAGCGGAGGGCTCTTTTTAGAATTCCAGTAACTGATCATCTGTCGGCTCGCAGATATAGTCAAGATATTTTTGATAAACTTCGGGATAATGATGATAAAAATTCACCAGTTTTTGGATTGCTTTAATGGTTTCTCCCGATAAATAGTGTTCCATGGCCTCTGCTTCGGCCGCTGTATCACATTTGGCGCAGATCAGGTTTAAGAACTTTTGCAGGAGCCGGTTTCTCTCGACCAAAAAGCTTCCCAGACGCTTGCCTTGTTCGGTCAGGATGATTTCTCCGTAAGGCTGATAATAGATATATTTCTTTTCCCTCAGCTTCCCCAAGGCTTTGGTGACCGATGGCATTGAAACATTCAGCTTTTTGCTGATATCGGTCACCCGGACCGGTGCGGAGAATTGGGAGAAGCGATAAGCTTCTTCCAAATAGTCTTCCAGGCTTGGTGAAAGCATGAGGTTTCCTCCTTTCATGGGAATGAAGAACCTGTTAATATATTGTATTGATTATTTGCGGCAGATATTATAAAACTTTACGGGAAGTGAAAATTTACCTGCGGTCGCCTGAAGAATCAAAATTTTTTTTGATTCAATTCAGCAATTGCGTTCAAAAGGTGATAAAATATAGAGGAATATGTTTAATTAAAATACCAATTGCATAGAAACGTTGTACAGGTGCAGAGATGCTTAATAGGGAACCGGGTGAAAATCCCGGAACTGTCCCAGCAACCGTGATGCGGACGAAATGACGTATACCACTGCTTTGGGTGTCAGGATTGACAGGGAAAGCGGGAAGGTGTCGGAGTAGGATGAAGCTAAGTCGGGAGACCTGCCTGTATATGACTCCTGGGATTGGGCAAGCAAAATGCGTGAGGAGATTTGCTCTGTAAATGTAGTTTTGTATTACGTTCAACCAAGTTGCTTCCAGGATATGGAGGCAACTTTTTTGTTAATTGGAAAAGGAGAAGGGGAAAATGTCATTGTTAAACGAAATTTTGTCTGGGATCAATCCCGTGTCGCCGGAGGCTGTGCTTCAAACCCAAAAACATCTGGATAATCTGATCAAGCCCTTAGGCAGTCTCGGTAAACTGGAGGAAATCGCTGTCCGTATCTCGGCAATCACCGGAAAAAGACCAAACAGTTTGGAGAAAAAGTGTGTGCTGGTTTTTGCTGCAGACAACGGGATCTGTGCTGAAGGAGTCAGCGCGGCACCGGCGGCAATCACTGCTTTGCAGACCATCAACATGACCAAGCGGATTGCCGGAATCAATGTTTTAAGCAGGCAGGCCGGAGCCGATGTTTATGTTGTCGATATTGGAGTTGATGCCGACCTGCCGCAGGACGGGATGATTATCGACCGGAAAATCCGCCGGGGGACGAGAAATATGCTGCTTGAACCGGCCATGACCCGGGAAGAAACCATTCGGGCGGTTGAAACGGGAATTGAGATGGTGAAGGATTTGGTTGACCAGGGCTACCAGGTCATTGGGACCGGAGAAATGGGGATTGGCAATACAAGCACTTCCGGAGCCGTGATCATGAGTCTGATCGGCCTTTCCGCAGGCGAGGCGGTTGGGAAAGGGGCCGGGATGACGGAAATTGATTTTGAACATAAAAAAGCGGTTCTTCACGCGGTATTGGACAAGCGTCAGCCTGACTCCGGCGATCCGCTCGACGTTCTGAGCAAAGTCGGAGGATATGATATTGCGGGGATTGCCGGCGTATTCCTGGGCTGTGCTTATTATCGTCTGCCGGTCGTCATTGACGGGTTGATTTCCATTACCGGAGCCCTGATTGCTTCCCGTTTGAATCCACTTTCCGTCCAGTACATGCTGCCTTCCCACCTCTCGGCGGAACCGGGATATCGGGCCGTGATGGCCGAACTGGGAATCAGTCCCTATTTTGACCTGGATATGCGTTTGGGGGAGGGGACAGGCTGCCCGCTCACTTTCTATCTGATCGATTGCGCCCTGGCTGTGGGGCGGGAGATGGGAACCTTTGAGCAGGGCGAGATCGACGGCAGCGTCCTGGTAGATATCCGGTAATGTTCAGCCGAACCAATCTGAGATGAGGGATGAGAGATGCTGATTTTCATTTCCGGCGGCGTCCGCAGCGGAAAAAGCGCTTTGGGAGAAAAACTGGCCGCTGCTTTAGCCAAAGAACGACGAAAAATTTATTTGGCGACTGCCCGAGATGAGGATAAGGAAATGGCCGAACGAATCTGTCTGCATAGGCGGCAGCGGGCCGATAAAGGATTTATCAGTGTGGATAGGAGCGTGAATATCACAGGGGACATTCCTTTCTTTCAGCCGGAAGACACCGTATTACTGGACTGCCTGGGAATCCTGCTGGCCAATGAGCTTTTTTGCGCGGACAGGAACCCTCGGCAGCCGGCAGTGGTCGGCAAAAGGATTTTAAAGGAGATTATCAGTCTGAACCGGCGAGTCAGCAATCTGATCATTGTTTCCAATGAGCTGTTTTCCGACGGAATCGAATATGACCGGCCTGTCGAAGATTATATCCGGACCCTGGCCCGGCTGCACCGGGAGATTGTGCTGCATGGAGATATTGCGATAGAATGTGTATATACGGGATACCAGTGCCATAAGGGGAAAACCCGGCTCGAAGCTTGCTGGTCCGGGCCTAATCCTTTGAATTGAGGGTTTTATGCGAGAAATATTTTATTCTTTGATCATTGTTTTTTCTTTCTTCACTTTTCTTCCTCTTCCCATGGTGGAATGGACCGAGCGGAGAAAGAAATATTTGCTAGTGCTGATGCCCTTGGCCGGTTTGTTTATCGGCGCGGGCGGCTATCTTCTTTTCCGTCTCTTCGCCTTTTCAACACTCAGCGTATCCGGCAAAGCCATCCTCTTGACTTTGTCCTACCTGGTTCTGACCGGAGGATTACATATGGACGGGCTGATGGATATGGCTGACGCTTATTTTTCGAGAGCCGGCAGGGAGAAACGCTTGGAAATCATGAAAGATTCCCGGACCGGAGCGTTCGGCGTGATGGCCTTTGGGGCGGTAATCCTGCTGAAAATTGCCTGCTTTACCGAACTGATCGGAAAGACCATGGGATTTCCCGTTTTGCTGCTCTTTATCCCGCTCTTGTCCCGGATTGTGCAAGCCTTTATCTTGTGCTCTTTCCCTTACGCCAAAGCTGACGGGCTGGCTGTGACTTTTAAGGCGGGAGCGGGGAAAAAGACCGTTTGGATACTTGCCGTGGACCTGGCTTTCACTGTTGGCGCCATCTATGGTTTGACGGGCGGCACTGGATTATATCTGCCCGGGGGGTTACTTTTGTTCAGCTTCTTTTATTATTTCTGGGTCCGGAAAAATTTTGGGGGAATTACGGGCGACATTGCGGGGGGATTTGTGGAGCTGGCCGAATTATTGATGCTGGCCTTGTGTGTTTTCATCTGATTGCTCGTTGATTTGAATGGAAGATGATGGCGGAAAAAGGAGAAGGATATGATTTTGATATTGGGCGGAAGATATCAGGGGAAGACTGCCTATGCGCTGAAAAATTACGGTTCTGGTACGGTCGTATTTGATTTGGCCGGGCAGGAGATCACCGGTATGTATGGGGCCGGGATCATCGTGAATCTCCAGGAAGGGGTCAGGCAGCTGATCAGGATGGATATCCGTCCTGAAGAATATTTTCGGGACAATCTGGCGAAGCTGGCGGGTAAAATTCTTGTAGGCACTGAAATCGGCTGTGGAATTGTGCCTGTGGAAAAGGCGGACCGGGCCTGGCGGGATGAGACAGGAAGGGTCTATCAACTTCTGGCTGCCAACGCCCAAAAAGTCGAGCGAGTTTGGGCAGGGATCCCGGTTACCTTAAAGAGCGATCCGGAAAGGTGCTGACCTTTGTCCGGAAAGTATTGGAAAAAGAGGAAGAAGGCATTGTAATGAAGGGGTTATTCCATATTTATACAGGAGAAGGAAAGGGCAAAACCACTGCGGCGCTGGGCATGGCGCTCAGGGCTTTTGGCAGCGGGCTGCGCGTTCTTTACTGCCAGTTTTTGAAGTCGGGAGATTCCGGCGAACATCAGGCTTTGGCCCTTTTGGGGGAACGGCTGACCGTGCTTCAGTACAAATCAGTAAAAGGTTTTATCAAGAATATGCGGCCGGAAGAACAAGAGCGGGTTTACGCCGAACAGCGGCTGCTGTTTGAGCGGGTTAGGCAAGAGACCGCCGGCGGCCGGTATGACCTTGTGATTCTCGATGAAATTCTCCCTGCGGTAGATATGGGCATTCTTTCCGAAGAAGAGGTAAGTGATTTTATCCGGGAACGTCCGCCCCAGGTGGAGCTGGTCTTTACCGGACGCAATGCTCCGGCCGGATTGACCGGCCTGGCTGATTATGTCTCCGAGATTGTCAAGCGCAAGCATCCCTATGACCGCGGTGTCGGCATGAGAAAAGGGATCGAATACTAAAATAGCAATTCAGGGCAGGAGAGGAGAGAAAAAGAATGAAAAAGCGTAAAATTGTCATGATTTTAAGTTTTACTCTGATGCTTACGTTATTGCCACAAGCAGCTTATGGTATGCACATCATGGAAGGGTTTCTGCCTCCGGTTTGGAGCATCTCCTGGGGAGTGATTGTCATTCCGTTTTTTGTCCTGGGGCTTTTGTCCATTCAAAAAACGGTCCGGGACAATCCCAGGCTTAAACTGCTCCTGGCTATGGCGGGTGCGTTTACTTTTTTGCTTTCGGCTTTAAAAATTCCCTCGGTTACAGGGAGTTGTTCCCATCCCACCGGTGTGGGGCTTGGCGCGATTCTTTTCGGGCCGACAGCAATGACGGTTCTGGGCATGATTGTCCTGTTGTTTCAGGCCATCCTGCTGGCTCATGGCGGACTGACGACTTTGGGCGCCAATACCTTTTCCATGGCGGTGGTCGGGCCCCTTGTTGCTTTCGCCACTTACAAAATCGTTCAAAAGCTTCATGGCCCCCGCTGGCTGGCAGTTTTTCTGGCGGCCGCTCTCGGAGATCTGCTGACCTATGTCACGACCTCGGTTCAGCTGGCTTTGGCTTTCCCGGCGGAAACCGGCGGTTTTGCAGCCTCGCTCTTTAAATTCATGGGCATATTCGCCGTCACCCAGATTCCGCTTGCCATCAGTGAGGGGATTTTAACCGTGCTGGTGTTTAACGCCATCACCGCTTACAGCGGGCAGGAGCTGAAAAGCCTGAAAATTTTTGCTGAGGAGGCTTAAGGTGCTATGGGGACAATTGAAAAGAAGAATAAGAATGTTACATTAAGAAATAATTTGTTATTAATTGCTTTAGTGGTTATTCTGGCCGTTGTTCCTATCTTCCTGGCTAAAGGCGCTGAATTTGGCGGTTCTGATGATCAGGCGGAAGCCGCGATCACGGAAATCAATCCGGATTACCAGCCCTGGTTCTCTTCAGTATGGGAACCGCCCAGCGGGGAGATTGAAAGCCTGCTTTTTGCCCTGCAGGCAGCCTTGGGAGCGGGTATCGTGGGCTATTATTTGGGTTTTGTCCGGGGCAGAAGCAAAAGAGAAAGCGAAAAACAATGATCAATATCGACCAGTATGCTTATGCGTCTAAACTCAAAAACACGGATCCCAGGCAAAAGCTGTTATTTGCTTTGCTTACCCTGGGGGTTTGTCTCTGGGCAAACTCGGTGGCCGTCTCTATGCTGGTCCTATTGATGATGGGATGGGCTACCGTCTATCAAGGGGGTACTCCTTTTTCCCTCTTTAGCAAATTACTAATGGCTCCGATGACCTTTCTGCTGTTGGGCATTATCGCCATTGCCGTGAATCTCGGGGGAGACAAAGAAATTTTTTTGTTTTCCGTAACACTGGGCAGGATGTATCTGGGGGTAACACAGGCCGGTCTGCAGACGGCCCTGCATTTGTTCTTTAAAGCGCTGGGTTCCGTATCCTGTCTGTATTATTTATCCCTAAGCACGCCCATGACGGATGTATTGGCTGTTCTTCGCCGTTTAAAGGTTCCTCGCCTCCTGGTTGAGATGATGGGGCTGATTTACAGGTTTATCTTTGTTTTTCTGGAAACGGCGGAAAATATGCTGACCGCCCAGAATTCCCGCTTGGGCTATGCTACCTTGCCTGCAGGATACCGTTCTCTGGCGGCGCTGATGTCCAACCTCTTTATCCGCGCCTATAAGCGGTCCGACGAGCTGTATACGGCACTGGAGGCCCGGGGGTATGACGGGGAACTCAATGTGCTTGAGGAAACTTCCTGTCCCTTCAGGTGGACCGGACTTTTGCCGGCAGTCGGCTTGAACTGTTTTCTGGTATTGTGTACCCTGTATTTAAGGCAATATGGAGAAGGAGGGATTTGGTGAAAGACAATATCCTGGAGGTGCAGGATCTCAGTTATGTCTATGCCGACGGCACCAAGGCGCTTCATCAAATAAATCTGGAGATCAGGAACGGGAAAACCACGGCCGTTCTGGGCGGGAATGGAGCCGGGAAGTCGACTTTGTTTCTGAATCTCAATGGAATTCTAAAACCTTCCTCGGGCCGAATATTATTTGGCGGCAAGCCTTTAGAATATTCCCACGGAGGTTTGCGGGAACTGCGCAGGAGAGTCGGAATTGTATTTCAGGACCCCGATACCCAGTTGTTTTCCGCCAGTGTTTATCAAGATATTTCTTTTGGGCCGGTCAATATGAAACTGCCCGAGCAGGAGGTGCGGCGGCGGGTGGAGGGAGCCCTGGCCAGAACCGGGATCAGCCATCTAAAAGATAAAGCCACGCACTGTCTGAGCTTCGGACAGAAGAAACGGGTGGCCATCGCCGGAATCCTGGCCATGGAACCGGAGGTCCTGGTCTTGGATGAACCCACGGCCGGGCTTGATCCCATGGGCTCAAGCGAGATCATGAAACTGATGATGGAAACCCAAAAGGAGCTTGGCATTTCCGTGGTGATTGCCACCCACGATATTGATATTGTACCTTTATACTGTGACCGGGCTTACGTCCTGAATGAAGGAAAGGTTATTATGGGCGGTACCCCCACAGAGGTTTTTTCTAGAAAAGAACTGGTTCGGAGCGTGCACCTGCGGCTTCCCCGGATCGGGCACCTGATGGAAATCCTTCAGGAAAAGGATGGTTGGGGTATAGCAAACGCTTTCACCATATCTGAAGCCCGCAGGGCATTTCAGAACTGGAAGGATAGCCGGTGAAGAGATGGGGCGGCCAAAATGAAGGATAATGATCTTGGAAAAAGAAAGCTCCGAACAGGGGTTACGACAGGCTCCTGCGCAGCTGCGGCAGCCAAAGCCGCGGTTCTGATGCTGCTTACCGGTCAAAGCCGCAGTTCGGTTCATATTGAGACGCCGAAAGGGGTTGAGCTTACCCTGCCGGTTCGGGATGTCGAAATCAGGGAAGGCCGGGTATCCTGCGCGGTTCCCAAAGACAGCGGGGATGATCCGGATATCACCAACGGCATCATGGTCTGTGCCACGGTAGAGAAAACAGGGCGGGAATCAATCTCTATTACGGGCGGGGAAGGGATCGGCATTGTCACCAAACCGGGTCTGGCTTGTCCGGTCGGTGAAGCGGCCATAAATCCCGTGCCCAGGCAAATGATTTTTGCCGAAACCCGGAACGTATGCCGTAATCTGAATTACAGCGGTGGTTTGGCCATCAGGATCTCCGTGCCAGGGGGAGAAAAGATCGCTCAAAAAACCTTTAATCCCCGTCTGGGTATTGAGGGGGGAATCTCGATTTTGGGGACGACGGGAATTGTGGAGCCGATGAGTGAAAAAGCCTGGATCGACACCATTTATCTGGAAATGAAGGTACACCGGGCCGGCGGCAGTGAGAATCTGTTGGTCTGTCCGGGAAATTACGGGCAGAATTTTATCCGTGCTTCTCTGGGGATCAACCCGGCGAAAGCAATTAAATGCAGCAATTATCTCGGAGAAATGCTGGATTTTGCCCGAGAACTGGATTTTGGAAACCTTCTTTTGATCGGGCATGCCGGGAAGCTGGTCAAGCTGGCTGCCGGGATCATGAACACTCACTCCCGGCACGCGGACGCCCGCATGGAAATCCTGGCGGCCCATGCCGCTTTGCAGGGGGCGGGAACAGAGCAGGTCAAACATCTCATGACCTGCAACACCACGGAAGAAGCGGCCGCTTATCTCATTGCCCAGGGTTTAAGCGGGCAGGTTTTTCCCTCTGTCATGAAGAAGATCGCCGAGCATGTGCAAAACCGTGTTCAGGGCAGCTTGAAAACCGCTGTGATCCTTTTTACCAATGAACACGGCATATTGGGGAAAACAGAGGGAGCGGATGACATATTGATGAAAATGAAAGAAACAGGGCGTGTATGACAATGAGAACAAAGGGGAAATTATACGGAGTAGGGGTAGGACCCGGTGATCCGGAGCTCCTGACCCTAAAAGCGCTGAGAGTGATCAGGGAGGCGGAGATTATCGCCGTGCCCAAAACAGAGGGGAAAACCATCACCGCTCTTGCGGTGGTGCAGTCCGTCTGCGATTTTTCGGATAAAGAAATATTAGAAGTCTATATGCCCATGACCAGAGAAAAAACCGTGCTTTGGGAAAACCACCGGAAGGGGGCGGCGGAACTCACCCGGAGGCTTGCCGCCGGTCAAACTGTCGCTTTTTTGACTTTGGGCGATCCCTCCATTTATTCTACCTACATTTATTTGCACAAACAGGTTTTGGAAGCGGGTTTTCAGGCCGAACTGATTGCCGGAGTCCCCTCCTTCTGTGCTG
This sequence comes from Syntrophobotulus glycolicus DSM 8271, assembly GCF_000190635.1. NCBI lineage: Bacteria > Bacillati > Bacillota > Clostridia > Eubacteriales > Desulfitobacteriaceae > Syntrophobotulus > Syntrophobotulus glycolicus. Next base: position 2,933,318 of record NC_015172.1, on the reverse strand, counting down.
TGGCCGCCAGGTTAAATGACTCGCTTTGTGCCGGAGCCGAACCTTTACATATCATCCCGGCGTCTTACCCGGGACTGGCCGAATCCCTGAACTGGCCGGGAACAAAAGTCCTGATGAAATCCGGTTTGGCCTTTGCCGGTGTCAGGGAATATTTGAAAGACAGCGGGCTGCTTTCCCACTCGGCCATGGTGGAACGCTGCGGAATGGATGGGGAGAAAGTGTATCCCGACCTGCGGGAAGCGGACGAGAAAACCAGCTATTTTTCCATTATTGTAGTCAAGGACAAGGAGAGAAAGCCATGATCTATTTTATTGGCGCGGGACCCGGAGCGGTCGACCTGATCACGGTCAGGGGAAAAGAAATGCTGGAGAAAGCGGATCTGATTGTTTACGCCGGCTCTCTGGTCAATCCGGAACTGCTGCACTACGCCAAACCGGGCTGCGTTTTTCTGGACAGTGCCGGGCTGACCTTGGAGCAAGTTCTTGCCGCCATGGCCCCGGCCGCGCAGGAGGGTAAGGTCGTGGTCAGGCTGCATACCGGGGACCCCAGTCTTTACGGAGCGATCAAAGAACAGATGGACAGGCTTGATGCCTTGGCCCTTCCCTATCAGATCGTCCCGGGTGTCAGTTCCTTTTGCGCGGCGGCTGCCGCTCTTCGGGCCGAATACACCTTGCCCGACGTCAGCCAAAGTCTGATCATTACCCGGTTGGAAGGCAGGACACCTGTACCGCCGCGGGAGGATATCTCCTTGCTGGCCGCCCATCAGGCTTCTATGGCCGTTTTTTTGAGCTTGGGAAGGATTGGGGAATTGGCGGAACGCCTGCTCCAGGGGGGCTATGCCAAAGATGCTCCGGCCGCTATTGTGTATAAGGCCTCCTGGCCGGACGAAAGGGTTTTTGTCTGTACCGTCGGCACGCTGGCCGAGACCGCGGAAGCACACAAGATCCAAAAGACCGCCTTAGTTTTGGTAGGGGATTTTTTGAAGCCCCAGTACAGCCGTTCCAAACTTTATGACCCTCAGTTTGCTCACGGGTTCCGGGAGGCTTCACCATGAAAGCTTCTGTCTTTTCGTTTACACGAAACGGCGCCGGATTGGGCCTGCAGTTAAAAGATCTCCTCCAAGCCCAAGAATATGAGGTCGGGATTTATTCCGCCAAAGCACTTTCCGAACCGCTTGAAGGGCCCAAAGGGTATGACCCGGACCTGAACACAGTTGTAAAGCAGGCTTTTCAATCCTGTTCTCTGCTTGTTTTTATCGGGGCCTGCGGCATAGCTGTCCGGCTGATTGCCCCCTATATTCGGGACAAGCGGAGCGATCCGGCGGTCATTTGCTTGGATGAGAAAGGCACGTTCGTTATTCCCTTGCTTTCCGGACATATCGGGGGAGCAAACAAGCTGGCCCTTTTTATTGCGGAGCAGACCGGGGCCCAGCCTGTGGTCACGACGGCCACCGATCTTCACGGTCTCATGGCTGTAGACCTCTGGGCGGCAGAGCATAACCTTTATATTCAGGATATGGAAGCCGCCAAAAAAATCTCGGCTTTATTTCTGGAAGGAAAGACCGTCGGCTTAGAGTCCGAATTTGAAATCGCAGGAGAGGTTCCTCCGTATATTCTGTCTGGAAGGAACAGCCCGGTGGGGATTTGCATAGCGCTTGACGACCGGCGCAAGCCTTTTGCCACCACTCTGAATCTGATCCCCAGGATCGCTTGTCTGGGGTTGGGCTGCCGGAAAGGGGTGAGCCTTAACGTGATCGAAGAACTGGTGGAAGACGTCCTCGGGGAGGAACATATTTCCCGGCGGGCGATTGCGGGAATCGCGACAATTGATTTGAAAAAGGAAGAAACAGGATTGCGGGAGCTTGCGGCAAAATACCGGCTGCCTTTGATTGCCTTTACGGCCCGGGAACTGGGGTCTGTTTGCGGGGAATTTACGGAGTCTCCTTTTGTCCGGCAGGTTGCCGGAATCGGCAATGTTTGTGAGAGAGCAGCGGTATTGCTCAGCGGCAACGGCAAACTGATCGTCCCCAAAAGGGTGCAAAACGGTGTAACGCTTGCTGTAGCCCAAAAAAACTGGAAAGTTGATTTTTAAAATCGTTGGGGGACAAGGAGAACAAGAATGAAACTATTTGTGGTCGGACTGGGACCGGGAGGAGCCGAACAGATAACACCAAGAGCAATGGCGGTTTTAAACCAATGTGATGTGATTGCGGGGTATACGGTATACATAGACCTGATTAGGGAGCTGTTTCCCGGTAAAAGACTGCTGGACACCCCGATGAAGCAAGAAGAAAAGCGCTGCCGGCTGGCAATCGAGGAAGCGCTTTCCGGAAATACCGTAGCGCTGGTTTCCAGCGGAGATGCCGGAGTGTACGGAATGGCGGGCATCATGTATGAAACCGCCCGGGAATTTCCGGAAATCGAAATCGAAGTGGTTGCGGGCATCACGGCCGCCTGCAGCGGAGGAGCCTTGCTGGGGGCGCCTCTCAGCCATGATTTTGCGGTGATTTCCCTGAGCGACTTGCTCACTCCCTGGGAGAAAATCGAGGCCAGGCTGCAGGCGGCCGCTCAGGCTGATTTTGTCATTTGTCTTTATAATCCCGCCAGTAAAAAGCGTTCGGACTATCTGGCCAGGGCCAGTGAGATCATTATGCGGTTTCAAAGCGGAGACCTGCCCGCCGGGATTGTCCGAAATATAGGCCGGGAAGACGAGAGCTGGCAGGTGACCACCCTGGCCGCCTTAAGAGAAATACCGGTCGACATGTTCACCACTGTCATGATCGGCAATTCCCAGACCCGGATCATCCGCGGAAAAATGGTCACGCCGAGAGGATACCGCTATGAGGAGACCTGAACAGCCTGTACTTTGGATCATCGCCGGGACCACTGAGGGCCGAAAGCTTGTGGAAAGCCTGGCCGCCTGTGATGTTACCCTCTACGTATCTCTGGCTACAGATTATGGGTTGTCCTTCTTTCCGGAGAAAGAAAATGTCCGGGTGGAGGCCAAACGCCTCAGCCCGGAAGAGATGGTCTCATTTCTGCGAACCAGGCGTCCCGATTGTGTCATCGATACAACTCATCCTTACGCCCAAAAGGTCACTTCCGGTATTGACCGCGCCTGCCGGAAGACGGGCACCCGCTATATCCGCCTGCTCCGGCCGGCAGCCGGAGAGGGAGGATCTATCCGGGTACGGGATACAGTTCAGGCTGCGGCTATCCTGAGGGAGACAAAGGGGAACGTTTTTCTGGCCTGCGGCAGCAAAGAAATCCAAGCCTTTACCTCTCTGCCGGATTTTGCTGAAAGGGTGTATGCCCGGATACTGCCGGCCCCGGAGAGTTTGGAGAAGTGTTTGTCCCTCGGGTTTAAGCATTCTCATATGATTTGCATGCAGGGCCCGTTTTCCAGAGAACTCAATGCGGCGATGCTTAAAGCAACCGCCGCGGCCTGGCTGGTCACCAAAGACTCGGGGGAAATCGGCGGCTATCATCAGAAAATTGAAGCGGCCGGGGACCTGGGAATCCCCGTGGTCGTGATCGGCAGGCCTGAAGAAGGTGAAGGGTTGAGCTTCGCCCAAGTGGTTCAGAAGCTGCAAACGGAATATGGCTTGACAATAAATGATGTTTCATTGTGCCGAAAGGAGGACGGGCGAGATGGAAATCACGATAAGGCCGAGAAGGCTGCGCACGGATCCTGTCAGGAGAGCTCTGGTCAGGGAAACCCGGATCAATAAAAGTGCCTTGATCCTGCCTCTTTTTATCCGGGAAGGAAAAGGAATCCAAGAAGATATCCCTTCCCTGGAAGGGCAAAAACGGTATAGCCCGGACCTGCTTCCTTATGCGCTGGAGACCGTGATAAAGGCTGGAATCAAAAATATCCTGCTTTTCGGGATCCCCTTGACCAAAGACGGCGTCGGAAGCGGCGCTTATGCCGAAAACGGGGTTGTTCAGCAAGCGGTGCGGGCCGCGAAAAAAAACTTCCCCGAGATCAGTGTGATCACCGATGTCTGTCTTTGCGAATATACGGACCATGGGCACTGCGGGCTGCTCAAAGGGGATACGGTGGATAATGACGCCACCCTTCCTTTACTTGCCCAAACAGCCCTGTCTCATGTAGAGGCCGGAGCGGACATTGTCGCCCCGTCGGATATGATGGACGGGCGGGTTAACGTAATCAGACAGGTCTTGGACAGAGCGGGGTTTACCGATAAAGCCATCATGTCTTACGCGGTGAAGTACGCTTCCGCATTTTATGGTCCTTTCCGGGAAGCGGCCGGATCAGCTCCGGCTTTCGGGGACAGAAAGAGCTATCAGATGGACTACCACAATGGGAGAGAGGCAGTGAAGGAGGCCGGTCTGGATATTGCGGAAGGAGCAGATATCCTGATGGTCAAACCGGCGCTGTCCTATCTGGACGTTGTTTCCGACCTGAAAGCCCGGTTTCACCTGCCTCTGGCCGCTTATAGCGTAAGCGGCGAATATGCCATGATCAAGGCGGCTGCCCGGGCGGGGTTGATCGATGAGGCGGCCATGGTCTGTGAAACGGCGGCCAGTGTGTTCCGGGCGGGGGCGGATATCCTGATTACCTATTATGCTTTGGAGATTGCCCAATTTATCGATGAAGGAAGGATAGGCTGATGACGAGATCAGAGGAATTATTTCTTCAAGCCCAAACCCTGATGCCGGGGGGAGTAAACAGCCCCGTCCGCGCTTTCCAATCTGTCGGGAGCAGCCCGCGCTTTATCGGGAGAGCCAAGGGTTCCCGGATTTATGATGTCGACGGAAATGAATATCTTGATTATATCGGGTCCTGGGGTCCGCTGATTCTGGGACATGCCCGCCCAGAAGTGGTGCAGGCTGTGGCTCGCTCGGCGGAGAACGGACTGAGTTTCGGCGCGGCTACCGGGGCGGAGGTCACCATGGCTGAGCTGATCTGTGAGCTGGTGCCGTCGGTGGAAATGGTGCGGCTGGTGAATTCCGGTACGGAAGCTGTGATGAGTGCGCTGAGGCTGGCCAGGGGTTATACGGGAAGAGACAAGATCATCAAGTTTGCGGGCTGCTACCACGGGCATAGCGATGCCATGCTGGTCAAAGCCGGGTCCGGTGTGATGACGGCCGGTGTCCCCGACAGCCTGGGTGTCCCGGCGGGGTGTGCCAATGATACCCTGACAGCGGTATACAATGATTTGGAAAGTGTTGTTTCTCTCTTTGAACAAAATAAGGGCCAGGTTGCCGCAGTGATCCTGGAGCTTGTTCCCGCGAATATGGGGGTTGTTTTGCCCCGGGAGGGCTTCCTGCCGGGACTGCAAAAACTGTGCCGGGACAACGGAGCTCTGATGATCGCGGATGAAGTGATCACCGGATTCCGCCTGGGGACGGGCGGGGCCCAGGAGCATTACGGGATTGTTCCCGACCTCACGACGTTCGGGAAGATTATCGGCGGGGGACTGCCGGTAGGAGCTTACGGCGGCAGGAAAGAAGTCATGGAAATGATTGCGCCCAGCGGCGCTGTCTATCAGGCAGGGACCTTAAGCGGTAATCCTGTGGCTATGGCCGCCGGGATAACCCAGCTCACTATTCTGAAAGAAAACCCCCGGATTTATTTCGACCTGGAGGCTCTGGGGCAAAGGCTGAGAGAAGGCTTGAAAACGATCATTGAAGCTCATGGGGTGAATGCTTCTGTCACAGGTATCGGCTCACTTTCCTGCCTGTTCTTTAGCGGGAAGGAAGTCAGAAATGATACGGAAGCCAGGCAAAGCGATACGGAGAGATACAGGACCTATTTTAACTTCATGCTGAGCCGGGGAATTTATTTTGCCCCATCTCAGTTTGAGGCTGTTTTTATCTCGGCTGCCCATACTCCGGAGGATATCGACGATACTCTGGCCTGTGCGGAAGAGGTTCTGAAAAAGAGTTGAACGGTTTAAAGGAGAGAATGAAAATGACGGGTATTTTGATACTGGCCCACGGGAGCAGGGAAAAAGAGACGGAAGAGACTCTGGAAAATATTGTGGGTATGGTGAAACGAATTCTGGGTTTGAAGTACGTGGAAAAAGCTTTCCTGCAATTTTCCGAAACCAACCTGGAGCAAGGACTAAATAAACTCATTGGGCAGGGGATCAAAGACATTAAAGTTATTCCTTATTTTCTTTTTGAAGGCGTCCATATCAAAGAAGATATTCCCAAGGAGATCAATGAATTTTTACAGGGTTATTCCGATGTCCGGATCACGTTCGGACGGACTCTGGGTACGGATAACCGGCTGGCCGAAGTACTGGCGGACCGGGTGAAGGAAGTCATTTAGACAGGTGGGAAGGAAAATGCCCAGAATCAATATTGTCGGGATCGGACCCGGCGACAGGAAGACAATGACGGAGGAAGCCGTAGGGGCCATTCAAAACAGCCGCTATCTGATCGGGGACAAGCGGGTCTTAGAACCCTTTGAACATTTCCGGAAAGAGATGTTTTACTCCAGCAATGTCAAGGAAATCAACAACTATTTGACCGGCCTGGGGCAAGAGGAAGAAGCGTCTGTCCTTGTTTCCGGGGATGTCGGCTTTTACAGCCTGGCCAAGCGCCTGCTGGAGACCGGAAAGCGGGAGGAGATCAGATTGATTTGCGGTCTCAGCTCTCTGCAGGTATTTTGTTCCCGACTCGGGATACCCTGGCAGGATGTCAATGTCCTGAGCCTGCACGGGCGAGACGGCAATGTCCTGAACCGGGTGATGCGGCATCGGACTGTTTTCATCATGACCGGAGGTTCCTGCACGCCGGCGGCGGTGTGCAGGGAACTCTGCCGGTCCGGGCTGGAAACTGTCCGGGTCAGTGTCGGAGAAAACCTGTCTTATCCGGGGGAGCGGATCACGACGGGGACTGCGGAAGCCCTGGCTGAGGAAGATTTTGCCGAGTTAAGCGTAATGCTGGTGTTTAACAACAGCCCGGTCCAAGGGGAGTTGACCACCTCCGGGCTGCCGGACGGGATGTTCATTCGGGGAGATGCCCCCATGACCAAACAGGAGATCCGGGCGGTCGTCCTGTCCAAGCTGCAGCTTGCCGCCGGTGATACAGTTTATGATATCGGCGCGGGGACTGGTTCGGTAGCGGTGGAGATGGCCTTGCGGCTTACGGAAGGTACGGTGTTTGCGATCGAAAAAGAACCGGGGGCAGTGGACCTTCTTCAGCAGAACAAGCAGAAGTTTGCCGCGTATAACCTGCATATTCTTCAGGCTGCCGCTCCGGAAGGACTGGCCGCGCTTCCTTGTCCCGACAAGGCTTTTATTGGGGGGAGCGGTGGTCGGCTAAAGGATATCCTGGACCTGGTTTATGCCAAAAACCCCCGGGCCAGGGTAGTGCTCACGGCCATTACGCTGCAGACGCTTACTCAGGCTGCCGCTTATTATGAGGGCAGGACTGACCTTAAAGCGGAGATCATCCAGGTCGGGATTTCCAAAGCCCAAAAACTTGGCGGTTATCACTTGCTGACCGGCCAAAATCCGGTGTTTGTGATTACGGCGGAAAGCGGGGCCTTGGCATGAAAGCAAAGATCCCCCGTTTGATGTTCAGTGCGTTCAACAGCGGCGGCGGCAAAACCACGATCACCTGTGCCATCCTCCAGGCTTTGCTGACTAAAGGGTTGACCCCGGCCGCTTTTAAATGCGGCCCCGATTATATTGATCCGATGTTTCATTCCGAGGTGACCGGGGTAAAAGCCAGGAACCTGGACGTATTCCTGCTTCCGGAAGGGGTATGCCGTTACCTTCTGGTGCGGAATTCCCGGACCGCCGATCTGGCCATTCTGGAAGGGGCAATGGGATATTACGACGGGTTGGGAGCCGACAGTACGACAGCCAGTTCTTACCACCTGGCCCGGGTCACCGGGACGCCGGTCGTCCTGATCGTGGACGGCAAAGGTTCCTCCCTTTCCCTGGCGGCTTTGATCCAGGGTTTTATCCGCTTCAGGCCGGAAAGCAATATCCGGGGGATTATTTTGAACCGTCTCTCTCCGGGGATGTTCCCTCTCTACCGGAAAATGATCGAGAAGGAAACAGGTATACCGGTGCTGGGCTATTTTCCTTACCACAAGGAGCTTTCATTGGCAAGCAGGCACCTGGGGCTGATTACCGCTGCGGAGGTCGAGGATCTCCGGGAAAAGACCGTCAGGCTGGGGCAGCAGGCCGCAGGGACGATTGATCTGGCGGCCTTGCTGGAAATCGCCGCAGGGGCCGAGGATATCCGTTATGAGGATCAACCGGTGCTCAGAAAAGGCGAGGTTACGGTTGCGGTGGCCCGGGATAAGGCTTTCTGTTTTTATTACCAGGACAGCCTGGAGCTGTTGGAGGAGATGGGGGCCAAAATCCGCTATTTCAGCCCGCTTCAGGACACAGCACTGCCGGAATGCGACGGGCTGATTTTAGGAGGGGGTTATCCTGAGGTCTTTGCCCGGGAACTGGCGGAAAATACCAGGATGAAGGCCAGCCTTAAAGCGGCCTTAAAGCGGCGGACTCCTTGTCTTGCCGAGTGCGGCGGCTTCATGTATTTGCTGGAGGAGATCACCGATCAGGAAGGGAAACACCACGAAATGACCGGGGCGATCAGAGGGAAGGCCTTCATGACGGAAAAATTAAACCGCTTTGGCTATATTACTCTGACCTCCGGCAACCATAACCTGCTATCGGAAAAAGGCGGGCAAATCAATGCCCATGAATTCCATTATTCGGATTCCACGGCCAACGGCAGTGCTTTTCAGGCCAGAAAACCTACCCGTAACATGGAATGGGACTGTATCCAAGCAGATGCGAATTTGTTTGCGGGCTACCCGCACCTCCACCTCTGGGGAAATATCCGGTTTGCCGTCAGCTTTGTGGAAAAATGCATCGCCTATCGATCCCGGAAGAGGAAAGAGAACACAAAAAAATGAAACCAATTCGAAAAAGGGCAGACACAATGAGGAAAACATTTAAAGCAAATCCCAAGCACTGGAGAGAGGAGCAGAAATGATGGCGGCAGCTTCTCTGCTTACCGGTTACTTGCTGGACCTTCTTTTCGGGGACCCCCAGTGGCTGCCTCATCCCGTCAGGGGGATGGGCCTGCTGATTTCCAGGGGAGAAGCGTTCTTGCGGCGGCTGAGCTGCAGGACGCCCCAAAGCCAATGGATCTGCGGTCTATTGTTGACCCTGCTGGTCGCGGCAGTATCCTTTATTCTGCCTGATGTCCTGTTGAAGCTGGCCCGGGCCAGCAGCCCGCTTCTGGGGTACGGCCTGGAATCCCTGATGTGTTATCAGATTCTGGCCACAAAGTCCCTGAAGGTTGAAAGTATGCGGGTTTATCGTGAACTGATTCGGGGGGACCTGCCGGCGGCCAGGGAGAAGCTTTCCCGGATCGTCAGCCGGGACACGGCTCATCTGGATGTTTCTCAGGTCAGCAGAAGCACGGTGGAGACAATTGCCGAAAACACCTCGGACGGGGTGGTCGCTCCTCTGCTGTTTATCCTGATCGGCGGAGCACCTCTGGGCTTTCTGTATAAAGCAATCAATACCTTGGATTCCATGATTGGTTATAAAAACGAAAAATACCTGTACTTCGGTAAATTCGCGGCCAAGCTGGATGATGCCGCCAATTTTATCCCGGCGCGGCTGGCCGCGTATTTTATGCTCTTGGCGGCTTGTTTGTCCGGTTATGACACAAAAAACGCCTGGAGGATTTACCGCCGGGACAGGATGAAACATACCAGTCCCAATTCTGCCCAGACTGAAGCGGTTTGCGCCGGTGCCCTGAACATTCAACTGGCAGGGAATAACTATTATTTTGGCAAGCTTCTCTCAAAGCCTACGATCGGTGATAACGGCAGGCCTGTTGAAGCGGAAGACATTCTGAGAGCCAACAGATTGCTCTATGTAACGTCGGCGCTGGCCTTAACGGCAGCAATCGGAATCCACATAATTTTACTGAAGTTCTTATAGAAAAGGCCGGTGAACTGTGGTGTATAAATACGTTCATGGCGGAGATATTTATTCCGTGCAAGCGAACAGGCCGGGGGACTATCTCGATTTTTCCGTCAATGTCAACCCCCTGGGCCTGCCGGAAGCGGTAAAAGCCGCAGTGGCCGCCGCAACCGAAGAATGCCGGAATTATCCGGACCCCTTCTGCCGGGAACTTCGCGCGGCATTGGCCGGGTGGGAAAAGATCAACTGGGATGATATTTTCTGCGGGAATGGGGCTTCGGAGATTATTTTCAGGCTTGCCCTGGCGATCAAGCCCAGAAAGGCCCTGCTTCTGGCACCGACCTTTGCCGATTATGCGAGGGCCCTCCAGACCGTAGGGTGCGGTATCGAATATTATGATCTCCGGGCAGAAACGGAGTTCCGGGTGCGGGAAGACTATTCTGCTTATCTTACCCGGGAGATTGACATGGCCGTGATCTGCAACCCCAATAATCCGACTGGGCAGTTGTGTTCAAAAGCTTTTTTGAAAAGAGTCCTGGCTGAATGCCGGGAGAAGAACATCTTCGTCCTGGTGGATGAGTGTTTCATGGATTTTACCGATCATCCGGAAAAGTATTCCGTTCGGGAGTACCTGAAAGACTGTCCGAATCTGATCATCCTGAAAGCGTTCACTAAGCTTTACGCCATGGCCGGAATCAGGCTGGGCTATGCCCTGACGGTCAACCGTGATGTGCTGGACCGCCTAAAGCTGTGCGGACCGGACTGGGCTGTCTCAAGCCTGGCCCAGGCTGCGGGGATTTGCGCCCTGCGGCAGGAGGACTATGTTCAACAAAGCAAACTTCTGGTTCAAACGGAAAGGGAGTTCCTGATCCGGGAACTGACCGCTCTGGGCCTGAAGGTATTCGGTTCCCGGGCCAATTACATTTTTTTTCTGACCGAGGGTGTCCCAGATCTGAGCCAAAAGCTTCTTGCTAAAGGGATCATCATCCGTTCCTGCGCGGATTATCTCAAATTGAATCCCTGCTTCTACCGGGTTGCCGTCAAGACAAGAGAGGAAAATAGAACATTGATTAACCGGATCAAGGATGTGATACAACATGAAAGCCGTGCTGGTTGTGATTGACGGACTGGCCGACCAGGCCATCCCGCAGCTCGATCACCGATCTTCTTACACTTTTGCCCGGCACCGGCACATGGACGCTCTGGCCGAAACCGGTTTTCACGGGTATCTGGACGTTTGTCCGGCGGGTTTTTTGCCCGAAAGCATGGTTTGTATTTTAAACCTGCTGGGCATTCGGAAGGAGTTTTATCCTTCGGGCAGAGCGGCACTGGAGATCCTGTCCCTGGGCTACCCTTTGGGTCAAGATGAGGTGGTCGCCAGGTGCAACCTGGTGGTTGCCGACCACCGGCGCAGGCTGGTATCTTTTAACGGAGGCTCTTTAAATAATGCCGAGATGGAAGAAGCGTCCCGCCTTATGGTCCGGGCGGCCTCCCCTGTTCGGTTTTTGCCGCTGGCGGGGTACAGAAACCTTCTGGTCCTGAAAAAGGACCAGCTTACCCGCCCTGACGCCCCGACTTTTCCTCCGCATGAATCCTTGGGTGAAAATGTGGATAGCCTGTTGGCGGCACTTTTTTCTTCATCCCCTGTCGCCAAAAATTTTGTGGAATTATCCGCAGAAAGCTTAAGCCGGTTCCACGGCCATGAGCGCCAATACCTGTTTTATCCCTGGGGGATCTCCCAGTCCGTGGAGCTGCCGGATTTCGCCGGGATTTACCGGTGCCGGGCGGCCGCGGTCTGCGCCGCCGATATCGCCAGGGGAATCGGGATCGCCTTGGGTATGGATGTTCCGGAGCTGCACGGTCTTACAGGGGATACGGATACCGATTTGCTGCTTAAAGCCAGAACAGCCTGTTCCCTTCTCCGTGACCATGAGTTTGTCTTTGTCCATATCAACGGAGCGGATGAGGCTTCCCACCGCTGCGACTACTGGGAAAAAGTCCGTTTTATTGAGCGGATTGACGAAGAATTCATCGCCTATCTGGTCAAGCATACGGCCCCCGGGACAAAACTGCTGATTTGCGCCGACCATGCTACCGACCCGCTGACAGGCAAGCACGCCCATCTTCCGGTGCCTGTCATTCTTAGCAGCCGGCAAAAAGAAAAGAAATTTTTGAACAGGGAAATCCTAACGCCGGCTGATGCCTTGCACTGCCTGTTGACGAAATAGAAAGAGGGGAAAGAGATGACTAAAGCAATCATGATTCAAGGAACAGCCTCCAATGCCGGAAAAAGTCTGATTACAGCCGGGCTTTGCCGGATATTGGCTCAGGACGGCTATTCGGTTGCGCCCTTTAAATCTCAGAACATGGCCCTCAATTCCTTTATTACTGGGGAAGGGCTGGAAATGGGCCGGGCGCAGGTTGTACAGGCCGAAGCCGCCGGCCTGGAACCCTCGGTGCTGATGAATCCTGTCCTCCTGAAACCCACCAGTGACCGGGGATCACAGGTGATCGTCCAGGGAGAGGTTGTCGGGACCATGACGGCGGCCGAATATTTCCGCTATAAGGTCTCGCTTGTCCCCATTATCCGCAAAGCCTATCAGGCCCTGGCTCAAAAGCATGAGATCATCGTGATTGAAGGGGCGGGAAGCCCTGCGGAGATCAACCTCAAGGAACAGGATATTGTCAATATGGGTATGGCCAGGATAGCCCGGGCTCCGGTCTTGCTCGTTGCGGATATCGACAGGGGCGGGGTTTTTGCCTCACTTTATGGAACGGTGATGCTGCTGGAAGAAGATGAACGAAAGCTGATCAAGGGGTCTGTCATCAATAAATTCCGGGGAGATCCGGAAATTTTAAAACCGGGATTAACCATGATTGAGGCCAAAACAGGAATTCCTGTTCTCGGTACGGTGCCGTATCTGGCAATCGATCTGGAAGATGAAGACAGCCTGGCTGACCGCTTCGATAGGGAGAAAACGGTGCGGACCGTGGATATTGCGGTGCTCAAACTGCCCCGCTTGTCCAATTTCACAGACTTTAACGTGTTGGAACTCCTGCCGGAAGTATCGCTTCGTTATGTCCGGAAAACAAGTGAGTTTGGGAACCCCGATCTGATCATCATTCCGGGAACAAAAAATACCATGGGCGACCTGCTGTGGCTCCGGCAAAACGGCCTGGAGGCGGAAATTCAAAAGTTTGCCGCCCGGGGCGCCGTTATCTTTGGTATCTGCGGAGGGTACCAGATGCTGGGGCATACTCTGGAAGATCCCTATGGAGTAGAACATGGAGGCACGCTGGCCGGGATGGGGCTGCTTGATATTTCCACAGTCTTTGCTTCCGCCAAAACCCGTACCCAAGTCCGCGGCAGATTCACCCGGCTGGAAGGGATACTCGAAGGATTGTCCGGGATTCCCTTCCACGGCTATGAAATTCACATGGGGATTTCCCCCGACAGCCTGGCACTGCCTTTAACTTTATTGGAAGATCTGAGCGGTTCGGCCGGAAAAAAAGCGGACGGAGGTCAAAAGGGGAATATTTTCGGCAGCTATGTTCATGGAATTTTTGATGATGAAGGGGTGGCCCAGGCCTTGGTCCGCTGCTTCCTCAAAAGTAAAGGCATAGAGGAAACCGGGGTCGGCCCGGTCAATTACCGGGCGTATAAGGACGGGCAGTATAATTTGTTGGCTGAAGCCCTGCGGCAGACACTGGATATGGACGCCATTTATACCATTTTGGAAGAAGGGATAGGACAGGATGTTTGAGCAGCTGACCCCTGAAGAAATCGAAAAGAGAAGTTTTGAAATCATCACCCGAGAACTGGAGGATACGGAGCTTGCTCCCGACCACGCCGACATCATCAAACGCGTCATTCATACCACCGCGGATTTTGATTATGTGCATAACCTTTATTTTTCCGACGGTGTGGTATCCAAAGCCCTTCGGGCCATCCAAAACGGGGTCTCGATCGTGACGGATACCCGCATGGCCAGGGCTGGGATTAATGCCCGGAGCCTGGCCCGTTTCGGCGGCGAAGTGTTTTGCTTCATGGCGGACGAAGATGTCGCGCTCAGAGCCAAAACCGAAAAAACGACCAGAGCTGCGGTCTGTATGGAAAAGGCCGTTTCTCTGAACAGGCCGCTGATTTTCGCCATCGGAAACGCGCCCACTGCGCTGATCAAGCTTCAGGCCCTGATCGAGCGGAAAGCGGTCCGACCGGAGCTGGTGATTGCGGTCCCGGTGGGCTTTGTCAATGTGGTTGAATCCAAGGAGCTCATGATGAGGACAGATGTTCCCCTCATTGTGGCCCGGGGCCGAAAAGGCGGCAGCAATGTTGCCGCCGCCATCTGCAACGCACTGATTTATAAACTCGGAAAACCGGAAAAATAAAAATTCTCCGGGATTGAGGACGGATGCTCTCTTTCTCTGTATTTTACGAAGCTTGCTGCCGCCCGGCCTCAGCCAGCGGCTTGTTCAGCATGAAAAACAGTGTTGTGATGAATTGTACCGCTCCTGTTATGATAAACAGCTCACTCAGGCCGATGCTATCCGCAAGGGGTCCGAACACCAATAAGCCCAAAGGCATCGCCAGACTGGCCAGCATGGTCATAAAACTGAACACACGCCCCAGGTATTCCGGCTCTACTTTTTCCTGAAGCAGCACGGTAAAGGGGGTGGAAAATATGGGCATTGCCAACCCGACCGCCACCATCAGCACAATGTACAGCCAGAAATGATCGATTACCCCGCATAACACCGTTCCCGCCGAAAAGATGTACATCCCCAGAGTGATGGTCCGGTGCCGGTTCTTAAAGCCGCCCCAGGACATCATGATCAGCCCGCCAAGCAACATTCCCACCGAGAACCCGATGTCTGCTGCTGAAAGCCTCCAGGCATCGGCTCCGAACAGTCTCGTGACCTGTAAAGCGTAGAGCACTGCCACCGGTGCCGCCATGAGCATCATCACGGCATTAAACATGAAAAGTCTCGATACAATATGATGGTGGGCAATATACTTCAGTCCAAGCCGCAAGTCCTGGAAATAATCGACTTTAGTTTCCTGGGCGGGGCGGCTTCCGCTTTTTTCAAGGTGTACGAAGAGTCCGAAAATTGCAATGGCTGCCGCTGCTGTTGCCACATCGATAAAGAATATGGTTTCCAACGGTGCCAAAGCCATCAGGGCCGCGGCGAGCGCGGGTGAGAGCAGCATCATGCCGGACTGAGCCGAGCTGTTGATGCTGTTGATGCGCATCAGCTTGTCTTCGGGCACCAGTCTTGGGATGAGCGCGTTGACAGCAGGCAGCTGAATCCCCTGTCCGATGCCGCGCACAGCCATGACAGCGAAAATCAGCTGGAAATCTCGCGAGCCTGCCCAAAAGGCGAGGGCAAGTCCCAGTGTCGATACCGCGACCAGGGCATCCGTGAGAATAATCAGCTTTTTTAGGTCATAGCGGTCCGCCCATACCCCTGCAAACGGAGAAATGAGGAACATCGGCAAAAAACCGCAAATCATAGCGATGGTCATCATCGTACCGGACTGCGTTTCCAGCGTTATGTACCATGACATTGCGCATTGGACCAGAGATGAGCCGAACAGAGAGATTACCTGGCTTGAAAGGAAGAGGACGATATTCCTTTTCCAAGATCTAGGATTTGTAGCCATTGGACCTCCAATCACAGTCGGCAATCGTGTGCAGCATACCGGAGAACAGAGACAGCTCATTTTCTGTATACTTTTTCCTGAGCGTCTCTTCCATATTTTGGCCTATACGGTCAAACATTCCGTAAATGGCTGAGATATTCGGATTGAGTTTCAAATAATGGATTCGCTTGTCCCGAACACTTTGGACTTTCTCAACCAGCCCTTTTTTCACAAGCTCGTTGACTTTAATGGTGACACCGGATTTGGTGATTTGTAAAGCTTCCGCCAGTTTGCTGATCGTGCAGTTTTCGGTATTGGCAATAACGTTGAGACAGAGCATGCTGTGATATGAAACACCGGAGGAATAGTCCTGCCTGTTCATCATACGCAGCTCGTTAAGGGACATGCGCAAGTAAAAATAATTCATTTCTCCAAGAAAATCCATCAGTAACCTCCGGATACAATAGTTAAGCGTATTTATATAAATATGCTTAACTATTGTATCCGGGGCCTTGCTGCCTGTCAAGCTCCTATCAGAAATAAACGTTTTACTGATCCTTTAAAGATCGGCTCCGCAACGGACAATCTCTCAGGCATACACAGCTGCCTGACAGTGTTTGGCGGCAAAGCAGATAAAAAAGCAGGCTCTCGAAAAAAATGCTGCTTGCATTATAGAGACAGACATGTTTATAGTATTAATGTGCGTCAGGCCGGTCCTATTTTGTAGAACAAAACAAAGACCAGTGAGTAAAGGCAGAGAGGGGCAGAAATGGATATTGATCATAACAGGGGAAACAGAAGCAACCATTATTCGATCCTGGCTATCATATTGGCGGTATTAATCCTGATGAGTTTTCCATTTGTGGTGCGGGGAGAGGATAACGCACCGGCAGAAGGCACCGTTTCCACAGAAGGCACCGCTCCGGCGGAAGGTATTGCTCCGGCAGAAGGCACTGCCCCGGCGGAAGAGACAGTACGGGGCAAGATCCTTGACATTACGGAAAACAAAGAGAAAGAAAATGACTTGCAGTATTCCGGTGGTGAGATGAAAATTATCTACCAGGATATTAAGGTCCATATTTTATCAGGGGAACATAAAGGCGAGACGGTTATTGCCCAAAATGTGATAGATGAAAGAATGGTTTACAATCTAAAGCTTAAAGTCGGGCAGGAAGTGATCACTCAAATTGTAGAGGACAATGATGGAAAGGTCGTCAATGCCTATGTTACGGAAATTTACAGGCAGACCTATCTGACCTATCTATTAATTCTCTTTCTTTTCAGTCTGGTGGTTTTCGGCAAAGTCAAGGGATTGAAAACAATTGTGACGTTAGCCATTACAGGGCTGGCAATCCTCAAACTCCTTCTCCCCGGAATCCTTGCCGGGTATAACCCTATCCTCCTTACTGTGGGGATCTGTGCGGTGATTACGGCCCTGTCCCTGTTTATCATAAGCGGAATAAACCGCAAATCGGTTGCGGCCATCATTGGGACAACCGGGGGGGTATTGGTAGCCGGGATGATTGCGATGATTTTTGGTTCTTTGGCAAGCCTGACCGGGCTTGGAGAACAGGAAACACAGATGTTGGCTTTTATCCCCAGAGAAAATGGTTTTGACTTTGAAGGGCTGCTTTTTACCGCGATTATTATCGGGGCTTTAGGGGCAATCATGGATATTGCGATGTCTATCTCCTCGTCCCTGTATGAAATTGAAACGCTCAAACCGGAGATTACCCCCAAAGAACTGGTCAGGGCGGGAATGAATATCGGAGGCGATGTTATGGGGACAATGTCCAATACTTTAATTTTAGCTTATGTCGGTGCGTCCTTGCCTTTGCTCCTGCTTTTTATGGCCCATGCTATCCCTTTTCAGCAATTCATTAATTGGGACATGATTTCCTCGGAGGTGGTCAGGGCTCTGGCCGGAAGCATCGGGATTATTCTGACCATCCCCTTGACGACAATTGTGGCGACGATTTTAAGAAAGAAAAAGAAAGAAAAAGCAGAGCGGTAACACAGAGCAATAATATTCTTGACAAAACGTTACTGAAGTGTTATATTGCAAAAAAATACAGTTAAACTTCTGATGGAGAAGTAACGTCAGTATACGTCCTCAAAGAGAGCTGCGGGCGGTGGGAGCGCAGCAGGAAACGGACTGGCAAATGGGCTCCTGAAGGCGGGGGGAAAGCGGCAAGATATGCCCTGAGTAATACCCGACGCGGCGTTGGCGTTAGAAGACGGGGGATGTGTTGGCATCCTGCTATGAGTTGGGCTTGTGATCTTCCGAGGTCTGGTTTTTTACTATTATCCAGAGAGGAAGGGAACACGAAGTCAATCAAGGTGGCACCGCAGATATAACGTCTGTCCTTGGATTATCCGAGGATAGGCGTTTTTTAGTTTGTTTGGGCACTTTACAAGAAAACTGCACGAAGAAGGAGGATGTCGGACAATGGTTTACCCGTCATTTGAAGAAGCAGGCAGAAAAGCGGCCGGGGTGGATTTTGTACCGGTTGCGATGGAAACCTTTGCTGATATGGAAACACCGGTCAGCGTTTTTAAAAGATTCAAGGACACCAGCCCCTATTGTTTTTTACTGGACAGTGTTGAGGGGGGCGAAAAGTGGGCCAGGTATTCCTTTATTGCCAAAGATCCTTTGCTGACCATTCGCGTCAAAGATCAAACAACGGTTATTCAGTACAGGGATGGCCGGGTTGAAAACATCCGGGGCAATCCTTATCAAATCGTGCAAGATCTCATGAGCAATTATAAAGGGGCCAAAGTGGAAAGCATGCCCAGGCTTTCCGGAGGTATCGTCGGTTTTTTCGGGTATGACCTGATCCGCAGTATAGAGAACCTGCCCAATCCTCCCAAGGACGATCTCGATGTACCGACCTGTCATTTTATGCTGGTTGATGAAACCATTGTCTTTGACCATTTGCAACAGAAGCTGGTATTGATTGTCAATATGCCCACAAAAGGTGATTTGAGACTGAATTATGACCGTACGGTGGAAAGGCTGAAGGTCATGGATCAAACGATCCGGGAATCCGCTGCCGTTCAAAGGATCAAGGATGATGACAGGGAAACGGCTCCGGAGAAAGCTCAAGTCCAATCAAATATTTCGAAAGAGGATTTCTGTGATCTGGTCGCCAAAGCTAAAGAGTATATCAATAACGGGGATATTTTTCAGATCGTGCTGTCACAGCGCTTCTCGATGCCCGCTCTCCATGATCCGCTTGATGTCTATCGTTATCTCCGGGTATCCAATCCATCCCCTTATATGTATTTTTTGAAATTCAAGGACTATTGTATTGTCGGCTCTTCACCGGAAATGCTGGTGCGCTGTGAAAATGGGATTGTGGAAACCTGCCCGATTGCCGGAACCCGCAAAAGAGGAGAGACTGAGGAAGCGGATCGGAAACTGGAGGAGGAACTGCTCGAAGACCCGAAAGAGCTGGCCGAGCATATCATGCTGGTTGACCTGGGGCGCAACGATATTGGCAAGGTCGCCAAATTCGGGACGGTAGAAGTGAGCGATTATATGTCGGTCTTAAGGTACTCCCAGGTGATGCATATCGGTTCGACTGTCCGGGGTGAAATGAGAGAGGATAAAACATCTTTCGACGCCCTGATGGCTGTTCTGCCTGCCGGGACTCTTTCCGGGGCTCCTAAAATCAGGGCCATGGAAATTATTGATGAGTTGGAGACGACCCAAAGAAGCATTTACGGCGGGGCAATTGGTTTTATTGCTTTTGACGGCAGTCTGGACTGCTGTATCGCCATACGGACCATTCTTTTCAAGGATGGGATGGCCTATGTTCAGGCCGGATGCGGGGTCGTGGCCGATTCCGTTCCCGAGAGAGAATATGAAGAAACGGAAAACAAGGCCAGGGCAGTGATTAAGGCTCTGCAAGAGGTAGGTGGAATAATATGATTCTGATCATCGATAATTATGATTCTTTTACCTATAACCTTTACCAATATGTCGGCAGTATCGATCCCGATGTGACCGTAGTAAGGAATGACCGGATGACGACAGAACAGATCCGGGAATCCAACCCTTCACACTTGATTATTTCCCCCGGTCCGGGATTTCCGCGGCAGGCCGGCATCAGCATCGAGACGGTGCAAAAGCTTGGAGCGGAGTATCCGATTTTGGGTGTGTGCCTGGGACATCAGGCGATTGGGGAAGCTTACGGGGGAAAGATCGTTCATGGGCCGGAACCGGTACACGGAAAGACGGCTCGGGCCAGGCTTGATCCCGGCTGTCCGCTATTCGCGGCAATGCCCGAAGAGATTGAGGCGGGGCGTTATCACTCCCTGGTTGTGGAAAGGGAATCACTCCCCAAAGAGCTGATGATTACGGCGGAGACGGAGGAAGGCTTGATCATGGCCATACAGCACCGTCATTATCCGGTCTTCGGGGTGCAGTTTCATCCGGAATCTGTCCTCACCCCCGAGGGTCTGAAAATCATCGAGAATTTTTTAGCTTTTCGTAAGGGGGGAGAACAATGATTAAAGAAATCATCGCCAAACTGGCCGGCTTGGAAAATCTTACGGCAGAGGAAGCGGCTTCAGCCATGAACGAAATTATGGAGGGGGAAGCCACTCAGGCCCAAATCGGAGCTTTTCTGATTGCTTTGCGGATGAAAGGGGAGAGTATTGAAGAGATTACGGGCTGTGCCAGGGTTATGCGGGAGAAGGCCGACAGAGTTGCGATCAATCGCGCGGAGGCCATAGATATTGTGGGGACCGGCGGAGATTGTGCCAATACCTTTAATATTTCCACCTGTTCAGCCTTTATTGTCGCGGCGGCAGGGGTCCCTGTAGCTAAACACGGCAATAGGTCTGTTTCCAGCAGGTGCGGCAGTGCCGATGTGCTGGAAGCCCTCGGAACCAATATTACGCTTACACCGGAGAGTGCTGCGGAATGTCTGCAAAAATCCAATATTTGTTTTATGTTTGCCCAGTCTTATCATAAATCGATGAAATATGTGGCCGGACCGCGCAAAGAAATCGGCTTGCGGACAATCTTCAATATTCTGGGGCCTCTTGCCAATCCGGCCAAGGTGCAGAACCAGTTGCTCGGGGTCTGTGACGAACAATTGCTTGAGCCGCTGACCAAAGCCCTCGCGGGCTTGGGGGTGCGCAATATCATGACAGTTAACAGCCAGGAAGGTCTGGATGAAATCTCCGTTTCCGCTCCGACGAATGTATATGAATACCGCCGGGGGCAATTTTCCCGTTATCTGCTCGATCCTCAGGACTATGGCTTTAAACCGGGCACACTTGATGATGTGCGCGGGGGAGATGCCTTGGAGAATGCCGGGATCATTAAAGACATCCTGTCCGGGAAGCTCCATGGCCCCAAACGCGACATCGTCTTACTGAATGCGGGGGCAGCCCTTTATACGGCGGAGAAGACGGGTACAATCGGGGAAGGCATCGCGCTGGCAGCCGCTGTAATAGATCATGGCGCGGCATCCCTCAAGCTTGAGGAATACGGCAAAATATCCAATAGGATGAAGGAGAGGTCATCATGAGTCTGCAGGAGATACTGGCCAGAAAAAGAATTGATATTGAGAATGAATTGCTGGGCGGATTGATGAACGATATTGAAAGAAGAGCGTTTTCCATGCCGGCCCCGAGGGATTTTTACGGCGCCCTGGCCGCCGGGGGGCTTTCGGTAATTGCTGAGGTGAAGAAGGCCTCTCCGTCCAAGGGAATAATCGCCCCGGATTTTGATTACGCTAAAATAGCTTCCGCCTATGATGGCGGTGGAGCAGAAGCCATATCCGTCCTTACGGAAAGACATTTCTTCCAGGGGAGTGACACCTACCTTGCGGAGATTAAAGAGCTGGTTCAGATTCCGGTTCTGCGCAAGGATTTTATGATCGACGAGCGTCAGATTCTGGAAAGCAAGGCGATCGGGGCAGATGCGATTTTGTTGATCGCCGGGATTCTCGATGATAAAACCATGCGGAAACTCTATGAGCTTGCGCAAGAATCCGGATTGCATTGTCTTTTCGAAGCCCATAATGAAGCGGAGGTTAAACGGGCGGCAGATTGCGGAGCCAGAATCATTGGGGTCAATAACCGGAATTTAAAAACTTTCCAGATAGATTTGGCGACCTTTGAGCAGCTGCGCAAGTTCATCCCCTCAGGAACACTGGCGGTCGCCGAAAGCGGGATAGCTTCTTCCGGTGATGCCCAATACATGAGACAGGCAGGTGCCGATGCCATCCTGGTCGGGGAAACATTAATGCGGACAGAAGACCCCGGAGCAATGATTAAAGCGTTTAAGGAGGGGCGCAGGTGCCAATAATCAAGATCTGCGGTTTAAGCAGGAGAGAGGATATTGCCGCGGTTAATGAATATAAGCCTGATTATGCCGGTTTTGTCTTTGCAGAAAGCAGACGCGGGATTGAACCGGCCAAAGCGGCGGCTTTGATCAGGGAACTGAGTCCCGAAATCAAGCCTGTCGGTGTCTTTGTCAATATGGCAATAGGCGATCTGTTGAAGATTGTGAAGGAATGCCGTCTGGCAGCGGTACAGCTGCATGGAGATGAGGATCAGAGGTATCTGGAGAGTCTGAGGAACAAACTGCCTGCCGGAACTGTGATCATGAAAGCGGTACGGGTGAAAGACAGGCAGGCACTGATCGCCTTGGCAGGTATTCGGAGCGATGTTCTTTTGCTGGATGCTTATCATGACGGTGTAATGGGCGGGACGGGCCAGGTTTTTGACTGGAAGCTGCTCAAGGAAGTGAAACAACCGTACCTGCTGGCCGGCGGCCTGAATGGGGAGAACATCGAACGGGCGCTGGAAACAGTCAATCCCTATGGGGTTGATGTCAGTTCGGGAGTGGAAACGGCAGGAAGCAAGGACAAAGATAAAATTGCGGACTTCATCAATAAAGTCAGGTCATATGAAAAAAGTCAGGTCAGATCAAAGGACCGGGGAGGGATAAAAAATGGATAAACAGGTGCGGGAAGGCCGTTATGGGGTTTTTGGCGGCCGTTATGTTCCGGAAACCTTAATGAATGCCTTGCTTGAATTGGAAAAAGCTTACGAGTTTTATCAAAATGACCGGGAATTTCAGGAGGAATTTGACAGGCTGCTCCGAGAATATGCCGGCAGGCCGTCACTGCTCTATTATGCCGAAAAGCTGACCGAACATCTGGGCGGAGCGAAGATTTATCTGAAACGGGAAGATTTGAACCATACCGGCTCCCATAAGATCAATAATGTTTTGGGGCAGACCCTTCTGGCTAAAAAAATGGGGAAGAAAAGGGTCATAGCAGAAACAGGCGCCGGACAGCATGGAGTCGCGGCCGCAACGGCGGCAGCGCTTTTTGGCATGGAATGTCAGGTTTTTATGGGACGGGAGGATACCGAAAGACAGGCCCTGAATGTTTTCCGCATGAACCTTCTCGGTTCCTCGGTTAAGGCGGTGGAATCGGGGACAGCCACGCTCAAAGACGCGGTGAACGAGGCTATGCGGGAATGGACAGCTCGTGTGGATGATACCTTCTATGTGCTGGGCTCTGTCATGGGGCCGCATCCTTATCCCATGATGGTCCGCGATTTTCAAAGCGTGATCGGACGTGAGGTCAGGGAACAAATGCTGGCCCAGACCGGTAAGCTGCCTGATTGCCTGATCGCCTGTGTCGGCGGCGGCAGCAATGCCATGGGTCTTTTCTATCCGTTCATTGAAGACAAAGAAGTGCGGATGATCGGGGTAGAAGCAGGCGGACGGGGAGTTGAGACCCCTGATCACGCGGCAACGATTACCAAGGGCAGCATAGGGGTATTTCATGGCATGAAATCTTATTTTCTGCAGGATGAAGAAGGGCAGATCACACCTGTCTATTCCATCTCGGCCGGCCTGGATTATCCGGGGATCGGGCCGGAACACGCCTGGCTGCATGCCACCGGTCGGGCCGAATATGCGAATATTACCGATAGTGAAGCGGTTGAAGCGTTCCAACTGCTGTCGAAAACCGAGGGGATCATCCCGGCTATTGAATCGGCTCATGCCGTTGCTTATGCCATGAAAATAGCACCGGCGATGGACGGGGATAAGACCATTGTCATTAACCTTTCAGGCCGGGGGGACAAAGATGTTTACCAGATAGCCAGATATTTGGAGGTGGAGATAGATGAGCGCTGAGCAAAACAGAATTGACGAAATGTTTGCCCGCCGGGCAGATCAAAAGAAAAAAGCCTTGATTACCTTTGTGACGGCAGGAGACCCTGATCTGGAAACCACACGCAAACTGGTATTGGAGATGGAAAAGGCCGGCGCCGACCTGGTCGAGCTGGGGGTGCCGTTCTCCGATCCGGTTGCCGAGGGTCCGGTAATTGAGGAAGCCAATCTGCGCGCGCTCAAAAATGATGTCGGTATAGACAGGCTGTTTGAGCTTGCGGCCCGGCTCCGGCAGGAGACAAATATTCCCCTGGTCTTTTTGCTTTATGTCAATTGTGTT
Organism: Syntrophobotulus glycolicus DSM 8271; assembly: GCF_000190635.1. Taxonomy (NCBI): domain Bacteria; kingdom Bacillati; phylum Bacillota; class Clostridia; order Eubacteriales; family Desulfitobacteriaceae; genus Syntrophobotulus; species Syntrophobotulus glycolicus. The sequence continues at coordinate 2,909,251 of NC_015172.1, read as the reverse complement.
CTGCAATACGGCAAAGAAAAGTTTATGGACAACTGTGTCCAAAGCGGAATAGACGGTCTGATTGTTCCTGATCTCCCTGATGAGGAAAGCAACGAGATTTACGGGGAGAATATCCGGACAGGGGTAAGACTGATCCGGATGGTGGCCCCCTCTTCAGATGACCGGATCGAAACCATAGCCGCTAAAGCGGAAGGGTTCCTTTACTGTGTTTCCTCACTGGGCGTGACCGGAGTGCGTTCCGGGTTTAAAACCGATTTTGAGGGGTTCTTTGGTAAGATCAATCAATATAAGAGTGCTCCTTCCGCGGTCGGATTTGGGATCGCCACCCCGGAGCAGGTGCGGGACCTGAAAAAGTATTGTGACGGAGTCATTGTCGGCAGTGCGATTGTTAAAAAAGTGGCGGCAGCGGCCGGTCCGGAAGAGGCGGTGGCTTCAGTCGGGGAGCTTGTGCGGAGTCTGCGCCGGGCTTTGGACGAATAAAGGACCGAACCATAAACATATCTGAACAATCATTGGTGAGGAGCTTGGCTTTGCGGGAAGATACTTATATCATGGAGAAAATCAAGATCAGTTATACGGAGCAAGGCATTCTGGATTTCTTTGCCCAAATCCCTTATGCCGCGATTTTGGACAGTTCATTGACGATGGACTGTCTTGGTCGTTTTACCATCATTGGTTATGATCCGTTTTTGATTTTTCAGTCGAAGAACGGCCGGGGCCGCCTGCGGGGAAAAAATATACAGGAGGACGCGCACGGCAATCCCCTGGAAATCCTGCGGAAACTATTGCAGAGGTATCAAAATTCCTGGCATGAGGAAGAAGTTCCTTTCTTGGGCGGATGCATAGGGTATTTTTCTTATGATCTAGTCCGCTTTATCGAAGATCTCCCTTCCTTGAACCGTGATGACATCGGAGCCAATGATCTGGAACTGGGGTTTTATCATAAAATATTGGTAATGGATCATCATAAAGGCGATATCTACGCCATCGGGACATCGGTAGGCTGTGAAACCGAAGAGGTCGAAGCAGCCGCAAGTGATAATCTCAAGGAGATCAAGAAAGTACTTAAACAGTATGAAGAAATGGCCGCCTGCAGCGCGAAGAGCAATTCAGATGATCAGCTCAAAGAACGGGCAAGCGCAGGGCACGATAGCATTGCAGGCAGTGAGATCAATCACAGAATTGCTGAAGATAGTCCCAATTTTCTTGCCGCGAACTTTTCTGAAAGAGGATACAGGAGGATGATCAGCCGGGTAAGAGAATACATCCGCTGCGGCGATATCTTCCAGGCCAACCTTTCTCAACGATTTACGGCAGAGATAGACAGTGATCCTTCCAAAATCTATGCTCTGCTTCGCCAAGCCTCCCCGGCTCCCTTTTCAGCATATCTCAATTTCGATCAGTTAAAAATTATCAGCTCATCGCCGGAAAGATTCCTCAAAATAAAGGACCGGGCAATAGAGACCAGGCCGATCAAGGGAACCAGGCCCCGGGGGCGGAGCAGGGAAGAGGATGCCCTGAACAGGGCGGAGCTGCTGAACAGTGCAAAGGATCGTGCGGAACTGACGATGATTGTTGATCTGGCCAGAAATGATCTGGGTAAAGTATGCGAAATCGGCAGTGTGGCTGTTGAGCAATTAAGGGAAGTTGAGGAGTACGCCAATGTCTTTCATCTGGTCGCTGCGGTAAGCGGCAAACTCAGAAAGGATATAGATGTGGTGGATTGTCTCTATGCGGCCTTTCCCGGCGGCTCGATTACCGGGGCGCCTAAAGTCAGGGCCTGTGAGATCATTGAAGAACTGGAACCGGTTAAAAGAGGAGTTTATACCGGTTCGATCGGCTATTTGGGATTTAACGGAGAGGCCGATTTAAATATTGCGATCAGGACAATTATTGTGAAAGCTAAGCGGGCATATTACAATGTGGGTGGAGGCATCGTATGGGACTCTGAACCGGCAAAGGAATACGAGGAAACCCTGCATAAAGGCAAGATGATGATGCGGGTCCTGTGTAGTATTCTTTGAAAAATAATGCCCGGGAATAATGGCCATCTGCATGAGAATCATGGGCAGATGGTTTTATTGCGTTTCCCTGTGTCCGCCGCAATTGATCAATAGATGAAGTTACCTGGTTGAATGTTGTAGAAAATGAGAGAAAAATTGACCCTTTTCAGTAACCGCATTCTTTATATTTCGACCTGGGTTATGATTTAATCTCTTAATAGGAGGCGACATCTGTACAGATAGGGAGAAATATCGCCAAGGTACGTCAAGCCAAAAGCCTAACCCAAAAAGAGCTGGCTGAAAAAGCCGGAATCAGTCTAAGTTATTTAAAAAAGATCGAAAAAGGACATTATAAAAAACCACACATAAAAACTTTATCGATCATAGCCAATGCGCTGGAAACAGATTTAAGAAAGTTGTGGGAAGAGGAATGAAAAATAATCAGTTTCAACTTTTCTGTGAGAATTTGATGAATAACTTGACAGTAATTAAAGGGTATGTTGATTTAAGCAGAGAAAAAGCTGAAATGAAATTCTCCGCTGAATTGACGGAGGAAATCACCGAGATGACAACGAAAATTAAAGAATGCCTTACTGAAATCAGCCGAAAGAAATAATGGAAGCAGGACGATGAAATGAACACTGAATACGAAGGAGAAGAAAACAGGCTCAGCTCCGATGATTTTGGCTTCCTTTATGGTCTGAGTATTTTTGAAACTTTTTTTGTCGATCATAAAGGGCAGGTTTTTTTGCTGTCTGATCATATCCGAAGGCTCTATGATTCCCTGGTTTTTTTTGAAATAGAGTTAAACTGCCCGCAGGAGGAATTTACGGGGATAGTTCTGGCTTATATCCGGCAGAACAAGATCCAAAATAAGATTTTGCGGGTGGCAGTCAGTGCCGGAAATAAAGAAAAACAGCTAAAACCGGGAATCTTTTTTGCCCTGCGGGCCAACAGCTATTCACCGGAAAAAATTGATCAGGGCTGTACACTCATGATCTCAGATCACAAACGCAATGAAACTTCGCTTCTGGTCAAACATAAAACGGCGAATTATATGGAGAACTATTTCATTGCCCGGGCGGCGATACGCCAGGGTTTTGATGATGCTGTTTTCTTAAATACGCAGAATCAGGTCACGGAGACAACCAAAAGCAATCTGTTCTTTGTCAAGGACGGGGTCTTACATACACCAAATGTTCAATGCGGTTTACTGCCCGGGGTAATCAGGGAATGGGTGATCCGCAAAGCGGCATCCTTAGGAATTGATTGCCGGGAAGGCTATTACGGTCTGGCTGAGCTGATGGAGGCCGATGAAGTATTGATCACCAACTCGGTGATGGGCATTATGCATGGACAGAAGATCGACGAGAAATGCTATAATGATGGCTTTCCCGGAGAAATGACAGCTTGGTTGAAAAAGGAACTGGCTTTTGCCCGGCAGGGAGCCTGTTGAGTTTTAGAGATTATGAGGAGTGCGCAATGAATGATCAGATGAAGGCCATTTATGGCATTGTCCGCCCATTTTGTTTGTTTATGGTGAAAATAAAGCTATAATGATGGTGTATTGCGTAACGCCTGATGGTTATGTCATGGTAAACGCGGATACAAGGATCTTTTGATTTCATTCTGTCTGTGAAGAGAGGGGATTTGGTTCTGATGTTTGATCTGAAGAAAATGGGTTTTATCCGGGTCGGAACGGCCGTACCGAAGGTTCAAATCGGCGATCCCATGAAAAATATTGAGGAAATAAGCAAACTGATTAATCAGGCGGCAGAAGAAAAAGTCAAGGTATTGGTGTTTCCGGAACTATGTGTGACCGGCTATACCTGTGGCGATCTGTTTCATCAAAGGCTTCTTCTGGATAAAACAGAGGAGGCTCTGGAGAAATTAGTAAACACAGTGATAGAGATCGATATGGTGATCGCGGTCGGCTTGCCGATTTTGGCGGATAATCAGCTTTTTAACTGCGCGGTTATTCTGTATAAGGGTGAGATTCTGGGAGCGGTGCCGAAGACCTTTATTCCAAACTATAATGAGTTTTACGAAAAGAGATGGTTCAGCTCAGCAATCAATCGATTGAGTGACCGGGTGATTCTCTGCGGACAGGAAGTGCCGTTTCATGAACAGCTTTTGTTCCGGGACAGTTCCTCAGAACTCTGCATCGGGGTCGAGGTTTGCGAAGACCTTTGGATGACAATCTCTCCCAGCGCATATCACGCGCAATACGGAGCAAACCTGATTCTTAATCTCTCAGCCAGCAATGAGGTCGTCGGCAAAAAGGAATACCGGGATGCTTTGGTCAGTCAGCAGTCTGCCAAGTGCCTGGCTGCTTATGTTTACGTTTCTGCCGGACAGAGTGAATCAACAACGGATGTGGTGTTCGGCGGCCAGACCCTGATCGCTGAAAATGGCTCCATTCTTGAAGAACAAAGGTTTCAGGAGTCTGTGATCACCTTTTGTGATATCGATATGGAAAAACTGATGAACGAACGCAGAAAAATGAACAGTTTTATGAACCGACCGCCGGACCTGGATTATACAATTATTAATTTCAACCTGGGAAAGACGGAGAGAACAGAACAGGAAACAACCGAGAACTGTCTGAAAAGATATGTGGACCCCTATCCTTTTGTGCCGGGCAGGCGGGAAGACCGTGATATCCGCTGTCAGGAGATCTTTACCATTCAATTGACCGGCTTGGCTCAAAGGCTGGTGAAATCGGGGATCAAAAAGGCTGTCCTCGGTATTTCCGGAGGACTGGACTCAACCTTAGCCCTGCTGGTCTGTAAAGAGGCTTTCGATAAATTAGGATACCCTCAGGACAATATTATTGGGGTGACAATGCCCGGCTTTGGCACAACCAATCGGACCAATGAAAATGCTAAACTCCTGATGCGGGAGCTTGGGATCGATGTCAGAGAAATACCCATAACAGAGGCCTGTCTGCAGCATTTTGCCGCAATCGGGCATGATCCGGCCATTCAGGATATTACTTACGAGAATGTTCAGGCCAGAGAGCGTACCCAGATTCTGATGGACCTGGCCAACAGGGAAGGCGGAATAGTTGTCGGCACAGGGGACCTTTCCGAGCTTGCGTTAGGCTGGTGTACTTATAATGGAGACCATATGAGCAATTACGCGGTCAACGCCGGTATCCCCAAGACCCTTGTCAAATATTTGGTTTCCTGGTATGCAGACACTTCGCAAAATACGAAGGTAACAAAAACCTTACAAGATATCCTCGCTACCCCGATCAGTCCTGAGCTTCTTCCCGCAGACAGGACAGGGGAAATTGAGCAAAAGACAGAGGAAAAAATCGGATCTTATGACCTGCATGATTTTTTCCTCTACCATATGATGCGCTGGGGATATTCACCGAAGAAAATATTTTTGCTGGCAGAGCTTGCTTTTCAGGATAAATTTGACTCTTCTGAGATTCTGCGTTGGCTCAAGGTGTTTTACCAGAGGTTTTTCAGCCAGCAGTTTAAGCGTTCCTGTCTTCCCGACGGCCCCAAGGTAGGCTCGGTTTGTCTTTCTCCCCGCGGGGACTGGCGGATGCCGAGTGATGCCAGTGCAGAAATCTGGCTGAAGGAAGTGGAATTATTAGAAAAAAACAAAGATTGCGCAAAGAATAGAGATTGACAAAGTATTTTGAATGGAGTATTCTATTTTTAATCACTACTAAATACATAGATTTTATAGCTATTAAAGAAAAAGGTAGTCGTTATCTGAAAACCAAAGAATATGGGAGGAAAAGAAATGAGTAAAGAGAATTGGAAATTTGATACTTTACAGGTTCATGCCGGACAAGGACCTGATCCTGCCACAAACGCAAGAGCAGTTCCGATCTATCAGACGACCTCATATGTTTTTAAAGACGCCGATCATGGAGCCAATTTATTTGGGCTAAAAGAATTCGGAAATATTTATAGCAGAATCATGAATCCAACATCAGATGTGCTGGAACAAAGAATCGCCGCTCTTGAAGGCGGAGTAGGAGGTCTCGCTGTTGCTTCCGGTTCGGCCGCCGTCACCTATGCGATTCTGAATATTGCCGGAGCGGGTGATGAAATCGTTTCAGCCAGTACCCTTTATGGCGGGACTTATAATTTATTTGCGATTACCCTGCCTAAATTAGGGGTGAAAACAGTGTTTGTCGATCCGGAAGACCCCGAGAATTTCCGCCGGGCGATTAATGATCAGACCAAGGCCGTCTACATAGAGTCTATCGGTAATCCCGGAATTAATATTATTGATATTGAGGCAGTGGCCAAGATCGCGCATGAAAATAAAATCCCATTAATTATTGATAATACCTTTGCGACCCCTTATTTGCTCAGACCGATTGAATATGGCGCCGATATCGTTGTCCATTCAGCAACCAAATTCATCGGAGGGCATGGAACCTCTATCGGGGGCCTAATCATTGATTCCGGGAAATTCGACTGGGCTTCCAGCGGCAAATTCCCCGGGCTTACCGAACCTGACCCCAGTTATCACGGTCTCAGGTATACGGAAGCTTTTGGGCCTTTAGCTTATATTCTAAAAACAAGAGTTCAGTTATTGAGGGATACGGGAGCGGCATTGAGCCCGTTTAATTCATTTCTCTTCCTGCAGGGCTTAGAAACATTGTCGATCAGGGTTCAAAGACACGTTGAAAATACCTTGAAAATCGTTGAGTTTCTCTCCAAGCATCCTCTTGTTACCTGGGTCAATTATCCCGGGCAGAAAAGCAATAAATATTATGAGCTTGCTCAAAAATACCTGCCTAAAGGCGCCGGTTCAATCTTTACCTTTGGGATTAAAGGCGGGGCAGAGGCCGGTAAGAAATTCATCAATAATCTGGAAATCTTCTCACTTCTGGCTAATGTGGCTGATGCCAAATCATTGGTCATTCATCCGGCCAGCACGACCCATTCCCAACTGACGGAGGAAGAACAGGCCAAGGCCGGTGTAACCCCTGATCAGATCAGACTTTCAATCGGGATCGAAGATCCTGATGACTTAATTGACGACCTTGCTCAGGCATTGGCGAAAGCAGGGGAATAAGGAGCCGGCTGTTTCGCGGGAGAGGATATCCCCCCGGACAGGATTGCATAAAAAGCTAGAGAGGATATAATAAATACGTAAGAGGTTCTTAAAGATGCCGGCTGATTACAGGCATCGATAATTCAACTCTTCACATCCCTCAAGTATTTTGATAGTTGAGGCCGTCCCGTGACAGAAACGGAGACGGCTTCTTGCAATGCCAATCGGTTTATTGATTTCTGAAATGCAAGGAGTTATTCATAGTGGAGCGGAAGAACAACAGGCAGGATCAGAACGAACAACATATTCAGAAACAAAATATCCACCAGCATGATCATGATCATCCGAACAAAAAAATCGTGATCAACCGTTTAGCGCGTATTATAGGGCACCTGGAAGGGGTAAAAAGGATGGTTGAAGATGATACGGACTGCAGTGATATTCTGATTCAGATCTCAGCTGTCCGCTCTGCCCTCAACAGTACGGGTAAGGTTATTCTGGAGGATCATATTAATCACTGTCTTATTCATGCTCATGAAAATAATGATACGAAGGCCATTATGAAGCTCAGTGATGCCATCGGCAAATTTCTGAAATAAAGAAATAAACGCTGTGCACAAACACGGTAATGAGAGACATGATCGCAGCGTTATAGACCGCAGCGAATAGAATTGAGTAGAGGGGTGATACTTTGACCCTGCAGCAGCTCAGATATGCCGTTGAAATCGCAAATTGCGCTTCAATCAATGAAGCGGCAAAGCGCCTGTTTATTTCCCAGCCGAGCTTATCCAATGCCATCAAGGACCTGGAAGCCGAGCTGGGTATTAATATATTTATGAGGACGAACAGGGGGATAAGAATATCACCTGCCGGCGTGGAGTTCCTCGCTTATGCCAAGCAGGTTCTGGAGCAAGCAGAATTATTGGAAAGCAGATACTTGGGAGAAAAACGAAAACCCCAGCTTTTTTCCATATCTGCCCAGCATTATGCTTTTGCCGTAGAGGCTTTTGTCCGGTTATTAAAAGAAGAACAGACCGAAGAATACGAATTCAATCTGAGGGAAACCAGGACCTATGAAATTATTGAGGATGTCAGGAACCTGCACAGCGAAATCGGAATCCTTTATCTGAGCAATTTTAATGAGCAAATCATGTCCAAGATCTTTGCCGACAATGACCTGAGATTTACAACCTTATTTCAGGCAAATCCTCATATTTTTATCAGTTCTCAAAATCCTTTGTCTGCTAAAAGACGCGTTGCCTTGGAAGACCTGGACCCCTATCCTTGTTTGACCTTTGAGCAGGGGGAGAATCACTCTTTTCATTTTTCAGAAGAATTGTTTAACACCATCAGGCACAAAAAAAGTATTCGCGTAACAGACCGGGCGACATTGTTTAATCTTGTGATCGGGCTCAATGGGTATACCATCAGCACAGGGTTTTTAAATTACGACCTTAATGGCGGCCAGGGAATCATTGCCGTTCCGCTGGAAAGTGATGAAGTCTTTGAGGTGGGCTGGATTGTGCATAAGGATGTACGATTAAGTCAAATTGCGACCAAGTATTTGGCCGTACTTCAGAAAATCATTGCTGAAAAATATCAAGACTGAGATCTTGCTCGGCGATTTTCCTTCTGAAATCAAGCTGCGAATTGAACGGACAGCGAAAAGCTATTGCCTGCTATAGGATTTGCCTATAGCAGGCAATAGCTTTTTTGAGTTATTAATGACCGGGAACGCTATGCTATATTATGGTTAAGATTTTAGGAAGGGAAGGGACGAAATGAGTAAGAGTTCTGTAATCGGATTCCCCAGAATCGGCAGTTTAAGGGAACTGAAGCATTGGACCGAGGATTATTTCGCGGGGAAGTTATCCCTGACGCAATTACATAAGAACGCGGCCGGTCTGAGGGAACAGCACTGGCTATGGCAGAAACAGAAAGACATTGATTTTATTCCATCAAACGATTTTTCTTTTTATGACGGGGTTCTAGACACCGCTTGTTTTTTGAATCTCATTCCCAGGGAATATCAAGACCTTGGGCTGCATGATACAGATACCTATTTTGCCATGGCCAGGGGGTACCAGGGGGAGAAAGGCGATGTTAAGGCCCTGGCTATGCGGAAATGGTTTAATACAAACTATCATTATATTGTGCCTGTGTTTGATGATGACACAGAAGTAAGGTTAAATACTGACGGACCGTTTTCCTATTACCGGGAGGCAATGAAGCTTGGCATAAAAACAAAGCCGGTCTTGCTTGGTCCCTTTACTCTTTTGAAACTGGCCGATTACCGGGGGGTGAAAAAGGCGGAGGACTTTGCCGGGCCGTTGATTTCCGCTTATCGGGAAGTGTTCAGCAAGTTTCATTCCCTGGGAGCAGAATGGCTGCAGATGGATGAACCGATCTTAGTTACGGATTTGACGCAGGAAGAGATCGGACTGTTTAAAGATTTATATACCGGGCTGTTAACCGGAAAAGAGGATTTAAAAGTACTTCTCCAAACCTATTTTGGAGATGTCAGAGATGTTTACAGGGAAATCATGAAACTTGGCTTTGACGGAATTGGCCTTGATTTCCTGGAAGGAAAGAAAAACCTTCAGCTCCTTGAGGAAAACGGTTTTCCCAAAAACACCCTGTTATTCGCCGGGGTGGTCAACGGCAAGAACATATGGCGCAATAACTATGAAAAAACAAGGAAAATGATCAATCAATTCACAGCAAAGATTACAGAAGAAAATATTGTGATCAATACATCCTGTTCACTGCTCCATGTCCCATATTCTCTGGAGAATGAAGACAATATGGATCAAAAATATAAAAACCATTTTGCTTTTGCCCGGGAAAAACTCCAGGAGTTGGGGGACCTGAAGGAGCTTCTTGATGATCAGGATGAGGAGAAAAACGAAAAATATCTTCAGCAGATCGCGTTAAGGAAAACAAAAGAAGACGATGTCAATCCGGGAATACAAAAAAGGATCAAAGCCCTGAGTGAAAAAGATTTTAAAAGATGCCCGGACTTCGAAGAGCGGGAAAAGCTGCAAAAGGCTAAGCTCAAGCTGCCGGTCCTTCCCGCGACTACGATAGGTTCTTTCCCCCAGACAGCAGAAGTTAAGGCCTGGCGGGCAAAGCTGAAGAAGAAAGAGCTGGCTCCGGCCCAGTACGAGGAGAATATCAAGAAAAAGATTGCTCAGTGCATTGCCCAGCAGGAAGAAATCGGATTGGATGTTCTCGTTCACGGCGAATTTGAGCGAAATGATATGGTTGAATATTTCGGTGAAAATCTGGAAGGGTTTCTTTTTACGCAGAAGGCCTGGGTTCAGTCCTACGGCACGCGCTGCGTAAAACCGCCCATTATCTGGACGGATATTGAACGCAAAAATCCAATTACTTTAAAGTACAGCACATACGCCCAGAGCCTGACCGCTAAACCCGTCAAAGGGATGCTGACAGGGCCGGTCACGATTTTAAACTGGTCGTTCCCCAGAGAAGATATCTCCGATAAAGAAACGGCTTTTCAGATCGCCCTGGCTATCCGGGATGAGGTCTTGGATTTGGAAGCTCACGGCATCCGGGTGATTCAGATTGATGAAGCCGCTTTGAAAGAAAAACTGCCCATTCGCCGGGCAGATTGGCACACCGAATATCTTGACTGGGCTATTTCAGCTTTTCGGCTCGTTCATTCTTCAGTCAGACCAGAGACCCAGATCCATACCCATATGTGCTACAGTGAATTCGGACAAATGATTAAGGATATTGAGGCAATGGATGCCGATGTCATATCTTTCGAGGCTTCCCGCTCCAATCTTGCTATTGTGAATTCTTTAGTCGAGGCAGGTTTTCAAACTGAGGTCGGACCGGGTGTTTATGACATACACTCCCCGCGAGTCCCGAGCAAGGAAGAAATCTTAAAAGCGCTGAAGGGCATGCTCGGAAAAATAGAACAAGCCAAGCTTTGGGTCAATCCCGATTGCGGGTTAAAAACCCGGGGAGAAACCGAAACAATAGCCAGTTTGAAAAATGTAGTTCAGGCAGTTCTTGAAATCAGAGAAGAAATCAAAGCCAGGCAGGATTGAAGAAAGGGAGCCATCAGACACAGGTGAAGACGAAACAGGAACAGCGAAATGAGGTCGAGATGAATATCCGGGAATATTTAAAAACCAATACCTTAATTTTTGATGGGGCAATGGGGACTTACTATGCCCAATTAGAAAAAAAACCTTTAGTCAAATGCGAAATGGCAAATATTCATGATGAAGAGGCTATTCTCCGGATTCATCATGAATATATCAGGGCCGGATGCATGGCAATAAAGACCAATACATTCGGGGCCAATGTAACCTGTTTGGATTGTCCCTTTGAAGGTGTGGAAGAAGTAATCAGAAAAGGGTATGAGCTTGCCCGGCGGGCCGTAGCGGGGAGCGGTGTTTATCTTTTCGCGGATATCGGGCCGATACCCTTCAGGGATAATGAGAATCTATTTGCTGAATATCAAAAAATAGCAGACCTATTTCTGGATTTAGGCGCGGTCAATTTTCTGTTCGAAACCTTCAGCTCCGCTGAATATCTGGCCCAAATCGCCGCCTATATCAAGGAGAAAAGTCCGCAGGCTTTTATCATCACGGAATTTGCGGTTTCGCCTGATGGGTATACCCGTCAGGGCAATTCCGGTTTTCAGATATTTGAGGAACTATCAGGAGAAAACAGCATAGATGCCATCGGTTTCAATTGTATCTCCGGACCTTATCACCTGCTGCAATTGGCGAAAAAGCTGGAGGCCAAAGATAAATTTGTCTCTATCATGCCGAATGCGGGGTATCCGACAGTAATTGACAATCGGACGTTTTTTGAAAATAATGCCGGGTATTTCGCGGATCAGATGCTGGAAATGGCCAAGGAAGGGATTGCGATCCTGGGAGGGTGCTGTGGCACAGCTCCGGAATTTATCAGAAAAACCGCAGCCAAAATTAAAAGCCTGTCTTTACCGGAACCTGCCGTCAAAAGGATAAAGATAACAGAGGGTAAACCAGCGGCGCAGGCAGAAAACCCTTTAATGGAAAAAATCAGGCAGGGAGAAAAAATCATAGCGGTAGAGCTTGATCCCCCGGCAAATACAGATATTGATTTTTTGATGAGAAGCGCTCAAAAGCTTCAAGAAAACAAGGTTGATGCGATTACCATAGCCGATTGCCCAATCGCCCGGGCCAGAGTGGACAGCTCCCTTTTGGCCTGCAAACTAAAAAAAGAGCTCGGTGTGACACCGATACCGCACATGACCTGCAGGGACAGAAATATTAATGCAACCAAGGCCTTGCTTCTTGGCCTGAATATTGAAGGAGTCAATAATGTCCTGGTTGTCACGGGTGATCCCATTCCTTCCGCCCAAAGGGACGAGGTAAAAGCAAGGTCTAATTTTAACTCGGCCATTCTGGCCAACTATATCAGGACATTAAATGAAAACACGTTTGCCAGGCCCTTTACCATCTATGGCGCTTTAAATGTCAACGCCAGAAACTTCGAGGCCCAATTAAAACATGCCCGGAAAAAGATCGAAAATGGGGTCAGCGTTTTCCTTACCCAGCCCATCTTGACGAAAAAGGCCTTGGAAAACCTTCAGGAAGCGAGCAGGGTCCTTCCGGCCAAAATATTAGGAGGAATACTGCCAATCGTAAGCTATAAAAATGCGTGTTTTATGAACAATGAAATCTCTGGGATCGATGTTTCCCCAGAGATCATGGACCTGTATGAAAATGCCTCGAAAGAACAGGCCAGAAACCTGGCTGTAGATATTTCCACCCGTATGGTCCGGGAAATCTCTGCTTATGTGGACGGATATTATCTGATCACCCCTTTTCAAAGGCTGGATATCGTGACAGATATTCTTGAGAATATGTTGCAAAGCCAGGCCGGCTAATGTTTTTATCAATACCGTTTAATGATCCTGTACTCCGTATCTCTTTGCGCCGGCTTGAACCCGGCGTTTTTAATCAGGTCGACCATGCCTTGCAGCTGCATCCGGAATTCGGCCCCGGCAGCCCTGACGACATTTTCTTCGAGCATGATGCTGCCCAGGTCGCGGCCCCCAAAAGTCAAAGTAAGCTGCCCGATATCAGGCCCTTGTGTCACCCATGAGCCCTGGACATGATCAAAATTATCCAGGTAAAGCCGGCAAACAGCCAGGAATTTCAGGTAGTGATAGCTGGACATTTTCTTACCGCCAAGCTCGGTATTGTAAGGCTGGTAGGTCCAGGGGATAAAGGCCCGGAAGCCCCCTGTCTGGTCCTGTAAAGCCCTGATCTTTTCCAGGTGGGCAAAACGTTCCGCCAATGTCTCAATATTGCCCATCATCATGGTCGCGGTAGATTTCATTCCTAATCCATGGGCAGTTTCCATGACCTCGAGCCATTTGGCCGAGGTTATTTTTTTTGGACTGATTTCCTGCCTGACTCTGTCGGCTAAGATCTCGGCCCCTCCGCCCGGAAGGGAATCCAGTCCCGCTTCCTGGAGCCTGGTTAAAACCTCCCGCAGGCCCAGACCGGTCAATTCAGCCATATGGGCGATTTCAGGGGGCGAGAAGGAATGGACGGTAATCTTGAAGCGTTCTTTAATCCCTCTTACGATATCCAGGTAATAATCAAATTTGATCCGGTCGTTCAGGCCGCCCTGCAGCATAATCTGAGTAGCGCCTAAGGCTAAAGCCTCCTCGACCTTGCTGAAGATTTCTTCAGGAGTAAGGACATAAGCTTTTTCATTTTCGTGGTCACAATAAAAGGCGCAGAATTTGCAGCCGACCTTGCAGATATTTGTATAGTTGATATTGCGGTCAATGACAAAGGTAACGGTGTCTCCGTGCCGGCGGGCGGCGTCATCCGCCGCCAGCCGGGCAACCTCCAAAATATCTCCGTCAAGATAGAGGGCTATGGCATCCCCGGTTGAGAGGCGGAGGCCATTTTTATGAGCATTCAGGATTTCTGTGACAGCCAAAGAAAGCACTTCCTTAAACAGTTTGTTACTAAAGAATCATTTATTCTTATTGATCAATAAAAATGTTAATCCCTGAAAGATGAAGCACTGCTGAAAAACTTGATCTCGGGCAGTTCGGAAAGCAAATCAAGAGAGGTAAGCTTTTGAAAGAAAGTGGCTAACCCATTCTGGTGGCAGGGGGTAAAATCAAACTCCAGAGTATGGAAATAATTGACCAGGTATTCTTCGGAATAGTTCTCATATTTGGCGATTTCAGCGGCGATTTCCGGAGCGTTTTTCACGGAATAAGCCATAGATTCGTTAAAAGCCTCAATGATTTTTGTAACTGCTTCCGGGTTATTTCCGGCATATTCCCGCCGGACCGCCCAGACGGCGTAAACCATCTTTTGGCCGGTCATCGCTTTCCATTCTTCCCCCAGGTCATAAAAGAACAATCCCCTTGGTTTATGATAACAAGCTTCGATTGCCGCGTCTCCGATGAGCAAGGCGGCATCGGCTTCCAAAAGCATATTCCTTAAAAGGGGAGGGGATTCAAAATAATCCGGCTCGATATGATACTTTTCTTGCAAAATGATTTTGATCAGGTTTTGAGAGGTCGCCGAAGTATTCGTTAAGGCAATTTTCTTGCCGTCAAGTTCATTGATGGGGATTTTGCTGATCAGGAAGATGCTTTGTACTTCGCCGTCTGAACTGACTGAAAGGCCGGGCAGGAGTTCAAGCTCCCGATGATGTTTGCCGTACTGGAAAGCAGAAATAGGGCTGATATCCAGGTGTCCCTCAATCAGCATATTGTTCAATTCCGTAGGAGTGCCTTTGATCAGATGAACCTCGGACAAGGCATGTTTTTTAACCAGACCATAATATAAAGGCATACAGTTGAGAAATTGGATATGACCTACTCTGGGCAGCATTGGCAGTCCCTCTTTCTAAAAATTTTCAGCTCGTGATATAAGGTATCTCTTTCTACAGGAAGATATCCCGCAGAGAAAATCAATTCGAGCAATTCGTCCATACTGATCCCTTCTTTCGTTTTGGCACCGGCGGCATGGGTAATTTTTTCTTTTACTACAGTCCCATCCAGATCATCGGCGCCAAATTCAAGGGCAATCTGGGCAAGGGAAACGCCAAGCATGACCCAGTAAGCTTTAATATGATCAAAATTATCCAGCATGAGTCTGGAGACAGCAATCATTTTCAACTTTTCATATGCTGAAACAGGTTTAATTTCAGACAAACTGGTATTTTCCGGATGAAAGGCCAAAGGAACGAAAGATTGAAAACCGCCGGTTTTATCCTGAAGATCACGCAGACTGATCAAATGATCGATTCTTTCCTCATTTGTTTCCAAATGACCAAAAAGCATGGTGGCATTCGTCCTGATGCCAAGGTCGTGGGCAGTTTCCATGATCTCCAGCCAACGTTCCCCGGTAGCCTTCCCGGGACAGAGCATTCCCCTGATGCGGGGGCTGAACACTTCTGCTCCGCCTCCCGGCATGGAACCTAACCCGGCATGTTTCAGCTTCAGAAGAACCTCACGGATCGAAAGCCCGCTGATCTCAGCAAAATAATTAATTTCAACGGCCGTAAAGGCTTTCAGATGAATTCCCGGGTACCTTCTATGCAAAGTATCAATAACTTCAAGGTAATAATCAAAAGGCTGGTCGGGATGCAGTCCGCTGACAATATGCAGCTCGGTTGCGCTTTCCGGTAAAGATTTTGCGATCTTTTGCAAGATATCTTCTAAGGTCATAAAATAGGCCTTACCGCTTTCCTTCCGGACGCCGAAGGCGCAAAACCGGCACTCAGAAACGCAAATATTGGTCAAATTGATATGGAAATTAACATTAAAGAAAATCTTACGGCCGCTATGGCGCAATTTGATTTCCCGGGCCAGCCGGCCAAGGAAAAGAAGGTCTTTGCATTCCATTAAGGCAAGTCCTTCTTCCTTAGTCAGGCGTTGGCCGGCAAAAACCTTCTTTTCAATTTGTTGAAGCAGGTTGTTCACTTTCGCTGTCCTTTCCGGGGCAAATTCCATTCGAACATGGGATGAAATCATTGTTGCAAAAGGGTTCCGATAAAAAGTAAATCATTGTTATTAACTCATTAATTATAGCATAGATTTGGATGATCGGCAGGTGGGAAAAAAGAGACCGTCTCCCTGCTTCCGGAAGAATCAAGCAATATATAAGGACTTTTTAGGACACCTGTCGACACACACCCTGCATTTCAAACAGTCTGCATCAGTGACTTTTCCCGCGTTTTTATACGTTAGGACATCAATCCCCATGACACAGCTTTTAGAACATATTTTGCAATTCGTACAACCTTGCTTTTGGAAAGTGATGTGGTGGGGCTTGATTTTTAAAATTGTGGTCTGAGAGGCATACCGGGCGATTGTTCCCATTGGACAAATCCTGCACCAGGTTCTTTGATTAAAAGAAATGCCCAAGACAATAGCGATTAGCGTTGTGACGATAACCATGCGGACAAATACCAGACCAATATGAGTGATATTTCCCCAAGCCAGAATAAGTTGAAGAGCAAAGGCGCCCATAAGCAGGATAAAAAACAAATTACGGAACAGCCTGCTTTTCAAGAAACTGGGCAAAGCTTTCCCATGGCTGAATTTTGCCAGAATCGTATCATTAAAGCTGCCCCTGGGACAGAAGCTGCCGCACCACATCCTCCCTTTAAATAAGGCGACGATAATCGGAGCGGACATACAGATGATGGCAATCAAACCGATCACCGGATAGATCAGACCGATGAGGCAAAAGGAAAGCAAAACGGTCCAGATCCACTTGTGAACGAGTTTTTTTACTGAAGGCATTAAGAACAACTCCTTTACACTTTATATACCCATAGGGGGTATTCTGAGTATAAAGGAGGTTCAGGTAAATTGTCAATGATGTGTACTGAATTTTCTCCTTCTATTTTTTCCCTTTAAGCCAAGAAACATAAATCCTGTGCAAAGGGCATAAAAATGAAATGTGGCGGACCGGAGCAAACGAAGAACTATACAATGAGAATTTATTTAGAACAGTTACAAATTCAACTCTTTATTTTTTGGAAATTTGTGATATATTTGTTAACAAGGAGGTGATTTTCATGTTCACCAAACATTGGATGCTTAGAGAAACGGCTCACTGTAAAGAAGGCTGCCCTAGATAGTCCGGGGAAAGACGGTAAACTTCCCGAAGGGTCCTGGTTTTATCCATATAGAGAAGCTTACGGTCTAATCAATGAAATGCCGTAAGCTTTTTTCTTTTGCTTTATATTATTGTTAGGAGTAAACAGCTCAAGTTTCAGCGATGATTTTTCCAAGCTCAGTAAGATCGTAGCCGCCTATCCAGGTCAATTCCGTTTTAAATTCCTCAGAAAGGAGAATGTCAATGATTGCTTCAAACTCAGGCTTGGAAAGATCCTCTTTGCGAAGGACCAAATCATATTGCTCTGTTTGCAGAGGAATAAAGTCAATTCCCTGAACCTGCTGGCAGCCTTTTTCATTGCCCAGGCCAAGATCGGCCCCCGCGCGGGCAACGGCACTGGCTACAGCGAGGTGGGAAAAGCATTCGCGTGAATAGCCCTGAATGGAATTTCCGTATATGCCCAGCGATTTCAAGTGTTCGTCTAAAAGAATCCTTGTACCGCTGCCTTTTTCGCGGTTGACAATGGAAATGTCGGGCCGTCTTAAATCTTCCCAGCCTTTGATTCGCTTGGGATTGTCTTTGAGAATATAGAAGCCTTGGATCCGGGAAGCAAGTCTGATGACGACAGCCGGAGTCCCGGGAAGCATCCGTTCCACAAAGGGAACATTATATTCGCCTGATTTGCTGTCCCACAAATGGGCGGTAGCCACCTGTACCTCTCCCCGATACAATTGATAAAGCCCATTATAACTGCCTTCATAAGAGCGCAAAGCCCGTACCCCTTTAGGATGGCGGTCAAGATAGCGGCATAAAATATCCAGAACGACATCCTGTCCGCAGATCACGAAGGAATTAGATTTGAGTAAAGGGTAGGCGGGGGCAGGTAAGTATGGCTGAGGAAAACTGACGGGCTGGGGTGGGCTTTGTAATGGCACCGTCTTAATTTCTTTGGTTTTATTTTTATAATTCTCAACATCTAGGGAATCAACACGCAATTTCTTTCCAACCCTATATGAGTTTAATTCTTTGCGTTTAATCAGTTCATAGACAGTGCTCTTGGAAATTTTCAAAATTCCTGCAATTTCTTGAGGAGTCAAAGATTGATTTTCACTCATAACCTTACCATTCCCTAATCTATTGATATCAATTAATCTTAATATAACAATTCTGCCATGTGTTTGCAAACCAATATTGGCATCAAGCCTCATCGATATATTGGTATTTATCAGCAGGATTTCACCAAACAATATATAACTATACGTAGTGGAAACAAATTGATAAAAGACAGATAAACAGATGAATAAATAGTCTGTTTCACACAAAATATAAAACCAAACCGCTTCAACAAGGGGATTTTCAGCCTTTGATTTTCCATTATGATTAGTTTCGTTAATGTATACACGGAAATGATCTTGACATAGCAAAAGATCGCCGCTAGAATGGAATAAAGCAAATCAATTCAATGCGTTATGGAAAACTTGCAGTGCTTTTTCAACAATAACCAATAGCATCACTCGTTTTGTTGTTGAGGAAAACTAATATCGTTAAATAGAAATACATCGTGGTATTCTTGAGAAATCAATTTCTCAAAGGCCACGATGTTTTTTATTTATAAAGAGTTGTTTGTTTGGATTAAGATTTTATTGCTGATATTTGAAAGTTGGTGATGTGATGCAAGATGCAGACAAAGATCCCGGTAAAATAGGGACTTAATTTGAATCCAAAAAGAAAAGGAGTAATGATGATGAGAAAAATTGCAATCTATGGCAAGGGTGGAATTGGAAAATCCACGACACAACAAAATACAGCAGGAGCAATGGCCTACTTTTATGACCAGAAAGTATTTATCCACGGCTGTGACCCTAAAGCCGATTCCACCCGCCTTATTCTGGGGGGCATGAATCAAAAAACATTAATGGATGTGCTCCGTGACGAAGGGGAAGAAAAGATTACCGTCGATAAAGTTGTGAAAACAGGGTACAAAGGAATCCGCTGTGTGGAATCAGGCGGTCCTGAACCCGGTGTAGGATGTGCAGGCCGCGGTGTAATCACTGCCATTGATCTTATGGAGAAAAACGGAGCATATACGCCTGAGTTGGATTTTGTTTTTTTCGATGTGCTTGGTGACGTTGTCTGTGGCGGATTTGCCATGCCGATCCGTGACGGTAAAGCGCAGGAAGTGTATATTGTCGCCTCGGGTGAGATGATGGCCATCTATGCCGCGAACAATATTTGCAAAGGCCTTTTGAAATATGCCAAACAAAGCGGTGTCCGTCTTGGGGGGATTATTTGCAACAGCCGTAAGGTAGACCGGGAAAGAGAGTTTCTAGAAGAATTTACCAGTGCCATTGGCACGAAACTGATTCACTTCATGCCCCGGGATAATATTGTTCAGAAAGCAGAATTTAATAAAAAGACGGTTGTCGAATATGATGCCGATTGCAACCAAGCCAAAGAATACGGGGAACTGGCCCGGAAAATTATCGAAAATAAGGATTTTGTTATTCCTCAACCTCTCAAAATGGATGAACTGGAGGCTATGGTTGTCAAATATGGTATAGCTGATTAGTCTGACATCTAATGAAAAAAAGAATAAGGGGAATAAAAAGATGAAAATGATCAGAGCGATAGTACGTCCGGAGAGTTCAGACGCAGTGACGGAAGGGCTTACGGAAGGTGGTTTTTTCTCACTGACAAAAATAAATGTCTTTGGCCGGGGCAAACAAAAAGGAATCACCTTTGGAACAACCCACTATGATGAGCTTCCGAAAACCATGATTATGCTGGTGGTGGAAGACGAATCTGTAGAAGAAGTGCTTAAAATTATCAAATATAAAGCTTACACAGGGAATTATGGCGACGGCAAGGTTTTTGTCACTTCAGTTGACGATGCGTATACCATACGTACCGGCATCAAAGGCCTTTAAGGGGGTGTAGCGTTGAAAGAAATACTGGCAATCATCCGCCCGAAAAAAATTGAGCCGACCAAGGAAGTACTTGAAGAAATCGGGTTTCCCAGCATAACGGCAACTTCGGTACTCGGGCGGGGCAAACAACGGGGTATTGCAGCCGAGCTCAATATCGATGTCCGTCCTAACCTGATGGAGCAAGGTAAACAGGCCGGCAGAAAGTATATGGAGTATATTCCCAAACGCCTTTTTTCCATCGTTGTTTGTGATGAAGATGTGGATACGGTTGTTGAAGCAATCATTAAGGTGAATCAAACAGACCAGATCGGTGACGGCAGAATTTTTATCTGTCCTGTTGATGAGGCTGTACGGGTCCGGACCGGTGAAACCGGTGAAACGGCGATTAAGTAAAGGAGGAAAAAATCATGCCATATCATGAGTTTGACTGCAGCAAGTGTATTCCTGAGAGGAAAAAGCATGCGGTAATCAAAGGCCCCGGGGAAACGTTGACAGATGCCCTTCCCTTGGGATATCTCAACACCATCCCAGGAACAATTTCCGAACGCGGCTGCGCGTATTGCGGAGCAAAGCATGTTATTGGGACACCCATGAAGGATGTGATCCATCTCAGTCATGGACCGGTCGGATGCACCTACGATACCTGGCAAACCAAACGCTATATCAGTGATAACGATAACTTCCAGCTGAAATACACCTATGCGTCGGATATGAAGGAAAAGCATATTGTCTTTGGCGCTGAAAAACTGCTCAAGCAGAACATTATTGAGGCCTTTAAGGCATTCCCCAAGATTAAACGGATGACCATCTACCAAACCTGTGCCTCGGCCTTGATCGGAGATGATATGAATGCGGTTGCCCAAGAGGTAATGGATGAGCTGCCTGATGTTGATATCTTTGTCTGCAATTCTCCGGGATTTGGGGGACCGAGCCAGTCAGGGGGACATCACAAAATCAATATTGCCTGGATCAAGCAGAAAGTCGGGACCGTTGAACCAGAAATTACCAGTGACTATGTGATCAATTATGTCGGGGAGTATAACATTCAAGGGGATCAGGAGGTTATGCAGGACTATTTCAAGAGGATGGGCATTCAGGTCCTTTCCACCTTTACGGGCAACGGCTCCTACGACGACCTGAGGGCAATGCACCGGGCAAACCTTAACGTGCTGGAATGTGCGCGTTCCGCTGAATATATCTGCAACGAACTCAGAACAAAATATGGGACCCCCCGTCTGGATATCGATGGCTTTGGCTTTGAACCATTATCGGCGTCCCTGAGAAAGGTGGGCTTGTTCTTCGGAATTGAAGACAGGGCTCAGGCGATTATTGATGAAGAAACAGCCCGCTGGAAGCCGGAGCTGGACTGGTACAAGGAACGCCTGCAGGGGAAAAAAGTTTGCCTCTGGCCTGGCGGATCGAAGCTTTGGCACTGGGCGCACGTTATTCATGCGGAAATGGGAGTCGATGTTGTTTCGGTTTATACGAAATTCGGCCACCAGGGAGATATGGAGAAAGGAATTGCCCGGTGTGAGGAAGGGGCCCTGGCGATTGATGACCCCAACGAGCTCGAGGGCTTGGAAGCGATGGAGAACCTGAAGCCGGACGTTATTTTTACCGGTAAACGACCGGGTGAGGTCGCCAAAAAGATTCGCGTTCCTTATCTCAACGCCCATGCTTATCACAACGGTCCCTGGAAAGGATTTGAGGGCTGGGTCAGGTTTGCCCGTGATGTCTACAATGCGATTTATTCCCCGATTCATCAGCTTGCCTACTTGGACATCAGTAAGGATGAAATCCCGGCAGACAAAGGATTTGTAACTCAGAGGATGCTGTCCGACGCCAATTTGAGCGAGGAAGTAACTTCTTCAACTGAATTGAGAGAATATACGGGCAAATATGATGTTATTTCCCCGTTGCGGGACAAAACTTATCCGGATTTCCCGCCAAAACAGCTTTCAAGTGCCGGATGACGGAGGTGGATATGATGGAAGATGTGTTAAAGGATCAGGTTGAGCAGCTGGTAGATTATATTATGAAAAATTGCCTGTGGCAGTTTCATTCCCGGGCCTGGGACAGAGAAAAGCAAAATGAAGGAATCCTGACCAAAACCATGCAGATTTTGTGTGATGAGCCCGTTGAAAAGGAAAATCCGGCCGACAGGTGCTATTGGGTGGATGCCGTATGTTTGGCGGAAAGTTATCAAAGCCGGTACCCCTGGCTGGCTGCCATGGATAAAGCGGAAATAAAACTGCTTATGCAGGCTGTGAAAGAGCGTATGGACTATTTAACCATTACCGGGTCGTTGAATGAAGAACTGACGGTCCCGCTCTATTAAAAGCAAAAGACTGTGCTATTGCTATTACACAGGTGCGGGGCAATAAACAGAAAAGGAGAAAGGTGCTATGTCTTGTGAATTAAAAGAAAAAGAACGTGCCGGTGTCATCAATCCGATATTTACATGCCAGCCCTGCGGCGCCCAGTATGCCAGCATCGGGATAAAGGACTGTATAGGAATTGTCCATGGAGGACAAGGATGTGTGATGTTCGTTCGCTTGCTGTTCTCCCAGCATTTTAAGGAGAGCTTCGAGCTTGCCTCTTCCTCCGTGCACGAAGATGGTGCGGTATTTGGGGCACTCAATCGCGTTGAAGAAGCGGTGGATGTACTGTTGATGCGGTATCCTCATGTCAAAGTCGTACCGATCATTACAACCTGCTGCACGGAAGTCATCGGTGATGATGTCGACGGTGTTGTCCGTAAACTGAATGAAGGGCTGTTAACAGAAAAATATCCCGGTCGGGAGGTTTATCTGATCCCGGTCCATACCCCCAGCTTTAAGGGGAGCATGATCAGCGGCTATGATGTGGCGGTCAAGGATTTTGTCAGTTACTTTGCCCAAAAAGGAGAACCAAATGGGAAACTCAATCTGATTACCGGATGGGCCAATCCCGGGGATGTGACGGAGCTCAAGCAGCTGCTGGCGGAAATGCAGGTTGATGCCACCGTGCTATTTGAAATTGAAACCTTCGATTCTCCTCTGATGCCTGACGGAAACTGGGTCTCCCACGGCAGTACGACAATTGAGGATCTGAAGGATACGGCCAACGCCCTGGGCACAATCGCCCTGAACAGATATGAAGGCGGCCAAACTGCTGAATTTCTTGAGGGGGAATTTGGGATTCCGGCAATCATCGGACCAGCCCCCATCGGTATCCGCAACACAGATACTTTCCTGCACAATGTGAAAAAGTTAACCGGCAAGCCAATTCCCCAGTCGCTTGTCCAAAAGAGAGGGATCGCCCTCGATGCCCTGACCGATGTGACCCACCTGTTTCTCGCCGACAAAAAGGTTGCCATTTATGGAAGCGCCGACCTGGTCATCGGCCTTGCGGAATTCTGCCTTGATTTGGAGATGAAGCCCGTACTGCTGCTGTTAGGTGATGACAACAAGTCCTATGCAAACGACCCTCGGATCAAAGCCCTTCAGGAAAATGTCGATTATGACATGGAAATTATTATGAATGCGGATCTCTGGGAACTGGAGAACCGGATCAAGAACGAAGGACTTGAGCTTGATCTGATTTTGGGTCATTCTAAAGGACGGTTCATCTCCATTGATTACAATATCCCCATGCTGCGGGTTGGGTTCCCCACTTATGACCGGGCGGGCTTATACCGTTACCCTATTGTCGGATATGCCGGAGCGATGTGGCTGGCCGAAGCGATGGCCAATACATTGTTTACCGATATGGAGTATAAGAAAAACAAGGAATGGATTCTTAATGTTTGGTAAACCAGATCTGAAGGATAATCATCATTATGGGTCTTGAGTTTCAGGATTTGGTTGGTATTTTATAGGATTCTGTCAGATCCTGTTGTAACCAGGCTCTGGCAGAATCCCTGAGAAGAAGGTGCGGATATGATGGCGGTTAAACCGGATCTGGAAGAGTTTGAAGAAAGCTATCGCAGTGCCAGGATGTATCATCACAGGGCACAGCAGTTCTTAAGTGGAGGACAGCATTTCAGTGTGGTCTTCAATGTAGCTTCCGTTGCACTGGAAAACTATCTGATCGCTCTGTGCTATTTACATGGTGTTGATCCGGGGAATCACAATTATACCTGTCTCATGGATGCGGTAGAAACTGTTATTGAGGTTCCTTTGGAATTAAATCAGGAGATAAGGTCCCTGGATTTCATCTTTGGCATTTGTTCACTGGAAAATTATTATCATGGGACTCCTGAGTTATCTGATTCGACCAGGGTTCTTTCCATGTGTGATCAGATTCAGAAACTGATTGATCCGACAAAGAGAGGTTAATATGAGAATTCATTATTTACAGCATGTGCCTTTTGAAAATCCTGCAGGCATTGTTTACTGGGCGAATGAAAAAGGACATAGCCTGACCGGGACCCATTTATACAATAATGAAGCCGTTCCATCTATGGATCAATTTGATTGGCTGGTCATTATGGGGGGGCCGATGAATATTTACGAAGAAAAAAAGTACTCTTGGCTCAAATATGAAAAGAAATTCATTAAAGAAGCCATAGATCAGGGAAAAGTGGTATTGGGCATCTGCCTGGGAGCCCAGCTCATTACCGATGTTTTAGGCGGAAAAGTGACGAAAAATCCGGAGGGTGAAATCGGCTGGCTGCCTGTGACCGTTAATGCCCAGGCATTGAAATCACCTCTTTTTAAAGATTTCCCGGAAACATTCTATGCCTTCCAATGGCACAATGATACCTTCAGCACACTTGGTGAAGGAGCAGTATGCATTGCCGGCAGCCAGGCCTGTAAGCATCAGGCATTCATGTATAAAGAGCGTGTTATCGGTTTGCAGTTTCATTTGGAGAGTACCGAAAACAGTATTTTGGCACTGATCGATCATTGTGCCGGTGAAATGACAGGCGGTACCTACATGCAGAACGAAGAGCAGATCAAATCCGGAATGAGCCTTTTAAAAACAGCCAATTCATTGATGGAAGATTTTCTTAATCGCCTTGAAGCTTATTTTATAGAACAGGGGTGAGCGAATGGAACAAATCAGATACACCCAAAGAATTTGTGATGATCAAGAAAAAATTGACCGGTTTTTGGCTGAAAAAAGAGTAGGGACGCTAAGTATGTGCGATCAGAAAGGCAAGCCTTACGCTTTGCCTGTCAATTATGTTTATTGGAACGGAAAAATCTATATTCATGGTATGGGCAGCGGTAAAAAGAATGATGTCCTTGCGGCCAATCCGGTTGTTTGTTTTACTGTATTCGAGGAATTTGGCACTGTGGCCGATCCTGTGCCGGCTAAATGTGATACAGCTTATTTTAGTGTCGTCATTTTCGGCGAAGCCGTTCTCGTTCAGGATTTAGAAGAAAAAACGCTGGCGCTAAAGCAATTTCTAGAGAAATTTTTGCCTGGTTTTTTCAAAGCTCCTCTTTCCAAGAGCTTTGTAGATCATTACCGTTCAGGGCTTGATCATAAAGCCGCGGCTGTTTACTGCATTAGTCCGGAAAACCTGACAGCCAAAGAAAATCCCATTGATGCTGAGCACATGTTTTTAACGGATGAGCGTCAAACGTCTGAATGATAAATCGGTGTAGAATAAGCAGTCTATTTATAACGATTATCAAAAATGAAAAGAGAAAATAAGGTGAGGAATTACAGTTAAGAGATCAAATCTTAAACCAGCTGTCTCATTTTTTATATAGAGGGCCGGCAGGAGTAACGTTTGCTTTGCCGGCCTATTTTTTTAGCGAATTACAGCGGAGGACAGGTTAACATAAAAAAAGTATACATAATTTTTTAAAAAGGCTATTGTTTTTTTAAAACTTAGTATTTATACTAAAGGCATTGGAATGGTTTTCAAAGCAGCGGCGCTTTATGCTTTAAGCATAAAGCGCTATTTTGTTTTTCCGGGAGGTGATTATTTTTAAGGATAACCCAGGTCGATTTCTATGGCATAGGTTTAAATTGAGGTTTCGTTTAAGCAAAGATGCTTTTTTTTAACTGGTTGTACCGGTTAACAGAAAAGCGTCTTTTGCAATTTAAGTAGGAAAAAATGAGACAGGCTGAAAAAAAGAGAAAGCCAAACATCCTAGTGAAAAAATGTTTTTATGCCAAAAAAAGTCGAAGCATTGACTGTTTTAGTTCGGGCAAAAAGTGGATTGGTTTGTGCAAAAGAAGAAAAGGAGAAATTCATGATGAAAATGATCAGAGCTATTGTCCGGCCGGAAAAAAGCGAATCTATCGCTGAAAAATTAGCTGATGCCGGAATCATTTCCATGACGAAAATGCATGTGTTCGGTCGCGGAAAAACCAAAGGGCTGCAGATTGGGGATATCCGCTACGATGAGTTCCCAAAAGTGATGCTGCTTATTGTTGTTTCTGATGAGACGGTTGAAAAAGCTGTTGACGTGATTATTGAATCCGGGAAGACCGGCAATATCGGTGACGGGAAAATCTTTATCTCGTCAGTGGATGCCGCCTATACGGTAAGAACCGGCGAATCTGGTCTGTAAAGGAGTGGTGGCAGATGAAAGAAATTATTGCTATTGTAAGACGCCATCAGGTTCCAGCTTCCAAAAAGGCTTTGGAAGAGGCTGGATTCAATGCCCTGACGATTCAAAGTGTTGAGGGGCATGGCAAACAGAAAGGAATGGGAGGCTGGGCAGCGGAGGTTGATCCTCAACTCCGGCCATTATTAAAAAGTGAAACCCCCGCCGGAGACTCCTTTATGAAATGGGTTCCCAAAAGAATGCTGACCTTGGCGGTCCAGGATGATGAAGTTGAAAAGGCCGTAAATGCCTTAATTAAAGTAAACCAGACAGGGCATATCGGAGACGGTAAACTATTTATTTGTCCCTTAGAGGAGGTAGTTCGGGTGAGGACGGGAGAAAACGGTCCCCGTGCTATTTCATAAGGAAAAACAGAAAGAATTATTGAGATTGGTTGAGAGAGGAGCAAAAAAAATGAGACAGATTGCGATATATGGAAAAGGTGGAATCGGCAAATCAACAACCACCCAAAATACTGTGGCAGCACTGGCCGAAATGGGAAAAAAGATTATGATTGTAGGCTGCGACCCGAAGGCGGACTCTACGAGACTGATTCTTAATATTAAAGCTCAGACAACAGTTATGGATTTAGCAAGAGAAAGAGGTACGGTAGAGGATCTGGAACTGGATGACGTTTTGTTTACAGGATACGGTGATGTTCGCTGCGCGGAATCCGGCGGCCCGGAACCAGGGGTAGGCTGTGCGGGGCGCGGAGTAATTACCGCAATTAACTTCCTGGAGGAACAGGGAGCTTATACACCTGACTTGGATTATGTTTTCTATGATGTTCTGGGGGACGTTGTATGCGGAGGCTTTGCAATGCCAATCCGTGAGAACAAGGCCCAGGAAATTTATATTGTTTGCTCAGGGGAAATGATGGCGATGTATGCGGCCAATAATATTTCTAAAGGTATTCTGAAGTATGCCACGAATGGTGGAGTGCGTTTAGCCGGTCTTATCTGCAACAGCCGTAATACAGACAAAGAATATGAGCTGATTGATGCTCTGGCTCATAAGCTGGGCACCCAGATGATTCATTTCCTGCCTCGTGATAATGAGGTTCAGCGTGCAGAGCTCCGCCGCCAGACAGTGATTCAATACAATGATCAGCATAAGCAGGCTGATGAATACCGGGCTTTGGCCAAGAAAATCGACGAAAACAAAAAGCTGGTTATTCCGACTCCTTTGACCATGGATGAGCTTGAAGAACTGCTTATGGAGTTCGGGATCATTGAGGATGAAGAAACGGCAGCTGCCAGGCTGGGCTGAGTATGCTTGAGATAACAGCAGGAGAAGGCTGTCTGGAAGATTGCTTAAACGTAATACGAGGAGGTGAACCCGGTGGAAGCAAAAAGAAACATCGTAAGTGAAAGACCAACTGAAGAGATGGTTGAAGATGTGTTATCTGTCTATCCGGAGAAAGCAAGGAAATTAAGGGCCAAGCATATTGCCATAAAAGATGAGGGTTCAACCTGTGCCATCAAATCCAATATTAAGTGTGTCCCAGGGCTGATGACTGCGCGTGGTTGTGCTTATGCCGGAGCAAAAGGTGTCGTCTGGGGACCGATTAAAGATATGATTCATATTTCCCACGGACCGATCGGCTGCGGTTATTATTCCTGGGGAGCAAGGCGCAATCTGACCAGGGGTGTTGTAGGGGTGGAAAGCTTTTCCCCGATGATGTTTACATCGGATTTTTCCGAGAGCAACATTGTTTATGGGGGAGATAAAAAGCTGGAGAAGGTTCTGCGTGAAGCCAAGGAACTGTTCCCCAGCGTCAAAGGATTTTCCATCTGCTCGGAGTGCCCGGTTGGTCTGATTGGTGACGATATTGAAAGTGTCGCCAAGAGAATGAACAAGGAGCTCGAGGTCCCAATCGTACCTGTACGCTGCGAAGGGTTTCGCGGAATCAGTCAGTCCTTAGGACACCATATTGCCAATGATGCCGTCCGGGATTATTTATTGGGCAAAAAGGAGCGTCCGGAAGAAGTCGGACCATATGATATTTCCCTTATCGGGGACTATAACATTGGCGGAGATGTGTGGTCTTCCAAAAAAATTCTTGAAGAAATGGGCTTAAGAGTCCGGAATGTCTGGACCGGGGATGGAACCGTTGAAGGAATGATGGCCGCCCACCAAGTCAAGTTGAATCTGATTCACTGCTACCGCAGTATGAACTATATTTGCAAGCATATGGAAGAGACCTATGGGATTCCCTGGCTGGAGTTTAACTTCTTTGGTCCGAGTAAAATCAAAGAATCGATCCGTAAAATTGCCGCCCAGTTTGATGAAACGATTCAGAAGAAAGGCGAAGAAGTTATTGCCAAGTATGAGCCGATCATGCAGAAAGTCATTGATCAGTACCGTCCCCGCCTCGAAGGTAAAAAAGTAATGTTGTTTATCGGTGGACTTCGTCCCCGCCACGTGATCGGAGCATATGAAGATTTGGGGATGGAGGTTATCGGAACAGGTTATGAATTTGCGCACAAGGATGACTATGACCGTACTTTCCCGGAAATGCAGAATCAGACAATTATTTACGATGATGCGACAGAACATGAGCTGGATCAGTTTGTTAACCGGTTAAGACCGGATCTGGTCGGTTCAGGAGTCAAAGAAAAATACGTTTTCCAGAAGCAAGGGATTCCTTTCCGGCAAATGCATTCCTGGGATTATTCCGGCCCCTACCATGGTTTTGAAGGATTCCCCATTTTTGCCCGCGATATGGATATCGCGATCAGCAGTCCGACCTGGAGCTTGACAAAAGCACCTTGGAAAATAGACAAGGAGGTGCGCGGATGAGCAAGGACAACTGCAAACAAACAACATGCCAAGAAAACAGCTATGCCAATGAAATCCTGGATTGGATGGCAACAGAAGAGTATAAAGAGAAAAATTTTGCCCGTGAGGCATTGGTGATTAATCCATCCAAGGCGTGCCAGCCTTACGGAGCGATGCTTTGTGCATTGGGCGTTGACGGCTGTCTGCCTTTTGTCCACGGGTCTCAGGGTTGTGCTGCTTACTTTAGGGCCTGTTTATCCAGGCATACCAGGGAGCCTATTCCTCTCGTATCAGATTCCATGACTGAAGATGCGGCAGTATTTGGAGGTCAGGCCAATCTGGTTGAAGGACTGAGAAATGCGATTGCAACCTACAAACCCTCTATTATCGCTATGTTTTCCAGCTGTATGGCGGAGGTCATCGGGGATGATATGAAATCATTTATTGCCAATGCCCGTACCCAAGGGGCTGTTCCGGAAGATTTTCCGATTGCTTATGGCAATACGCCCAGTTTCGTAGGTTCCCATATTATTGGTTATGACAATATGCTGAAAGGGCTTCTTCAGTCCCTGGCAGATACCAGACAGGGAAAATGGACCAACGGAAGATTGTATGTCGTTCCCGGATTTGACCTCTATCCGGGGAACCTGAGAGAATACAAACGAATGATTACCGCGATGGGCATCTATATGACCATGCTGCCTGATCCGACCGAAGCCCTGGATTCTCCCAATACCGGCGAATACAAAATGTACCAGCCAGGTACGCCTATGGCTGAATTGGCTGATGCCCTCAATGCTTCTGCTTTCCTGTTTACCCAGAAATATTCAACTGCGGGAACCCAGAAATTTGTGAAAAATGTACAAAAGATTAACAGTGAAGCAGTGACCATGCCGGTTGGGATTAGGAATACGGATGAATTTCTGATGACTCTGCACAAGATGACAGGCAAATCAATCCCGGCCGAACTGGAGGCCGAGAGAGGCAGAGCTGTCGATGCCGCCACGGATGCTCACCAGTATATCCATGGCAAACGGTTTGCTTTATACGGCGATCCGGATTTATTACTGGGTGTGGTTGGATTCCTGCTGGAAATGGGAGGGATACCGGTTCATATTGTATGTACGAACGGCAATGAAACTTTTCACAAGGAAATGGATCGTTTGCTGGCGTCCAGCCCATTTGGGACAGAAGGCAAAGTATACCTTGGTAAGGATCTCTGGCATTTGCGCTCACTGCTGATGACTGATCCGGTAGATATGTTGATTGGAGATTCTCACGGCAAACGGTTAGCCAAAGATGCCAAAATACCTTTGGCCAGAATAGGTTTTTTCCTGACAGACCGTGTCCACTTGCACAGGCAGCCGATCATCGGATATCAAGGTGCCATTAATCTGGTGACCATGATAGCCAACATGTTTATTGACGAGTACGACCGCAATTGTCCGGATGAAAGATTTGAAGTTCTAAGATAAAAATTCCCTTAGAAAAGAATTCTCTTCAGGGAGGTAATGCCAATGCTTGTTGCATTTGCCACAACAGGTGAAGATAAAGTAAATGCTCATTTTGGGATGGCGCCTGCTTTTGCGGTATATGAGATTACTCCCGGTGATTACAGATTCGTCAAGACAATCAGTCTCCCGGAACAGGCTTCTGAGGATGATAAGGTTGAGGCACGTGCAGACATGTTGAAAGAATGTACCATAGTCTATTGTAATCATATCGGAGGACCTGCAGCTGCAAGGCTGGTCCAACAGAATATTCAGCCGCTCAAAGTTAAAGAGGGAACACCGATAATCGCTGAGCTTGAAAGATTGCAAACGATTTTGAGAGAAAGTCCTCCGCCATGGCTGCGCAAGCGCCTGGCGGAGGAAATGGAAAACAAGGGGGAATTACCGTAATGTCAGTATACCAGGGATTAACTTATGGCGGGTCATCCTGGACCCCGGAGTTTGTTCAGGCGATCGATCCTGATAAATGTATTGGCTGTGGACGTTGTGTCAAGGTATGTTCTCATGGCACACTGGGTTTCGGCAATTTAGATGATGATGAAGATGCGGACAGAATGCAGGCAAATATTTCGAATAAAGATAATTGTATTGGCTGCATGGCTTGTGGCAAGACTTGTGTGAAAAAAGCCTTTAGTTTCGAAGTTAAAGAAATTTGATTTGAAGTTTAAGCAAGGGCTGTGAGTCCAATTAGGGATCATTCTAATAAAAAAAATTATTCTGCGCCTCCTTTTGAAGGGGGCGCAGGAAAACCACAAAAGGGGTGACTAAAATGCAGGAGACCGTATGGCTTGACCCGACAATTGAGGAAAGAAAAGGCTCTATCCAAACCAAAGGGAAGCATAAGACTCAGCTGAAATGTGATACGGACAGTGTAGCAGGATGTGTAAGCCAACGGGCTTGTGTTTACTCGGGAGCGAGGGTTGTCCTAAATCCGATAACAGATGCGGTCCACCTGGTTCACGGACCCATTGGCTGCGCCAGCTATACCTGGGATATCCGGGGCAGCCTGTCCAGTGGAGAAGAGCTTTACCGGCATAGCTTCTCTACTGATCTACAGGAAATGGATGTAATTTTCGGGGGCGAAAAGAAACTGAGCCAAGCGATTGACGAGCTTGCAGAAAAATATAATCCTAAACTCTTTTTTGTCTATTCGACATGTGTCGTCGGAATAATTGGTGATGATATCGAGGCAGTCTGTAAAAGGGCCTCCCAAAAACATGGCATCGAAGTTATTCCGGTTCAGTCCAGCGGGTTTATCGGCAATAAGACTGCCGGGTACAAGGCTGCCTGTAATGCCCTCCTGAAACTGATCAGGCCGGCGGAAGGAGCAATGCCGGTGAAGGATATGACAATCAACTATCTGGGCGATTTTAACCTGGCCGGTGAAGTCTGGATCATCAAAAATTATTTGAGACAAATGGGTATTGAACCAAATACAGCGTTCACCGGGGACTCTAATTATCAAACTTTGAAAAATGCGACCAAGGCTTACCTGAATATTGTTCAGTGTGCCGGCTCGATGATATATTTGGCGAAAAAAATGCAGGATATCTATGGGATTCCCTATATGACGGTTTCTTTCCTGGGAATCCAGGATACTTCGGAAACGTTAAGAAGGATTGCTCAGGCTTACAATAATCCGGAAATTATCCGGAAGACCGAAGAATTGATTGAACAGGAGACAGCGGCTGTCGCAGCGGAAATTGAGTACTACCGGCGGAAGCTGGCCGGGAAAAAAGCAGCCATTTTTGTCGGAGGGGGGTTTAAAGCGATTTCTCTGATTAAACAATTTAAAGAGCTTGACATTGATGTCGTCATGATCGGCACACAATCCGGACGCCAGGAAGAATACGAAACGATGAATGAATTGGTTGATGACGGTACGGTGATCCTGGATGATGCCAATCCTTCCGAACTGGAAAAGTTTATGCTGGAAAAAGGGGCCCATCTGCTTGTCGGAGGAGTAAAAGAACGGGCCCTGGCCTATAAAATGGGTGTAGCCTTTATTGATCATAATCATGATCGCAAGCATCCCTTAAGCGGATTTGCCGGTGCGGTGAATTTTGCCCGGGAGGTTTATTCGACAGTTTGTTCTCCGGTCTGGCAGTTTGTGGAGAAAGAGGGGGATAGCGATGAAAAAGCAAATCGATCATTACCGCAATGTCAATGAAAATCCTTGTCATATGTGCATGCCAATCGGAGGCATTCTGGCCATGAAAGGTATTGAAGGCTCCATGACTCTTCTGCACGGATCACAGGGATGTGCAACCTATATGCGCAGATTAATTTCAGAGCACTATAATGAGCCTCTGGATGTGGCTTCGACATCTCTCAATGAAAAAGGGACGGTTTACGGCGGGGAAGCAAACCTGAAGAAAGGCCTGGAAAATGTACGAAAGGTCTACGATCCAAAGATCATCGGTGTTTTAACAACTTGTCTCGCCGAAACAATTGGTGAAGATATCGAAAGGATTAAAACAGCTTATTTGGCGGAAAAGAATATTCCTGAGTTTCCGATTGTAGCGGTCTCAACACCGGGCTATGGCGGGACACAAACGGAAGGCTATTTCGTAACTCTGAAAAGGGTAGTGATGCTTTTAGCGAAAGAAACGGCCCGCCATAACAAAATCAATCTGATTGTCCCTCATATCAGTACGGCGGACCTCAGGGAACTCAAGCGTATCCTGCAAATGATGGCAATCGAGTATACTCTTTTGCCTGATCATACCGAGACCTTAGATGCACCATATTTGGAAGTCTATCAAAAGATTATGCCGGGTGGGACAAAGCTTGAGGATATTGAGGCAATGAGCGGAGCCAGGGCGACAATTGAATTTGGGTTAACTGTTGACGAGGCCCATTCTCCCGGTAAATTCCTGGCTCAAAAATACGGCGTCCCTTTATACAAACTCCCGTTGCCTGTCGGAGTCCGGGCGACAGATGAATTTCTGGAAACATTGCGGCAAATTACGGGCCGGCCCATTCCCGAGGAAATCAGTAAAGAACGGGGCAGGCTGCTTGATGCCATGATTGACGCCCATAAACACAATTTTCAGGGGCGGGCGGCTATCTTTGGGGAACCGGAGTTTGTTCACGCCGCAGCCAACCTCTGTCTGGAAAACGGAGTTACCCCTAAAGTGATCGCAACCGGAAGTAAGACCAGGAAGCTGACGCAGCTCTTGGAGGTGAAGCTGGGGCAATTGGATGAGGAGTGTGTGATTCTGGAAGATAATGACTTTGCTCATATTCTGACAGAGTCTCAAAGATTAAAGGTGAATATCGCTATAGGTCATTCTGAAGGGAAAATTCTGAAGGAAAAAAGCAACATTCCGCTGGTGAGATGGGGATTCCCTATCACAGACAGAGTAGGCGGGCAAAGAATACGTTCAGTTGGTTACTCAGGCAGCCTGGCTTTTTTGGACCGTATAACCAATACTTTGCTGGAAAATAAGTATGAACATTATCGCACCAATATCTACAATAACTATTTCCGGCAGGCCAATTAGAGACAGCCCGGCAAAGAATAATTCAATAAATAAAAAGGTAGGTGGAAAAAATGACAACAAAACAGCTGAACCTGTCCATGGAGGAAAAAACAGCGAAACATCCCTGCTATTCCTATGAGGCTCATCATAAATATGCCAGATTGCACCTGCCTGTGGCGCCAAAATGTAATATCAGCTGTAATTACTGCAACAGAAAATTTGACTGCGTCAATGAAAGCAGACCGGGTGTGACCAGTGAAATCTTAACACCGGAAAAAGCACTGGAAAGGTTTTGTCTGGTCAGGGAAAGATTAGGAAATCTGTCCGTTGTAGGGATTGCCGGCCCGGGTGATGCTCTGGCCAACTGGAGCGAGACTCAAAAGACCTTAAAGCTGATCAGAGAAGAAGATGAGAACATTACTTTTTGTTTATCGACAAATGGACTTGTATTGCCTGATCATGTTGATGAAATGAGAGAGTTTGGAATTGATCATGTAACAGTTACAGTCAATTGTATTGATCCTCGAATTGGGGCCCTGATTTATAAGAATGTCAGTTATCAGGGGAAAACCTACAGTGGTAGTGCAGGGGCAAAAATACTCATTGACAACCAGCTTCAGGGAATTAAGCTTTTAACCGAAAAGGGTGTATTGGTTAAAATAAACACTGTGATGATGGAAGGCATCAATGATGACCACATTCCGGAAATCATTCATGAGATGAAGGAGCTTGGCGCTTTTACAAGCAATATCATGCCTTTGATTCCGGTACAAGGCAGTGTGTTTGAGGATCATCCGCCTACAAGTATGCAGAGAATTACGGAAACCAGAAAAAAATGTGGTGAGAATATGAGGCAGATGACCCATTGCAAGCAATGCAGGGCCGATGCCATCGGAATGCTCGGGAAAGATTGTTCGGAAGAATTTATTGAAGGAAGAAAGAAATGCAGCTGTAAGAGAGAAGCCGGATAAAGAAGGAGGCTTCAAAAAATGACTGGAGGGGAGGTTTGCTCGATGCCCGCTGAAATTGCAGTATTTGTCGATAGAGAAGGGAACACGACCAAATTAACAGACCGTGGGAAAATCGTTGTTTTTGTCAGAAAGAGAGGAAAATGGCACATTGCCCGGGAGAAAGAATTCACCCTGAAACAAATCCACGGAATGATAGATTTCCGCCTGAAAATGGAGGAATTATTGGATTTTCTGGGTGATTGCAAGGTGTTTGTAGGGTTTGCAATAAGCGGTATCCCCTATTTTATTTTGGATAAGGCCAAATGTAGTATCTGGGAATGGGAAGGGAAACCTTTTGAGTTTCTTGATTATATTCTGCAAAAAGAGGAAGAGTCTTACCTGCAAAAACAGGCGACGCCTAAGGCAGATATCTCAAAAAACAAGGATAATATGAAATCAAAGGATATTCAAAAGCCTTGTTTTGTGGAAATAACTCCGGGAAACTACAGTATTTTTCTTAAAGAAATTCAGGAGAGCAGTACCCAGGTGACAACAAAACAGGTGCTTTTGCCTTTTATCCGCAGGGGAAAGTTTAATTCAATAGAAATGGTCTGCAACCATCTGCCTAAATGGCTGGAAGGTGAGGCAACCCTAAATAGTCTGATGCTTAAAGTTTCTGAGCTGGAAGCAAACAAAGTAAAAGTAATGATTTCGAAAGAACAGGCCCATGGATCGTAAAGCCGGGAACCTTTATCGGGGGGGATTAATTTGCGCAAGCTGGATATATTTGATACAACGTTAAGGGACGGAGAACAATCTCTGGAAAAAACGCTCAATGCCTGTCAGAAATTAGAGCTGGCCAAGCGTATTGCCAAACTGGGGGTTAATGTGATCGAAGCCGGATTCCCCGCTTCTTCTCCCGGAGATTTCGCCGCCGTGCAAAAAATCAGCGAAGAGGTCAAAGGGGTTTCAATCTGCGGGTTGTCCAGGTGTGTACAGGAAGATATCGATTGCTGCGTCAGGGCCTTGTCCGGGGCCGAGAATCCCCGCATTAATCTCGGCCTGGCTGTCTCCCCCATCCATATGGAAAAAAAGTTAAAACTGACGTCCGCGCAGGCTATGGACAAAGCTGTTCAGTCCGTAAAATATGCCAGGAAATCCATTGGAGAGGTGCAATTTTATGCCGAAGACGCTTTGCGCAGTGAATTTGACTTTCTGGTTAAGATCCTGGAACAGGTAATTAATGCGGGTGCGACAACAGTTACGATTTCAGATACAGTCGGGATTGCAACGCCCTGGCAATTGGGGGAGTTGGTGGCCAGGCTCAAAAACACAGTCATTAATATAGATCGGGCTAAACTGAGTATTCATTGTCATAATGATCTGGGAATGGCGACGGCCAATTCCTTGGCCGGCATCCTGGCCGGAGCTGATCAGATTGAAGGGACAATAACCGGTATCGGTGAAAGGGCAGGGAATGCTTCCCTGGAAGAAGTCATTATGGCCCTCTATGTCCAAAAAGAATTGTATTCCATTGATGTCAGTATTAATATGAAGGAAATATTTAAGACAAGCAAACTTATTTCGATGATAACAGGTGTTCCCATCTCAAGGTATAAGCCTGTTGTGGGTTCAAACGCCTTTTGGCACGCAGCGGGAATTCATCAGGACGGAATGATTAAAGAGGCGCAGACTTATCAATTATTTGATCCCGGCATCATTGGAGCTCCGGAGAGCAAAATTGTCTTGAATGCCAGATCAGGAAGAAGTGCGGTCAGATATAAGCTGCAAAAATTAGGCCATAGCTATGACCGTAAAGAAATTGAAAATATTTATCATCTGTTTCTGCGTTATGCGGATGAGAAGAGTATCGTTACCGATGAAGAATTTAATGAACTGCTCAACGATAAAAGAGAAAGATAGGGCCTGTTTTCCTCAGGTTTAAAGGACGATAAAAAAGAGAAAATTTATGCCGCTCAAGTGAAAGAGCGGCATAAATTTGTATTAATGTCTAGTAAATACATATAAATTAGGATATATTATTATTATGGGCTATGTTATAATGTGTATCGATATGGGCAGCATCAATCCAAAACAATATAAAAATTTACTGGCCGGATAGTTTAAAATAGATGAAATGCGGTTAGATAAAGATTAAAAACAGGTTTAAAATAAAGTCAGAAAGAAGTGAAACCGATTATGAAAATTTCTACAAAAGGAAGATATGGTCTCAGAGCTATTCTTGATGTGGCCTTAAATGAGAAGGAAGGTCCGGTGACCATCAATAGTATTGCCAAAAGGCAGGAAATATCCGAACGATATTTGGAACAATTATTAATCGTCATGAAGCAGAGAGGTCTGATTAAAAGCATACGGGGTTTTCAGGGGGGGTATCTGCTCAATAAGGAGCCCCGGGAGATTTCGGTAGGGGATGTCATCAGGGCATTGGAAGGCCCCATAGCGCCGGTAGACTGTGTTAACGATGATGATACCGAACAATGCAGCCGTTCGAATTACTGTGTGACAAAAATAGTTTGGGAGGATCTCAAACAATCAATCACAAAAGTTCTGGACTCCTATTCTCTCAGGGATTTGATGGAGGAAGAAGAGAAGGTACGGAGTATTCATGTTGACAATTACTGTATATAAAGCATTCATTCCTTTATGCTTGCGCTGTCAATGCGACGTTAAAAAGGATGAAAGGCAATATTAAAAGTTAGGCGGATGAAAAATGA
This sequence comes from Syntrophobotulus glycolicus DSM 8271, assembly GCF_000190635.1. Lineage (NCBI taxonomy): Bacteria > Bacillati > Bacillota > Clostridia > Eubacteriales > Desulfitobacteriaceae > Syntrophobotulus > Syntrophobotulus glycolicus. The sequence goes on along the minus strand of NC_015172.1, from coordinate 2,871,144 downwards.
GGGACAAAAATACGGAAGGATTGACCAGATTAGGGTCTGATCATCAGTACGTTTTTGCATACAGCTCCGAAATCCTGGAAGCATTTGAAAATAAGCATCCTGATACAGATTATTTTGTCCGTTTTAATTGTCCGGAGTTTACCAGTCTCTGCCCAATTACCGGACAACCGGATTTTGCTGTCATCTATATTCATTATGTACCGGAGCAAAAGCTGGTTGAGAGCAAGTCATTGAAGATGTATCTTTTCAGTTTCCGCGATCACGGGGATTTTCATGAGGATGTTGTAAATGTGATCAGAAAAGATCTGACGGCACTGCTTGATCCCAAATATCTTGAAGTCATAGGCGAATTTGCGCCCAGAGGGGGCATTTCCATTTATCCTTTTGCCAATTACGGCAAACCTGAGACAAAATGGGTAGAATTTGCTGAAAAAAGATTTTTTGAATACAGCCTGTACCGGAAATAATTCGCCGGCCAACAAATCGCGCTGAGCTGAGGCGTCCCATCTAAAAATGGTCTCAATCATTATGCCACCTGCTTAATTTTTAGCAGGTGGCATTTGAATCTCAGGCATTAAGATAGTCCTAAAGCCCGTTTCTTTTCAAATTTTGTTCGGGAATTTTTGTCCAGATATTTTTTTCTCAAACGAATGCTTAAAGGAGTAATCTCAACATACTCATCATCATTAATGTATTCCAGGGCCTCTTCCAAAGTCATGATCCTGGGGGGTTCCAAGCGCAGGGAATCGTCGGCTCCGCTTGAACGCATGTTTGTCAACTGTTTTTTGCGGCTGACATTAACATCAATGTCCTGCTCACGGTTACCTTCGCCTACGATCATGCCTTCATAGACTTTAGTGCCCGGTTCGATGAACATCAGTCCGCGGTCCTGCAGCTGATACAGGGCATATGCCGTTGCTTCTCCGGGATCTGAAGCGACCAGGACGCCGCGTTTGCGTCCCTGAATATCCCCTTTATATGGTTGGTAGGAATGAAAGACATGGGACATTATACCTTCACCACGGGTCTCTGTCAGGAACTCACCGCGAAAACCAATCAGACCTCGGGCCGGCACCAAAAATTCCAATCTGGTGATCCCCCCGGTTAACGTAATCATATTTTGCATATCCGCTCTTCGGGAACCTAAGAGCTCAATGATTTTTCCCATTGCGGTATCAGGGACATCGCAGGTCAGATGCTCATAAGGCTCGCACTTCACACCATCTATTTCTTTAACAATGACTTCCGGCTTGGATACCTGAAGCTCAAAGCCTTCACGTCGCATATTTTCAATCAGGATAGAAAGATGGAGCTCGCCCCGGCCCGAAACCTGGAAAGAATCAGTATTTACGGTCTCTTCCACTCTCAGGCTGACATTTGTTTCGATTTCTTTAAAGAGCCGCTCCCTTAACTTGCGCGATGTAACATGGGTTCCTTCCGTCCCGGCAAAAGGGCTTGTATTGATCATAAAAGTCATGTTTAAAGTAGGTTCATCAATCTCAATTGTCGGCAGGGCTTCCGGTTCCAAAGCGGAGGTGATGGTTTCTCCGATGTTGATGTTGGGAATCCCGCTGATGGCCACAATTTCCCCGGCGGCGGCTTCGGAGACATCAGCCCGTTTCAAGCCGTTAAAGGTAAATAATTTTGCGATCTTGACTTTTTCCAGGGATGAGTCGCGTTTGATGACAGCAACCTGAGAATTGGCATTCAGCTTTCCCCGGAATATCCGGCCTAAGGCGATCTTGCCAAGGTAATCATCATAATCCAAGGTAGTGACAAGCATCTGCAGGGAACCGTCGATATCGGATTCCGGAGCGGGAATGTTTTTTATGATGATATCAAATAAAGGCCCGAGGTCATTGCCGATGGAATCAGGCTCATAACCGGCACGGCCTTCTCTGGCTGAGGCATAGACAACCGGAAATTCCAGCTGCTCATCTGAAGCACCCAGCTGAAGAAACAGATCCAATACTTCATCGACGACTTCATAAGGACGGGCTTCCGGCCGGTCAATTTTATTAATCACCACAATCGGCTTAAGATTGATTTCCAGGGCCTTACGCAGCACAAATTTCGTTTGGGGCATAGGGCCTTCAAAAGCATCGACAACCAATAATACCCCGTCAACCATTTTAAGAACACGTTCAACTTCGCCGCCAAAGTCGGCATGGCCCGGGGTATCAACAATATTAATCTTAATATCCTGCCAGTGTACGGCTGTGTTTTTGGATAATATGGTAATGCCGCGTTCCTTTTCCAGGTCATTGGAATCCATAATTCTTTCTTCGATTTGTTCATTTGCCCTGAAAACACCGCTCTGTTTCAGCATGACATCAACCAGACTTGTTTTGCCGTGATCGACGTGGGCGATGATCGCGACATTCCGTAAGTTTTCCGCTCGCATATATTCCTCTCCAATTCTCAATAGGCAATGAAAACAGCCGTTTGGCACGGCTGTTCAGAAACATACCTAGAATATTATAAACTGTTTGTCAACAGGATTCAAATTAATTCTTGGGTTTTCCGGGTGAACAAAAAAGGCTTCTACATAATATGTGCAATAAATTAGAGTAATCGGCGGTAAGATAAAAGAGTACAGAGCGAAAAAATGGCGGTTCTGATATCCGGTTACAGCCGGTAAGATAAGCGTTTGCCGATGGAGGATATGATTCCGTCTATGCTTACGGCCAGGGCGGCAATAACGGTTACAGCAGAAAACATTTCTACAATTTGATAATTGCGTTGTGCCCGGTAGATCATCCAGCCAAGTCCGGAGCTTGCCCCCATCATTTCAGCGGCGATCAGGAATAGAAGAGCGTAGCCCAGAGAAAGGCGTATTCCTGTCAAAATGGCAGGGAAAGCGTAAGGAAGCAGCACCTTTATAGTCAGTTGAAAACGGCTTAAGCCCAGGGAGCGCGCAGACTTTACAATATCCTGGTCGGCATGAAGGATGCCGGATAAGGTGCTGAACATAATGGGCCAGATGCAGGCCCAGGCGATAATGGTTACCTTGGTCGCTTCCCCTGCCCCCATGAATACAATAATAATGTGGAAGACAACAAACGGGTTAATATAGGCCAGCCATTCCGTTACAGGTTCAACGGCCAGGCGTACCTGCTCCGACCAGCCTGCCAATAGCACACCTAGGGGTATGGAGACAAGTACGGCAATGATAAACCCTGTGACAGCACGCCCCAGACTGATTCCCAAATGTGTAAATAACTGTCCTTCCGCAATCTGGCCTCCAATGAATATCACTACCTGGGAAAAAGCGGGGATAAATTGCGCGTCAACCCAGCCCAGCCGGCAGCTGAGCTCCCAAACAGCCAGAAAGGCTAGTACGGAACCATATCGTTTAGCTAAAGAGATGCCTACACTCATTGATTTCCCTCCTTGTCCGGTACGGATCAATCTGTTTTAGGGGAGTGACCGGAATGATTTTGATGGACAGAATGTTTCTCATGATCACTTCCGGAATCGCTGCCGGATTTTCTTTCTGCGTCTTCCTGCTGCATATGCTCGCTGTGGTCGGTTATTGCCGGAATATCTTCTTCCCCGGCAAAACTGTTGTTCAAGTGACGCAGCCGGCTAATCTCTACGCTTCCTATCAGAAAAATCCCGAGCATTGCTGCCGCCACGGCTACAGGAAAACCGCGGCTCGGAACGCGTACTTTCCCTTTATCCGGCGCTTTTCCATTCCATATAGAAGCGGAGGGTTTCCAGAAAAGCAGTCCCTTCTCTATTTGACGGAGGGATACGCCCAGGCCCACGCCGACCAGGGAGATGCACAAACCCACGGCGAATATAGGCGCGGTTGCATAAGGATATACATAGTAACTGCCTGCCCAATGCAGAAGCCAGCCAAGCCCTGCCAATCCTCCCAGCATTTCGCCCGCCACCAGGATGGCCAGCAGCAGGACGGCGGAAGAACGTATTCCAAGCAGGATCGCCGGGACGGTTCCCGGGAGCAGCACATTTAGAAATAAACGCCCCCTGGACATCCCCATGCTTCTGGCGGCTTTGATCAAATCAGGCTCAACCGTCTGGATGCCCGTAATCGTATGGTGGATCAAAGGCCAAAAGGCAACCCAAGTAACGACAACCAATTTGGCTTTCTCTCCCACCCCCAAAAACAGGAAGAAGACAGTCATCAGGGAAAAGGGGTTAATTTGTCCCAAAATCCGAAAAAGGGGATTCAGGGCAACCGCTGCCCCGGGCAGCCAATAGCCAAGGACCGCTCCCAGCGGAACGGCCAGCAAAACAGCCAGGACAATCCCCACCATCAGCCGCCATAAAGTAGCGAGGACATGACCTAACAAGTGCTGAGTCAGAATCAGATGCGCCACCTCTTGCAATACCACAGACAAGGGAGGCAAAAAGGTATGGTTTACAATTCCTATGCGCGGGAGCAGCTCCCAAAGCACCGCCACAAGAAAAATGCCAGACAAACGCAACATCATTCGAAAAATGACCGGATATTCTTTTAATTTCACGGGTTTATCCCGCCTCCTCTCATCCTGGCCCGCAAGCACGGCAGTATAGAGACAGTGTCTGGAGAACGATGACGTTCGTTCCCCGGACGTACTGTCGGATTGGTTCTGATCTAGTTGTCAAACTCCTTTGTAATCAGATCATTTACAGTCAGCTGCCCTTTTTTCAGAAAACCGTTTCTTTCAAGATCGTCAATCCAGGGTTGAATCAGTTCATCCGGAAAGCCTTTGCCGGAATAGTAATAGTGGACGGCATTGACCGGCTGCCCGATATAATCCGCAGTCAATCGAATTGCTTCCTCTGCATTTTCCGGTTTTACGCTCCAGGCCTGCGCTTTCTTGATCGCTCTGACGAAGCGGGCCACTCCCTCTGGGTTTTCTTTAATGAAATCTTCTCTAAAGTAATAAGCCAGACTTCCCGCTGCAGCCCCCAGACCAGTGTCGGCTGTGTCGAAGATTTGCGGCAGTTTGGAATCCGCAGCCAGCTTGTAGAAGGGAGGATGCACGCCGACAATATCGATATTGCCCTGCTGGGCAGCTTGCAGAGCCGCCGTATCTGTGTCAAAGACCACATATTGAATCTGATCCCGGTTAAAGCCTAAATGATCAAAAGCATTATCCGCGATAAAGGTCGTACAATTAGGCTCCGTACCGTTAATCTTAATCGGCTGGCCGTTTTTCAGTTTGATCAATTCCGCCAGCGTAGTGACACCCAGTTTGGGATTGGCATAAAAACGCATATGACGGTATTTGGGATCCACATCTGAATTGGGATCAGGATCAACGTCGCCTAAAGTGACCCCCTTGATCTTTGCTCCACCGGCGATATAGGTAGCGAGTGCGTTGATATGCGCCCCTCCAATATCGTTTGTTCCATTTAACACGGCGGGCAAGCGTTGAGGTATAGTCAGTTCGCCTGTATATTCAATATTTAACCCTTCCTCTGCAAAGAACCCTTTCTTCTCAGCAATGACCCAGGGTGTGGAACCACAATTTTTCTTGGTATCCGTCTTTAGCGTAATCACTTCCTTGCCGGAAGTGGCCGGATCATAACCTTCACTTTTTAAATCCTTTAAACCTGCCGCGCCTTGGATCTCAGTTCCAGTTGTGATCCCCTTCTTCGTTTGCCCCAAATAGCTTCCAACCCCGATCCCTGCCACAAGAATTACTGCTACGACCCCAATAATAATAAATTTCTTTTTTTGAATTCCGCTGGCCATCTCTTTTTACCTCCTCACTTTGTCCTGATCTAGTTGTCAAACTCTCTTGTAATCAAATCATCTACAGTCAGCTGATCTTTTTTCAGAAAACCGTTTCTGACAAGATCGTCAATCCAGGGCTGAAGCAGTTCGTCTCTGAAGCCTTTGCCGGTATAGTAATAGTGAACGGCGTTGACTGGCTGCCCGATATAATCTCCGGTCAATTTAATGGCTTCTTCTTCATGTTCCGGGTTGGCGATATACTGGTGAGCTTTCTTGATCGCTCTGACGAAGCGGGCTATGGCCTCCGGGTTTTCCGCAATAAATTGTTCGGTAAAGTAATAAACCGTAGTGCCCGCGGCTTCCCCCAGGCCGGTGTCGGCCGTGTCAAAGATCTGCGGTAGCTTAGAATCGGCAGCCAGTTTGTAGAAGGGAGGATGCACGCCGACAATATCGATATTGCCCTGCTGAGCAGCCTGCAGAGCCGCCGTATCCGTGTCAAAGACCACATATTGAATCTGATCCCGGTTAAAGCCTGAATGATCAAAAGCATTGTCCGCGATAAAGGTCGTACAATTAGGCTCCGTACCGTTGATCTTAATCGGCTGGCCGTTTTTCAGTTTGATCAATTCCGCCAGCGTAGTGACACCCAGTTTGGGATTGGCATAAAAACGCATATGCCGGTATTTGGGATCCACATCAGGGGTCGGATCAACGCCCCCTATAGTAACCCCTTTGATCTTGGCTCCGCCGGCGATATAGGTAGCCACAGCATTGATATGCGCTGTTGTAACATTATTGGTGCCGTTTAACACGGCCGGTAATTGTTGGGGTATGGTCAATTCCCCTGTATATTCAAGATTCAAGCCTTCCTCGGCAAAAAAACCTTTTTTCTCGGCAATGACCCAGGGTGTGGACGAGCAGTTTTTCTTGGTATCGGTCTTAATCGTAAGAACTTCCTTGCCGGAAGCGGCCGGATCATAACCTTCACTTTTTAAATCCTTTAAACCTGCCGCGCCCTGAATTTCAGTTCCGGTTGTGATTCCCTTCTTCGTTTGCCCAAAATAGCTTCCAACTCCGATTCCTGCCACAAGAATTGCTGCTACGACCCCAATAATAATAAATTTCTTTTTTTGATTTTCACCGGTCATATTTTTTACCCCTTCTTTTTTGTTTAACCCGGCAGCTCCAGGCCTGCTGCTCATGAGGCCTAGTTGAGTTCCGAAGCCTGTTTCCAGACCAGGAAATGTTTTTTCAGCCGGGCGAAAATAACATTGACCCCAATTCCCAGTACGGTAATATAGAGAACGATACCGTACATTAAGGGAAGATCGTATTTGGTAGCGGAACTGGTATAGTACCAGCCAAGCCCTGTGCTGGCCCCAATAACCTCCGAAGCGATAATCATGAAGAAAGCAACTTGGGCCGCAAACTCAATTCCGATAAAGATATTGGGCAATGTGTACGGAAAGATTACCTTCCTTAACAATTCCCAGCGGGTTGCCCCCATAGAACGAACCATCCTTAACAAATTTTGGTCAATATTGCGCGCTCCGGCCATCGTATTGAAAAGAACGGGCCACAATGTCGACCAAAATATGACGACCACTTTTTCAGCGGTACCGATTCCAAAAAAGATCATAAAAATAGGAATAATCGCAAAGGGATTTAATTTTTCACATGCTCGCATAAAAGGCAGCAGGACTTTCTCGGTTGATTTGAAAAAAGTTCCCAGCAAAAAACCGAGCGGGACACCAAGCAGCAAAGAAAGAAGAAATCCCAGGATAACCCGTTCCAAACTAATTAATGTCTGTGTCCACAACAATCCGGAAGCCGCCGATTCGAACACGGCTGCTATAGCGTCGGAGGCAGGGGAAATAACTCCTTCGGGGATTATTCCCGCTCCGATCTCCCAAAAAATTAAGAACAAAAGAATCGGTATAATGCCCAGGATCAGCTTTTTCAGGTTAGGTGTCAAAGGTTTCATTTAACGGATAACCTCCCCCTGTGTAATTTTAGACTTGCCCTGATTTTCAGGCGGCAGTGCCTTCTCTTCCTCACGGAGCTTCCCGCCAATAGAGAACGGTTTTCTCCAAATATTCAAGTGCATAATTCAGGAGGAGACCGACACCGGCAACCAATATCGCACCCAAGTAGATGCGTTCCACGAATCCCATGTTTTGGGCATTATGAATGACCCAGCCTAATCCGGAATCAGCCCCCATGCTCTCAGCGCCGATCAGCATAAAGAAACTCATTGTCAGACCCGTCCGAACGCCTGTAATGATGGTAGGAGAGGCGCCGGGCAGCACGACTTTGTAAAATATCTGTAGCTTACTGGCATTCATGGACTTGGCGGCTCGCACAAGCAGAGGATCCACATTTTCTATACCCACAATTGTCGTAAACAGGATAGGCCAGAAGGACGACCAGAAAATGACTGTATAAATGCCGCCTTCGCCAATTCCAGAAATGATGACAAAAATCGGGAACAGGATAAACGGCGGGATGCTGGACAGAAAAACTGTCAGAGGCCTGAGAAATCTGGACAGCCAGGGCAATGCCCCCGCTAAAATAAAGCCAAGAGGCAGAGACAGAAAGGTACCTAGTAAAAAGCCTACAAATACTCTCTTTAAGCTAATCGCAACATAAATCAGGACATTGAATAAGCCCAAATCTATCCCTGTCTGTATAATCCGGGAAAACGGAGGTAGAAAGACATCGCTGGTCCAGCCTAACCGCGGTACGATCTCCCACAAAATTAAAACCAGAAAAAATAAATAGAAACTTAAAAGCTTGTTATGAACTCCCGTTATGATTTCTTTCATGAATTACTCCCTTCAATCTTAAATCTTGGAAACCCAATGCCTTCCGTAGCTCCTTGCTGTGATACCGTTGATTGTGATAAATTTTTTTCTCAGACCGTTTGAATACCTCCCCTCTGTGATCTACGATGTCTTTTGATCGTTTCAGAAAAGACACCGTCATTGTCGTTAAGCGGCTCTCTTTCTCCAGCATCACCTCTTAAATGGTTTCCCTAAAAAAAACAAGACCATATATTCTTTAAGAAATAATATGATCTCCAGATCTCTGGTCAATTCGTATTTTTTTAGGTTCCAATGGTGATAAGCACAGCCAGTAAAGCATAAAAGGAGGCCAACAACCCTCATCAGGTTGCGTGGCCTCCAGACATCTGGTCAACAAACAATAACGTTCTCTCTTCTTACTCCCCTATTATCATAGGTTTTATATGGATTCAATATACAGTATGTTATACCTTTTGTCAACCTGATTTTAAGAAAAAAATTACTGGTCCGGCGGATAACGACCGGCCTTCATCAGGTAAAAAAATGAAGCCATAGTTCAAGCACTACAGCATCATGTATACGGAGCATTTACTCTGGCGGACTGACCAATATCTGTCATGGAAGATAAATATTAAGACAACAGGTGGATTATTATTCCTGTTGTCTCAATGACCGGCAATAGAATTTTCCGCTGCCTAAATATATTTCAATGGGTTTACGGTCCCACCGTTGATAATCACTTCAAAATGAAGGTGGGGACCTGTCGCATTTCCTGTTCGTCCAACATAGCCGATCACTTGACCTTTTTTAACACTTTGACCGGCTGATACAGCCAGTTTGCTGGAATGGGCGTATCTTGTCTCGACACCGTCACCATGATCGATCAAAATCATATAACCGTATCCGCCGGACCAACCTGCTGAAATGACTTTTCCGGAAGCAGCGGCAGCATATGGCTGGCCGGTATCACCACCGATATCCACTCCGTTATGAAAACCACCCCAGCGATAACCATAGTAAGAATTGATTGGTCCCTGAAGAGGGCTTGATAACCCGGAGGCACTTCCAGATCCACGGGAGGCCTCATAAGCAATGGTCGCGATGGCAACTCTCGAAGGACCCATAGCAACAATTTGCTTGACCGGCTGAGCGGTGATCTCTTCTTTAATCACCTTTTTTTCCGTTATTTTATCGTTTGTCTGGGCATAAGAATATGTAACAGTCTTAGAACCGTCCTTGCCTTCCTGTTTAATAACGGTTGCACCTGCATTCAGGGTTCTGTCTATTGTTGACTGGACATCAAAGGGGACAACCTGAGCAACCGTTTTTTCGCCTTCGAACTTTATTGAGATGTATGGAAGCGTTTTGGCTAGCTTAATCACTTGACCGGGTTGAAGTGTAGAATCCTCAGTGAGACTGGAATTTGCCGACAATACTTCCTTGGTCAGCATATCATTGTTACGGGCAATCAACCATAAACTGTCATTTTCTTTAATGGTATAATTTGTAACGATCTCATTCCCCTGAGTCAAGAGAGACAAAACTTCGTCCGCACTTTTTATTTCCTCGGGCTGAGCGGTAATGCTGATCTTATCAATCCTATCGACAAAAGCGGCGGATTTAACAAGATTCTCTTCGGATGGCTGGGTTTTCGTATTGAGATATTTTGCTAAGACCTGGTCAACCTCCCCGGGACTGGCCATGATTGCTAAAATTTTATCATTTACGGTCAGAGCACAAGCATTCCCATCCGCAAAAGCAGTATTAACGTTTAAATTACCGGTATTTGCAGGGCCTTTTATGAATACCGCACCGACAAGAGTGCAGGTAATAATCAGTCCGGCGCAAAACATGGTTTGTGGTGATTTGAAACTAATCCGTCTGATTCCGGAGATGAAATTCCTTTTCATCTGATGGGATTGTCGAATTAAAAATTCTTTTTGAAAATGGTTGTGAAATTGTTCTCTAAAGGTAGCCAAAGACTCTTGTGATATATTAAAAATCGTTTTGCCGGATTTCTTAAGCTGTCTTCCCAATAACTCCTTGATACGAATAAAGTTCCCCTCCTCTGTATGCAAAAGCAAAATCAACTGCACCATATATTATACCACTTATTTCTTGAAATGGTAGGGGAAAATCTGTTTTATGATCTGATGTTTGATCAAATCATAAAAAAATAAAAGAAAACGGGATAAAACGGGCGAATTTTAAAGCTGATGAAATCACCCCAAAAATTGAAGAATTTAATGGGTGCAAATAAAAAATTTTCAGGTTTTATGCCAAATAGAACAAAACAAACATAAGATGAATGGAAATATATGTAAAGGAGGGAAGCTTATGTATGATATAACTTATGATACAATTGCTCCTTATAGAGGACAGTATGCCAATCTTCGTCTCTGGGACGGACACGAGATGCATGGCCAGATTGTAGAAGTCAGACACGAGGGAGTTCTATTTCATTCTTCCAATCCCGGCTTTCTATTCTTGCCGTTTGCAGCAATAACAGCTTTTGCCCTGACCGCTCCTTTGGCTTTTGGTTTAGGCTATGCTTTCGGATCGAGACCTTACAGGCCATATTATTATTAAATATCTTATCAATACAAAAAAACTTTAGAAAAGAGCTTATCAGGCTCTTTTTTTTATTTTATTTTTATTAAAAATATACTTTAGCTGTATAATAACATATAATCAGAGATGGAGCATGTTCATATCAATTAAAAAGGTGTCTAGCATATAATGGGGATTGAACAACTGGCGTTAAGCTTGATATATCAATATAAATATTTTGCTCTGGTTTTGCTCTTGTCTTTAGGATTGGCCGGAATTCCTCTTCCCGACGAAGTTCTTATGATTTCCAGCGGTTTTATGTCTACATTGGGGATACTGGGCTTTTTCAAAGCAATAGTCGCCTCTTCCATTGGAAGTTTCATCGGAATGAATGTAAGTTATTTTATTGGAACACAGTTGGACAAGATGTTATCTCACCGCCTGAATAGCCCTAAGATTAAGAATGGGCTAAAAACAGCGGAATACTGGTTTAACAAGTATGGGGAGAGGCTGATCGTTATTGGGTATTTTTTTCCGGGATTGAGGCACTTTACCGCTTATTTCTCAGGGATGAGCAGGTATTGCTATAAACGTTATCTGTTATTGGTCGCTTTAGGGGCTGTCCTATGGTCCACGTTTTTTATTACCCTGGGAAAACTGCTGGGAGAGCACTGGCGTAAATTTGCAATAATTTTGCATAAAAACCTTCTCTATATTGGGATAATTATTGTCATTGCAATGATAGGTTTTTATTTTATCAAATTGAGAAAAAAACAAATGACAAATGAACCAACGGAGATGAATAAGATGCCGGGGACCAATGATTAAAAGAATAAAGGCAATGATTATTGGGGTCTTTCCTGAGACGGGACAAATTCAAAAAAGAAAAAATAAACAATTACTCCCTGGAATATAGCAATATTGTTCCCGAGACAGATTAACCACAAATGTTGTGGTTAAAACTTTATCTTTAATATTTTTTTGATTTTCGAAATAAGGTGAAGATGATGGCAGGGGTAAAGTATATATTGCTGACAAGGCATGCATTGGGGGAAAAAATAGCCCATGATATCTATAATGATCAAGGTGCGAAAATCATTCCTCAACATACCGTCATTAATAAATGTATCCTTAAAAGGTTAGCTGAGTTTGACATTCAAAGAATTCCTATTTATGATCATGCGGAAAAAGAGGATGGCAAAACAGTCCGGGATGAACATTCTCTTGCTTTGATTAAACAAAGCTATGTTCATAATGTTAGGGAAATCAAGCTCCTGCTCAATGATATTGCCAAAGGTAAGACGACAGATAAGAGTAAGATCGATGAAGTCAGCATGATGATCTACTCTAAAATAAACCGTTTCGGTTCTATTCTGAGCAGCCTGAATCAGCTTCGTGATGTCGATGAATACACCTATACACATAGTCTCAATGTCGCCATTTATTCACTTCTTCTGGCAAAATGGCTGAAGCTTGGCGATTCTCAGGCTAAGGATATTGTGGAGGCCGGCATTTTGCATGATCTAGGGAAATGTAAGATTTCCCCTGATCTGCTGAATAAAAGAGGCAGGCTTCTCAATGAAGAGTTTGAGCTGGTCAAGAAACATACGACAATAGGATTCGACCTTTCCAAAGCGATTCCCGGGATCAAAGATGAAGTCAGGCGGGCTATCCTGCTGCATCATGAAAGAGCGAACGGGAACGGGTATCCTTTCGGAGTCAGTGGGCAGAAGATCAACATCTATTCAAAAATCATAGCAGTTGCCGATGTTTATGATGCCTTGACCTCAGAAAGGGCCTATAAGAAAAAGAAGACTCCGTTTGAAACCTTTAAAGAGTTTGAGAAAATCGGGTTTGAACAATTTGATCCAAAGGTGATGTTGACGTTTATGACCAATATCTATAATTATTATCTTGGGGTGAAGGTCAGGCTAAATACCGGACAGATCGCCGAGGTAATCTACATCAACCCGTATAATCCTTCAAGACCGACAATTAAGCTTGATGATCAAATTCTTGATCTTGCCGGATATGAACATTATGATATAGAGGAAATGATTTAATATTTGTAGGGAGGTTTATAGATCATGAACAGGCAGACGGAGACAAGAGAGTTTCAGACAGAAATCAGACAATTATTGGATATTGTCATTAACTCACTCTATACCGATAAGGAAATTTTTTTACGTGAATTGATCTCCAATGCGGCTGATGCCAGTGGAAAATTGAGATATTTACAGCTTACAGGCGAGCAGATTGCCGGCCCTGATTTAAATTTGGAAATCGGGATTGAAGTGAATGATCAGGCCCACACCTTAACCATTACGGATAATGGGGTGGGTATGACCAAAGATGAACTGATCGAAAATTTAGGAACGATTGCCCATTCAGGCTCCAAACAATTTATCCAGCATTTGCTCCAGAACAAGCAGCCTGATAAAAATTCAGAAGAAGGATCTGACCTCAACCTGATCGGACAGTTCGGCGTAGGATTCTATGCCGCATTTATGGTGGCTGATAAGGTTGTTCTGAAGACGAGGTCATATCAGCCCGATGAGCCAAGCTGGAGCTGGTCGTCCGACGGCAGCGGAACATATACACTGGAAGAAACAGAGGAAAAACAGAGAGGGACAAGCATAACCCTGGAATTGAAAGAGAGCGCTTTTGAATTCGGAAAGGCTGAAAAGATCAAAAAAATCATTAAACAGTATTCCAGCTTCGTGCCTTATCCTATCCTGGTTGACGGGGAAAAAGTCAATACGGTTGAAGCGCTCTGGATGAAGAATAAAAAAGAAATCAACCCTGAAGAATATGCGGAATTTTATAAATTCCTCGCCAATGCCTATGATGAACCGGCATATACTCTGCATTTTTCTTCGGATGCCCCATTAGCTCTCCATGCCCTGCTCTTTGTACCGGGAGAAAATTTCGAACGGTATGGGATCAGCAGAATGGAGAGAGGATTAAACCTGTTTTGTAAGAAGGTCCTTATTCAAGAGAAGTCGGAGAATATTGCCCCTGAATGGATGCGCTTTGTACGCGGAGTGATTGACAGTGAAGAATTGCCTCTCAATATTTCCAGGGAAACATTGCAGGACAGCGCACTTATCGCCAAATTAAATAAAGTGGTAACCGGTCGTTTCCTGAGATTCCTGGAGGAACAGGCTCAGGAAGATCCGGAAACATATAAGGAATTTTGGGGAAAATTCGGGATGTTTATCAAAGAAGGAGCGGCGACAGATTTTACCCATCAGGACGGACTGGTTAAGCTGCTGCGTTTCGAATCAAACTTGCAGGAGCCTGGGGAACTGATTTCACTTGCTGACTATGTGGGCAAAATGAAAGATGATCAAAAGGGCATTTATTATGTCAGCGGACCGAACAGGCAAACAGTAGAAGGAAGCCCTTATCTGGAAGCATTTAAAGGTAAGGAAATCGAAGTTTTATATTGCTATGAACCAATCGATGATTATATTTTTGACCGGTTGAACGAGTTTGAAGGCAAGCCGGTTATCGCAGCGGAACAAGATCATTCTGACCTGCCTTCGGTTGATGAAGGCTCAGAGACGGCCGGTCCGGACAGATTATCCGAAGAAGAAGCCGCTGCTTTGAGCGAATGGCTGAAAGAGGCATTGGGGAACAAGGTTACAGAAGTCAGAGTATCCAAAAGGCTGTCCGACAGTCCGGCAATTCTGCTCAGTTCTTATAGTACGCACAGTATGCAGAGAATGATGCAGATGATGAATAAGGAATTCGCTGCACCTGCTCCGGGAATCCTCGAAGTGAATACGAAGCATTCTATTATTAAAGGTCTCAATGAATTGCGTAAAAAGAACGATAGCTTCGCAGCGGTCGCCGCTGACCAGATTTTGGAGACTGCCCAGATTGCCGCAGGATTGATTGTTGATCCCAGAGGTATGGTGAACAGGCTCTACAGCATTTTGGAAAGAGCAGTCCAATAGTTGAGTAAATCCTTTGTTTGGAGTAATATTAGAATAGAATGATCAGAGGATATTTCTAAAAGAAGGGTGATGCTTTATGGCAATTGTTGCAATCAATATGGTTCCGCTTGGCATGGGACCAAGCGTCAGTAAATATGTTGCTGCCGCAGAAAAAGTGATCGTGAACCGGCCTGGGATTAAGAGAGAGCTTGGACCAATGTTTACAACCCTGGAAGGGGACCTGGATGAAATTATCCAGGCCATCAGAGAAATGCAGGAAGCCGTATTTGAAACAGGTGTTGACCGGGTCATCACAACGATTAAAATTGACGACCGCCGGGATAAAAAGGCCACGATGCAGGAAAAATTGGCTTCTGTCAATGCCAAACTGGCAGAATAATAAATTGAATAGGATTAAAGAATAAACAGATTGATCAATCAGAGATCAAATCATAAAACAAAATAGAATAAGCCCCTCCTGTTAAGCGCAAACTTTAATCATAAGTTTTGCTAATAGGAGGGATTTTTTAATGACTGAGACGATCCTGGAAAAAACAGAAGGGCTGGTCAGTTATCATGCATCCGTACGGGAAATGTTAGAGCGCCTCAGAGAGGATAACATGTCAAATGTCTTTGACAGATGGGCAGCTCAGGAAAAGATCCGCTGTAAGTTTTGTTTGGAAGGATTGAGCTGCCAGCTTTGTTCTCAGGGACCTTGCCGGATTTCCGAAAGAACCGGTCAGGATAGAGGGGTCTGCGGTATTGGTCCTGATGCGATGGCGATGCGTAATTTCCTGATCCATAACATTATGGGAGCCGCTACATATAGCCATCATGCTTATGAAGCTTTCAGAACCCTTAAGGCAACCGGAAACGGCCAAACCCCATTTGGGATAGCTGATGAAAATAAGCTGCGCTGGATGTGTGAGCAATTAGGGATCAATATCCATCAGGAGTTGAACGCAATGGCGGTCCAACTGGCAGATTTTTTAGAAGCGGAAATGGGTAAAGATCCCGAAGAACCCAGTGTAATGGTAGAAGTCTTTGCGCCCCAAAAGAGAAAAGCGGTCTGGAGAGACCTCGGGATTTATCCCTCCGGGGTGGTTCATGAAGAACAGAACGCGATCGCCAGCTGCTTGACCAATGTTGACGGCGACTATGTTTCCCTGGCGAAAAAAGCAATGAGACTTGGTCTGGCTACAATTTATACCGCCCAAATTGGCCTGGAAATGGTTCAGGATATTCTGTTTGGAACCCCAAAACCGCATGAAGTTCAGGTTGACTTGGGGATAATGGACCCCGATTATGTCAATATCGTCTTTAACGGCCATCAGCCTTGGGCCGGAGTCGCCACTTTATTAAAAGCCAAACTGCCGGAGATTCAGAACAGGGCTAAAGAGGCCGGGGCTAAAGGACTTCGTATCGTTGGATCAATTGAGACAGGACAGGAGCTTTTACAAAGATATGAGGTTGATGATGTATTCTGTGGGTTAACCGGAAACTGGCTGGCCATAGAACCGTTATTGGCGACAGGAACTGTTGATGTTCTGGCGATGGAAGAAAATTGTTCCCCGCCGGCGATTGATCATTATGCTGAAAAGTATCAGATTACCTTAGTCAGTGTGAGCAATATTATTGGTATTCCCGGACTGAAGCACAATTTGATCTATGAGCCGGGACAAGTCAATGCTACGGCAGACCGGCTGATAGAATTGGGCATCGAAAATTTCAAAAAAAGAACTGGGGTAATCAAACCTAAGGTTCCAAAGAATATTCAAAAGGCAGTGGCCGGTTTTTCGACGGAAGCGGTATTACAAGCCCTTGGTAACAATCTTGATCCACTGGTGAAGGTTATCATGGAGGGAAAGATCAAAGGCGTAGTTGCCCTGGTGAATTGTTCGACTCTGCGTAACGGCCCTCATGATTGGAATACAATCAATCTTACCAAAGAGCTTATTCGCCGGGATATTCTGGTTGTTAGTGCGGGCTGTGGAAACCACGGCTTGGAAGTGGCCGGGCTATGCAGTAAAGAGGCGGTACAAATGGCTGGGGAAGGGTTGCGGCAAGTCTGCAATCTTTTGGGTGTCCCCCCTGTTTTGAGCTTTGGAACATGTACGGATACCGGAAGAATATCCATGCTGGTCACGGCTTTGGCAAATCACCTGGAAGTAGATATTCCCCAGCTTCCGATTGCCGTAACAGCACCGGAGTGGATGGAGCAGAAAGCGACAATTGACGGGATATTTGCGGTTGCTTATGGGACGTATACACATCTTTCGCCGGTACCGTTTATGACGGGCGCCCCAAAACTGGTGAAACTCCTGACAGAAGAAGTTGAAAAATTGACCGGGGGTAAAGTCGGACTTGGTGATGACCCTCAAGAGGCGGCCGACGGAATCGAGGCTCATATTGTAGAGAAAAGAAAAGCCTTAGGTCTAAGCTAATTCAGCCGCTTTTGTCTTAGCCCGCAATAACACCGGCTCAGTTTGGCGGAACATAATGAGAATAGAAGTTTGTCATATATTTGGCTGGACAAGTCCCTTTTCCTTTTGCGGAAAAAAAGTTTGTGATAAAATATGAAGCAATACTTTGGATGAAAGAAAAAATACCAAGTTCAGAGGGGCAAAAAAGATCGATGGACTTATTCAAGACACAGCTGGAGAAAAAGATACTGATTCTCGACGGCGCTATGGGAACCATGCTTCAGCGTCACCAGTTAAAACCGGATGATTTTGGTCAGCCGGAATATGATGGCTGTAACGAAATCCTGAATTTATCTCAACCGGACCTGATCAAGGCAATACATGAGGCTTATTTGGATGCCGGTGCGGATATCATAGAAACCAATTCCTTCGGGGCGACAAATGTTGTCCTGGAGGAATATGGGTTGGCGGACCGGGATATTGAGCTGAATGAAATTTCCGCCCGTCTGGCCCGGGAAGCCGCGGATGCAAGGTCCACAAAAGCATGGCCCAGATTCGTTGCCGGATCTATGGGACCGACCATCAGAATGCTGACATTATCCGCGGGGATTACCTTTGAAGAATTGGAAGAAGCCTATTATCGTCAGGCCTTAGGATTAATAAAAGGTGGAGCGGATCTTTTGCTGGTCGAGACCTGTCAGGATACTTTGAATGTGAAGGCAGCCGGAATTGGAATCGGAAGGGCTTTCCACGGATTGGGCAAAGAAATCCCTATCATGATTTCCTGTACAATAGAACCTTCGGGAACGATGCTTGCCGGGCAGAACATTCAGGCTTTCTATCTTTCGGTTAAGCACCTGAACCCTGCGGTAATCGGGCTAAACTGCGGGACAGGGGCCGATGGAATGAGGGAACATGTACGGACTTTGGCCGGAATTGCTTCTTGCGCGGTCAGTTGTCACGCTAATGCGGGGCTGCCGGATGAAGAAGGGAATTATTTGGAACAGCCGCGGGCCTTTGCCGCTAAACAGGCTGAATTCGCGCGAAACGGCTGGTTGAATATTGCCGGCGGCTGCTGCGGAACGACACCGGAGCATATTAAAGCCTTGGCGGAAGAACTCAGGGACTGTCGGCCAAGAGCCGGCAAACAAAAAGCAGAGAGCGCGGTTTCCGGGATAGAACCGCTGTGGCTGGAAAAAACGGGAAGGCCGATTCTGGTCGGGGAGCGTTCCAATGTCATTGGCTCCCGTCTTTTCCGGGATTTAATCGTGGGGGAACATTATGAAGAAGGTTCTGAGGTCGCCAGAGGCCAGGTGAAAAAAGGCGCCCATGTTGTTGATATCTGTGTGGCTAATCCTGACCGGGACGAATACCATGATATGGTGAACTTTCTCTCCTATGTCGTCAAAAAAGTTAAAGTTCCTCTAATGCTGGATTCCACAGATGCCCAGGTAGTGGAAGCCGGGCTGAAAATGATCCAGGGCAAGGCCATCATCAATTCAATTAATTTGGAAAACGGCTTGGAGAGATTTGAACAAATTGTTCCTTTAATTCACAAATACGGTGCGGCAATCGTTGTCGGACTGATTGACGAACAAGGGATGGCCCTGTCCAGAGAGGACAAGCTCAGAGTAGCGGAGCGTTCCTGCCAATTGCTTACCGAACGGTATGCACTACAGCCAGGTGATATCATTTTTGATCCGCTTACCTTTCCGGTCGGCACCGGTGATCCCAAATATCTGGGTTCTGCCAAAGAGACGATTGAGGGCCTGCGCTTGATCAAAGAAAAAATTCCCGCTTGTAAAACCATTCTCGGGGTAAGCAATGTATCTTTTGGTCTGCCGACCGTGGGCAGAGAAGTGCTTAATGCTGTTTTTGTCCATCACAATACTTTGGCCGGACTGGATTATGCTATTGTGAATGCGGAAAAGCACAAATCCTATGCGGATATTCCTGAGGAAGAGCGTAAATTAGCTGAGGACCTTCTCTTTCAGACCAATGACCGGACCTTAAAGAACTTTACAGATTTCTACCGGGATAAAAAAGCTGTGCCGGTTCATGTCCAGGAGCAGCTTTCCTGGGATCAAAGGCTGGCCAGAAATATTGTTGACGGATCTAAAGAAGGGCTGGAGGCCGATCTGAGCGAAGGCCTGAAAACGCATACCCCTTTAGAATTGATCAATGGGCCTTTACTGAAAGGAATGGATGAGGTCGGACGCCTGTTTAACCGGAATATGCTGATTGTGGCTGAAGTCCTCCAAAGTGCCGAAGTGATGAAAGCGGCTGTGGGTATTCTGGAGAAACATATGGATAAAACAGAAGAGGCGATTAAAGGAAAGCTGATCCTGGCGACAGTTAAAGGAGATGTTCACGATATCGGAAAGAACCTTGTGGAAATCATTCTTTCCAATAACGGCTATCAGGTGATTAATCTGGGAGTAAAAGTGTCGCCTGAAGAGATCATCAAGGCTTGCAGGGAGCACAAGCCGGATGCGGTCGGACTTTCCGGTCTTTTAGTGAAATCTGTGCAACAGATGCTGGTTACAGCTCAGGAGATGCGCGCCGAAAACATAAAAGTTCCTCTGATCCTGGGCGGCGCTGCTCTTTCCCGAAAGTTTACCGAGGAAAAAATAGCCCCGGCTTATGACGCACCGGCCTTTTATTGCCAAGATGCCATGGAAGGTCTGAAAGTTCTGCAGGAATACCTGTATGCCCATAAAGACACGGTGATCAAAGCCAATCAGGACAAGGGGATAGACCGGAGGGATGAAGAAGCCCGGAAACGAAAAACTTTTGCCCAGGAATCACGGGATACCCACCCGCTCAATGAAACCGGACTGCTGAGAAGCCAAACGGATCAGATTGCACGTCCTCTTCCCGGACCGATTTATGTGCCCAGTGACCTGCAAAGGCATGTCCTGCTTGATTTTCCCTTGCAGGAAATCATTCGGGATATCGATGTAAAATCTTTAATGAAATTTTATCTGGGTATAGGCAAGAAGAAGCCTGATACCTTGCAGGAAATGGGGAGCGGCTTCGTCAGGGATACCCGGGAAGAAGAACTTGCCCATACCATTCAGCAATTGTTTAATGAAATTGTTGATCAAAAAATGATTAAGGCCAGGGGGGTATATCGTTTTCTGCCGGCCCGTTCCGCCGGAAATCTGGTCAGAATACTCAACCCGGAAAATCATGAGGAAATCCAGGCGGAATTTTTATTCCCCAGACAAACTGCGGAGCCTTTTTTAAGCCCTGCTGATTATATTCAAAACCCCATAAACGGAAAGACCGATTATCTCGGCCTTTTTACAGTGACCACCGGTGTCGGCCTCAGAGAAAAAGCTCAGGCGTTAAAGGACGGGGGCCAATATCTCAAATCATACCTTCTCCAGGTCATCTCTCTCAAAATGGCTGAAGCCATGGCGGAAAAAGTCCATGAAATCATGCGGAAAGAATGGGGGCTTCCGGAGCGGGAGGTTTCCGGAAATAAAGAAAAAAACCGCAGAAGATACCAGGGAATACGGCTGTCCCCGGGCTATCCCCTTTGTCCGGATTTGGAAGCTCAGAGGCAGATATTCAAGTTGCTTCAACCGGAGGACATTGGAATCACCCTAACCGAAAGTCTGATGATGGACCCGGAAGCATCAGTTTCCGCTCTGGTTTTTGCTCATCCTGAAGCCAGAATATTTTCTTTATAGGACAAATGCCCTATTTTACTGCTGAGAAAGTGAATATCCGGTGATCTTTGCAAAGTTTAAAGAGATTGAAAAACATTGCTAAGATAGATATAATACTTCTGTTGCGATATATGAAATATTGAGAAGGTGGAAATTTTACATGCTGTTTGCCAATCTAAAAATCAAAACAAAACTATTGGCTTTAATGATCATCTTTTTATCCGGAATTCTAGTGATCAGTCTGTTCTTTTCTAATTTATTCAATAAAACAAAGGTTGACGGCCAAATCTATAATGACATCATGTTAGATAAAGACTTGGTGGCGGATATTTTGCCGCCGCCCGAATATATTATCGAGTCTTACTTAACTGTACTTCAAATCACAGTTGAAAAGGATAACAATAAAATTGAGCAATTCATCAAACACGGTGAACAATTGGAAAATGAGTATCAGGTCAGACATGAATATTGGGTGAACACATTGCCTGAGGGACAGATCAGAGAGCTGATGGTAGTAGAGGCCCACCGATATGCAACTGAGTTCTACGACATCAGAGACAAAAAACTGCTGCCTGCGCTATTGAGCGGACAAAGGGACAAGGCGGAACAATATCTGATTGAAATGAAGGATGCCTATGATAAGCAGCGGGGCGTAATAGATCAGATTGTTGACCTGACAAACAGGAAAACAGAAGCTTCACAGGCAGAATTGAAATCGGTCATCCGTTCCGGCATTTTCCAAATGATCAGCCTGATTTTAACGATTCTGATCATCAGTATCCTGTTTTTTTACCTCATCAGTATTTCTATCTCAAAGCCAATAAGATATACATTGTTAACAATGGCCAAAATTTCTCAGGGTGATTTAAGTACGGCAGTGGAAGAAAAATATAAAACCAGTAATGAATTCGGTCAAATTGCTGTAGGCTTAGAACAAATGCGGAATTCATTCCGTTCGATGATTCTGGACATTCAAAATGCGTCCAATAAACTGGCTTTTTCCAGCAAAAATCTAAGTGATAAGACCCAGTCCGCTTCTGAAAACATCCAGGAAATTTCGGCATCGACTGAAGAGATGTCGGCAGGAATGGAAACGATGTCCGCTTCTGTTCAAGAAATAGCGGCCTCCAGTGAGCAAATCAAAGCGAAGCTTTCGGGACTTTCATCACAGGCCAAAGAAGCCAATTTAAAATCCGGTGAGATTGAGCAAAGGGCGGTTGCTCTGAGTGAGAAAGCCGAAGATGCCCGTCAGGTATCATCAACCGTCTATTCCGAGATTAAAGAAAAGGTCGCGGTCGCGGTTGAAAAGGCTGAAGTGATTAAAAATATCTCTCTCCTGACAGACTCTGTTTCATTAATTGCCAATCAAACGAATCTGCTTGCTCTGAATGCGGCAATTGAAGCGGCAAGGGCCGGCGAGCACGGCAGAGGATTTTCAGTCGTGGCCGATGAGGTCCGAAAACTTGCCGAAGAATCTTCCGCTACAGTGACCGATATCCGGGAACTGACCGGAAAAGTGGAAGAATCGATCAAAGAGCTTGTAGAAAATACGGATACTCTGATGGATTTTATCAGAAAAGCCGTAGAAGGAGATTATACTTCATTTGTGGAAGTCGGCCGGCAGTATAAGCTTGATGCGGAGGATTTCTATACGGTGTCCGACCAGGTCAGTGAAACCAGCATGAGAATTCTTCAGGGGGTCAGTGAAGTCAACCAGTCAATGGACTCGATTGCCGCAACAATTACGGAGAGTTCAAGCGGATCACAGGAAATATCCAACGCAACCGGTGAAATCACCGCCCTGTTTGAGGATTTAAAAGAAGCCTCAGAACAGATGAAAGCATTGGCGGGGGATCTTGATGATTCCATGAAGAGATTTATGCTATAAATATCCGGAATTTCTGTGATCTGTAATGAAATGCATCAAGCCGTTCAGGAAAGAAGTGGGAAAACCACTTTTTTCTTTTGTATCAAACTTGACTAAAACTATGTAATTAGTGTATATTATGAAAAACTACTTGTTGGTGAAAGATGAGTGAGTAATATGAAATTTGGAACAAGGCTGATCCATAATGGCTATGAAATGGATCAAAGCACAGGAGCTTTAAGTATACCGATATATCAAACTTCAACATTCCATCAAAGGGATATTGACGCACCGAAGGAGTACCAATACTCCAGGGGAGCGAACCCGACAAGAAGAGCCCTCGAGGGAACAATCGCTGTTCTGGAGGGAGGGTACAGAGGGTTCGCGTTTTCATCAGGGATGGCGGCCATTTCCTCCGCTCTTTCCATTTTTTCGGCAGGTGATCATCTGATTATATGTGAAGATGTCTATGGGGGCACCTATCAAGCCAGTCAGAGCTTTTTCCGGCGATTCGATGTCGACATTACCTTCATCAATGCTACGGAAGCGGAGAGTGTTGAGAAGTCTGTAAAACACAATACCAAGGCAATCTTTATCGAGAGTCCTTCAAATCCCTTGCTGAAAATAACCGACATCCGGGAAATTGTGAGAATAGCTCAAAAACACGGACTGACCACTTTAATTGATAATACGTTTATGACCCCGTATCTGCAAAGGCCGATTGAATTAGGTATTGACATTGTGATTCATAGTGCGACGAAATTCATTGGCGGACATAGTGATGTGGTGGCCGGATTAGTGGTCGTAAAGACGAAAGAACTGGCCAAACGTATCCAGGCTGTTCAATATAATTTTGGGGCAGTACTGGGCCCGATGGATTCCTGGTTGTTGTTAAGAGGATTAAAAACGTTGAAAGTCCGCCTGGATTACCAGCAAAAAAATGCTCAAATCCTTGCCGGGTGGCTTGCCGATCACCCTAAGGTCAAAAAAGTTTACTATCCGGGACTGCGGGACCATGGGGGGAGAGCGATCCATTTCGGCCAGGCTGCAGGAGCCGGGGCAGTTCTTTCCTTTGAAATTCGGGAAGGAAATACAGGCAAAGATTTTATGGAGAGAGTAAAAAATGCTGCTGTGGCTGTCAGCCTGGGCGGGGTGGAGACCATTATCTCCTATCCGGTAAAAATGTCTCATGCCGGTATGCCCAGACAGGAAAGGGAAAGAATGGGGATTACAGAAAACTTAATTCGTGTTTCAGTTGGATTGGAAGATATTGAGGATCTAATCGAGGATTTCGAGCAGGCTTTAGGGTAGCTGAGGGAAATTATTTGCTGTGGCAAGTGAAAACTGAAAAAATACACTTGACAATTTGCCTGCAATCAATTAAAATACAGTAAATATATAGGGATTATGGAGAAAGTTTTGGTTGACCAGTGATCTGGAGGCTAGATGTCTGACTTTGAAATGTCGGATTATTTAGCTTTTTTTGTTTTTGAGGGAGAGGTGTTTTGATTGGAAAGAGACAATAAGGCGGAAAAACAGAGTTATCAACATTTAGTCAAGAAGCATCCTTGCTTTAATGGTGAAGCCCATCATAAATATGGGCGGATCCACTTGCCGGTAAGTCCCAGGTGCAATATTCAGTGCAAATTCTGTAAGCGCAGTTTAAATAAGTTTGAAAACAGGCCTGGAGTTGCAGGTTCTATTTTAACTCCGGAGAAAGCCCTGGAGGTTGTCGATAAAGCATTGGAGCTTTGTCCGGAAATTACAGTGGTCGGTATTGCAGGGCCCGGTGATACCTTGGCGACTCCTCATGCTCTGGATACATTTCAGTTGGTCCACGAAAAGTATCCCGACTTGATCAAGTGCCTCAGTACGAACGGTCTCTTATTAAGGGAAAATGTGAACAGAATTGTCAAAGCGGGAGTAAAGACGGTTACCGTTACCGTTAATGCTGTAGATCCGGAGATTTTAAAGAACATCTGCTCCTATATCTTTTACAATGGCCAGTTGATCAATGGCAAGGAGGCGGCCTTGTGGCTGTTGGAAGCTCAACTGGCAGGGATCAAAAAAATCAGTGAACGAGGTATCGTTGTAAAAATAAACACTGTGCTGATCCCGGAGATCAACAACGGCCATGTCGGGGAAGTGGCCAGGGTGACATCAGCGGCCGGGGCGTCAACGATCAATATTATCCCGCTTATCCCCCAAAATGAAATGAGCGACTTCAGGGTGCCCAATTGTGAAGAATTGAATGTGGAGAGAGAAGCTGCCGAAAGGTATTTAGGGGTATTCAGACATTGTCGCCAGTGCCGGGCCGATGCGTGCGGGATTCCCGGTGCGGAGAAGGATTTTGCTCAAAACCTTTATCCCGAGCCCCTGCAGTCCTTCTCTCATGGTTAAGGATCGTACGATATGATTGCCATCAAAAACCTGAGCAAAACTTACCGGACAGAACATCTGGAGGTAAAGGCCTTAGATAATATTGACCTGCAAATTGAAAAAGGAAGCATATTTGGAATTATCGGTTTCAGCGGCGCCGGGAAATCAACCCTGGTTCGCTGCCTTAACCGTTTGGAAGAACCGGATTCGGGAAGTGTTTTTATTGAAGGACAGGAAATTACGAATCTGGATCAGAAAAATTTGAGGTTGGCCAGAAGGAAAATAGGCATGATTTTTCAGCAATTTAATCTATTTGATTCCATGACTGTTTATGAAAATGTTGCATTTCCCTTACAGGTCGCCGGATACCCCAAGAACCAAATTAAAGGCCGGGTTCATGAAATCCTTCAATTGGTTTATCTCACAGATAAGCTGAATGCTTATCCGTCTCACCTCAGTGGCGGTCAAAAACAAAGGGTAGGAATCGCGCGGGCACTGGCCAATAAGCCGGAGGTCCTTCTCTGTGACGAAGCGACCTCTGCTTTAGACCCTCAGACCACGTATTCTATTTTGGAGCTGCTGAAAAATATCAATGAAAAACTTCAGTTGACGATTGTTTTAATCACCCATGAATTAGATGTCCTGAAACACATTTGCGACCATATGGCCGTATTGGAGCAGGGAAAGATTGTTGAACAGGGGCCTACGGAAAAATTCTTTTTAAATCCTGAGAGTGATACCGCCAAGAATTTTGTGAGGATAATCCAAAGCTTTCAGGAGAAAAAATTTTATGCGGGAGGTGATGGTATTTGAGTGAAGATCTGCCCGGTCTTCTTTTCACAGGTTTTGGAGAAACAATATACATGGTGGCCCTTTCAACATTCTTTGCGCTGCTTTTAGGATTGCCCTTTGGAATTATTTTAGTTACAACAGATAAACATCATATCAGTGAAGCGCCAAGAATCAATAAAATATTCGGGACGGTGATTAATATTGTACGGTCATTTCCTTTTATTATTTTGATCGTCGTGTTGCTGCCTCTTTCCCGATTTATTGTGGGAACAACGTTAGGGTCGACAGCGGCCATCGTTCCCCTTTCTATAGGAGCTTCTCCTTTTGTAGCCAGGATTATTGAAAACAGCCTGAAAGAAGTCGGCAAAGGAAAAATAGAGGCCGCTCTGGCGGTAGGGGCCAATCCTGTTGCGATTATTGCCAGAGTATTGATCCCTGAGGCACTGCCGTCCCTGATCAGGGGAATTACTTTGGCTGTTATCACCATAACCGGCTTTACGGCTGTGGCAGGAGCTATCGGTGCCGGCGGCCTGGGAAGTCTGGCTATCCGTTACGGCTACATGCGGTTCCGTGATGATGTCATGGTGGCGACAGTTCTGATCCTGGTTTTCTTTGTTCAAGCTGTTCAATGGGGCGGTGATTCCGTTGCAAAGTATATTGAGAAAAGAAGGACGAAGATCGGGGCTGATTGATGAATGAAGCCCAATGGAAGCTGTGAAATAATCTGATAAAGAAAAAGAGGGGTAAAAAATGAAAGCACAGAGTTTAAAATTTTTATTGGTGATCAGCCTTGTTTTTGGAGTATTGACAGGATGCAATAAGGCCGAGAGTCCGACTGACCAGCCTTCAAGCGCCGCTTCACCTGTCGTACTGAAAGTCGGGGCAGCAGCGGTACCGCATGCTGAAATCCTGGACTATGTCAAGCCTAAATTGGCAGAGCAGGGGATTGATCTCAATATCATCGTTCTGGATGACGAAGCTCAGTTAAATCCGGCTCTCGCCGATAAACAAATCGATGCCAACTATTTTCAGCATGTGCCTTATCTGGATTCTGTCACCAAAGAAAAAGGATATGCGCTTACCGTCGCGGGCAAGGTCCATGTTGAGCCGATCGGCTTTTATTCCAATAAAATTACTGCTCTCGATCAGTTAAAGGATGGAGCGACAATAGGAATTCCCAATAATCCGTCCAATGAATACCGCGCTTTGGTCCTGCTGGAGAGCAAAGGCCTGATCAAGCTGAAAGAAGGAATCAGCAATTATTCCGCTACCCCCAAAGATATCGTAGATAATCCCAAAAAATTGAAGTTCGCCGAAGTCGATGCGGCACAGCTTACCCGTAGTTTGCCTGATGTTGACGGGGCGGTGATCAATACAAATTTTGTGTTGGAAGCAAAAATTGATCCCAACACTGCCTTGTTCCGGGAAGACGCCAATTCTCCGTATGCTAACATCATTGCGGTCAGAACAGGAGAAGAGAACCGTCCTGAAATTAAAAAATTGATTGCTGTATTGAATTCTGAAGATGTAAAAAAGTTTCTCAAGGATAAATACGGTGTTGCCGTTGTTCCTGCATTTTAGTAAGAATCAGCATGGGGAGGTTGATCGGTTCATTAAAAAAATTAATATATTGACAAAAGAGGTAAATTCTAATATTCTTTTTCTAAAGACCACTAAACCCATAGATATTATAGATAATTCGAGGAGGGGATATTTTGATTACCCTGGATAATAACAAAATAAACGATCTGTCAAAGAATAAAGAACTCTATCGAATTATGAAAATGATCAAAGAAATTCATTTTGGCTCCCTGAACTTAATTATTCAAGACGGAATATTAATTCAGGTAAATAAATACGAAAAGATAAAGCTGAAATAACCCGTTTTAGAAAAGAAAAGTTCATGGAAAAAATCTACCGGCTTGGGGTTAAAGCAACCAAGAAAATTAATGCAAACAGGAGGAGAAGAGGATGGTAGATAACAAGAAAAGCGGTGATAGTTCTCAAAATCCTATTTCAGATGAGTATATTGAAAAGCTTGTCACCCTCCTAAAGACTATTAAATTTGGTTCAATTACTTTGATCATCCAAAATGGCGAAGTCGTCCAGCTGGAGAAAAATGAGAAAATGAGAATAAAGTAAGATAATGAAGGAGAATAAATCAAACAATGATATCGCTTAGAGATCCTTGTTTATGCTCGATTAGAAAGCTAAAGGCGATTGTCTTCTTTTTCTAACAGGATTCTATAAAATCGTTCTTGGCTGACCATAAACATGGAGGCTAAGTTCTTAGCCAAAATAAGGATAGGAGCTTGGTCTCTTGTTTTTGGCATGTAGTATTCGTTGAATAAAATTTTTAGGAGTGAATTGAGAAATGGCAAAGAAAATTAAACAAATTGCAATTTATGGAAAGGGTGGTATTGGCAAGTCAACAACCACATCTAATCTTAGTGCCGCGCTTTCAATAGCAGGATACAAGGTCATGCAGTTTGGCTGTGATCCCAAAAGCGATTCCACGAATACTCTCAGGGGAGGAAAATATATCCCGACAGTTCTTGATACCCTGAGAGAAAAAAGCTCAGTCAAAGCTCATGAAGTAATCTTTGAAGGCTTTAATGGGATTTATTGTGTGGAAGCCGGCGGGCCTGCTCCGGGTGTTGGTTGTGCGGGCCGGGGAATCATTACGGCAGTTCAGCTTTTTAAACAACAAAAAGTTTTTGAAGAGCTTGATTTGGATTATGTCATTTATGATGTCCTGGGCGATGTCGTTTGCGGTGGATTTGCGGTCCCGGTGCGTGAAGGGATTGCCGAACATGTGTTTACCGTATCTTCAGCGGATTTTATGGCCATCTATGCGGCAAACAACCTGATGAAAGGGATCAAGAAATATTCCAACTCCGGTGGAGCATTATTGGGCGGAGTAATTGCCAACTCGATCAATGCCCCTTATGCGAAAGAGATCATTGATGATTTTGTTGAACAAACAGGCACCCAGGTAGTGGAATATGTGCCCCGTTCCGTAACTGTTACCCAGAGCGAGCTGCAGGGAAAAACAACAATTGAAGCCCTGCCGGATTCCAAACAAGCCGCTATCTACAAAAGCCTTGCCGAAAAGATTGATCATCATACCGAGTCCAGGGTTCCGACACCTTTGGAAATCAGTGAATTAAGAGAATGGGCCGCAAAATGGGGCGATTACCTGCTGGCGCTTGAAACCGGGGAAGTCCGCACCGAGGCGGTCGGAAATATCTAAGAAACCTCCTGGCGATTCTTGCGAAAAGAATTGTATTTTATCTGTTTTGATTTATGATATAAATTAATAAAAAATAATTTTGTTCATTCATTCAGGAAAAGTCAAAGGAGGTAAAATATTATGGGTTATAAGGTTGCTGCAGCAAGCTCGGACGGGAAATTTATCAATGACCATTTTGGCAGGAGCCGTCAGTTTTATATTTTTGAAGTGGACGACAAGGACGAATATCATTTTCTGGAACTTCGCCAGAATACTCCCGCCTGCAACTCGGGAGAACATGGAGAGAATACCATGGAGAAATCGGTGAATCTGCTTGCCGACTGCAGGTATGTACTGGTCAGCCGGATCGGCAGAAGCGCCGAACAGCTCTTGGAGGCAAAGGGAGTAAAGGCCTTAACGATTCCTGATTTTATTGAGGATGCTTTACCCAAATTGATTAAAGCGGAGACAACCGGAAAATGATGAAGAAATAAAAAGTTCCCCCCCTTGAGATACAGAAGGGAGTATTGCAAAACTATTTTTCCATAGTTAGCAATACTCCCTTTGTGATTAGAGAACAAAGTAACGTGCAATTGCTTTTTCAGATAATTTTAGTAAATTCGCCCAGAGAATCCAATTGACCAACAAGCTGTTGCACAGATGCGGAAATCTGCTCCATTGCCGCTGATTGTTCCTCACTTACAGCACTCAATTCCTGGATATCACTGCTGATCGAATTACTGGATTCTGCAATTGCTCTTAATATGGTGTTGACCTCTTTAGCCGAGTTGTTGCTTTCCGCGGAAAGACTGCGGATCTCATCAGCCACTACCGCAAAACCCCTCCCATTCTCGCCGGCCCTGGCCGCCTCAATCGCGGCATTTAAACCAAGCAGCTTTGTTTGATCAGCAATTTCCCTGATCATTTGGATAATATCATCAGTTTTTCTCACATCCTCTTTGGTGTTCACTGCTGTTTGCGACAATTCTTCACCAATCTTTGCCAGATTTTCGGCACCTGAAGCAATTTCCTGAACACTGCTGTTGATTTCCTGAAAAGAGGCGCTAAACTGCTCAATCACTTCTCTTAGCTTATTTTGGTTTTGGAGGCTTGTTCCTACACTGATTGCCCCTATGACTTGGTCATTCTCATCAAAAATAGGCTCTGTAATGGTTTTATAGGCAACCCCTAAAACTTCTTTGCCGACTTCTAATATTTCTTCTTTTCTTTCCTTCATCGCTTTGGCCAGCGAAGTTCCTTCTTTAATCCGGTCGCCGGATTTAACTCCGATATCAAAAGTCTTCGCTGCCCGATAGGACAAAATCGTTTCCCTATCACTGACTGCGACGAAAACATCCATGAGGAATAACCTGTTTAAGATTGGGGCTATCCTGATAAAAAACTCCAAGGTCTCTCTGCCGGTGAATTTCTCCAAGATCCGCTACCTCCATATTTTT
Source organism: Syntrophobotulus glycolicus DSM 8271 (assembly GCF_000190635.1). NCBI lineage: Bacteria > Bacillati > Bacillota > Clostridia > Eubacteriales > Desulfitobacteriaceae > Syntrophobotulus > Syntrophobotulus glycolicus. The sequence goes on along the minus strand of NC_015172.1, from coordinate 2,840,330 downwards.
AGACTGCCTTTTCGATATTGAGCAACAAAACAAGCTGGTGATCTATCTCCGATATGCCTTCTAAGAATTCATGACCTGCTGTATTTGCTCGATTTATGTAACTTTATGTAACCTATTGTTTTATCATAGAGGATGAATCTCATGATTTGTACTATTTTCAAGTATTTGTCATAACCACGGTTATGACAAAGCATTTAAAGGGATATTCCCTCCCGGCATATATAAGGGTATTGTAAAAGTATCAATTTTTAGGGGGCAGGGTATATTTGTCTTATATAAAATTCAGCGAATGTTTGACTTCGTTACTGTCTATTTTGGATATAAGTGCCAACAGGCTATCCAAAGCGATCAATGTGGATAGCTCACTTGTTAACCGTTGGGTTAACGGAAAAAGGATTCCGGGATATGACTCAATACATATTCAAACGATTGCCGACTACTTTGCGAAAAATATCTTAAATTCCATTCAAGCGCAGAGATTGAATGAACTATTCGCGAGGGTATGCGGAAGTCATGGGTCCGCAAGTAATCAAAAAGAAAAAATATTCAAGCTGTTATTGGAGGCACAAGGGTATTCTATTGAATGCAAAAGAAAAAATCTTATTAATAAGAAGAATTTATTTGATGTGAATGAGCTTACCCACTCAGTAGCCTTATCAGACGAGGATCAAATCATCTTTAGAAAGGAAAAAATTTTTTCCGCCGCTATCTCCTTGCTGGAAACAGCGATACACCAAAAGTGCGGAAATCACAATACAATTTATATCACTTATCATAACGATCGGGGCATAGAAAATCAGAACTTGATTGATGGTTTAAGAGAGGCCATATTGAAAGCGATAAATCATGGGTGGAATATCATATTATTACTGCGGTTAAATCATAATATTGATCGAACAATCGAACTGATCAAGTTTGCCAAACCTCTGATCAGAACCGGTAAATTTGCCCCCTATTATATTAATCAATACGATGCCTCAGCTATAGGCAGAGAGAACTTTACGGTCCCGGAGATCGGAGTGTTATCCTGCTTTTCAACTAAGCCGAGCTCGGAAATCAACTGTGCATTTTATCTAAAAAATAAGGTTGCTATTGAAATTTTTCAGAACTACTATCAGACCCTTCTGCCCAATTATGCCCGACCCCTCATACACTATTATCCGCCTGAGGATAGGCCCAGCTTTAATCACTGTTTAATCAAAAGTGAAGAGAATATCGGCAACCGGTTTCAATACAATTATTGTGCCAGTCCATTAACCTTGCCGGAACAGTTATATGTCAAACTCCTAAAAAAAAAGCGCTCTCAAATGATGAGATGAGAACAGAACTGACCTTTTACCGGAAACGATTATCTGCGTTTTTATCAAACATCCAGGTTTATCAATACTATGATATCTGCTCGGCAGATTCAATAAAAGACCTGATTAAACACCGGTGGTATTATCTTTACCGCTATTCAGGACTTGAGCGAATTGATTTAGAAACTCAGGATGTCATTGAGCTTTTGCAGAATATCATCATTCTTCTTGAAACGTATAATAACTACAATATTGCTTTTGTAACCCGGAATGAGGAGATAGAGGGTAAGATTAATTGCGCCTATTATTGCGTAGTTAAAGAAAGGCAGGCTGCATTACTTGAAATAGCGGAACTCTCAGAAGCAAAGCCGGGAGTACGGCTGTCCGTAACGGAACCCATGCTGGTCAAAGCTTTCCATGAGTATTTTAAAGAAATTTGGGAACAGATTGCTCCTGTAAATAAAAATAAACAAGAGCTTATCCAATGGCTGCAAAGTCAGATCAATTTACTGAAAAAATAACATGAGACGGAGATATCATTTAGTAGGTAAATGGCAGAGAGCACACCCCAGGATAGACAGATTTATGATAAAGAAATATACTGTTTTTGAGCAGTAAAATATGCTTTCTGAGTAGAGTTAGTTTTATCTAACTATTAATATTGAATTAGGATAAAAAGGGCTGATTCTACTGCGATAAATCGAAAGTCGGAAGTTTGTCACATAAAGCCGGAGGGACACCCAATGCAATCAGTGAATAAAGAAATAAAATCAGATCAAAGTCCAGTGAACCTGTATAGTGAGCTATTGCCGGCAAGCAGGTATATTTGTGAAGCTTTCTCTAAGGTTACACAAGTTGCCGCCCGAAAATACGAATTCTCTATTCCCGATAAAATTGGTTGCGGTGGTTTCCGGCAGATAAGTACCCGCAAAAACATGATCATTTCGGAATTCCGGATGTGCTTTAAATATAATATGGATGTGCTGGGAACAACAAATCCAGCCAATATTGATCTTTGTTTTTGTCTTGAAGAGGGCATGACATGGGAGTCCAAGGAGGAACGAAAACAACTGCAAATCAATAAAGGTGAAACTTTTATTTCCAATAACAGGCATGGATTAGAGCACACTTGTTATCATCAGGACTGCCAGTTTAACTTTATTGGTATTAAAATTCCAATCTTCCGCTTTCGGGAAATTGTACGAGAGTATGCGGATGCTTCCGACGAGGTTGCCATTGAAAAATCAGTCGGTCATTTTGCAAAACACAGGATTACTCCGTCCGTCAGGGTCATCCTTCAGCAAATACTGAGTTGTCCCTACCAAAATACCATGCTTGAAATGTATATTGAGGGAAAGTTGCTGGAACTGCTGTCGGTTTATTTTAGTGAAGTGATAATGCAGAGGGGTCAGAAAACGGATTTCATTGAACTATCTCGTACAGATCGGGAAAGCCTCCTAAAAGCAAAGGAAATTTTAGATAAGAACATCTTTAATCCGCCCTCTTGCGCAAATCTTGCACGGATGGTCTATCTGAGTGAATCCAAATTAGTAAGAGGATTTAAGGTGTTTCTGGGGACAACAGTACATCGTTATGTGATTGAAAAGCGGCTTGAAACGGCACTTTTCCTTTTTGAAAACGGTGAAGAGCGGATCGGCAGCGTAGCCGGCCTGGTGGGATACGGAAATATGAGCCATTTTTCGAAAGCCTTTAAGAAGAAATACGGGATTAATCCCAGTGAATATGTAAAAAGTACAGTCAAATAAGAATTGAGCAAGGCTGCTGAACTGCTGTCGGGGAGATCCGGCGGCTTTTTTTATTCAGTCAAGGATTGATGGATTTTGAGTAACGGAATACTCTTTTTGAGTAGAGTTAGAGCACAGTAAGCTGTAAAATTCAGGTCAGATAGCGGCCAAAACCTCGCACAGGATATATTGCGCCGGTTTTCAGAACAGTAGTTTAACCAAGAGGAGGGAACAAGATGTTCAATAAAATTTTTGAATACGCCGGTCCGTATAAAAAAGGCATCTATGCAGCGACCCTCATATTCCTGGTGAGTGTCCTGATGGGTGTCCTTCCCTTTGTTCTGGCCTATCAGATTATTGCTCCATTGGTCACCGGTGGAAGCGTTGCCCTGGCCGAGATTACAGTACGTGTCATTGGCGTACTGGTTTGCCTGGTTTTGCAGGCGGTTCTTTATGGATGGGGATTGGATTTATCCCATAAAACCGCCTATAATACGCTGATGCGCCTGCGTATTGCATTACAGAAAAAGTTAGAAAATCTGCCCTTGGGCATCATTCAGGACAAAGGCATCGGTACCGTTAAAAAGCTGTTCGTAGACGACGTAGACAGTCTGGAACTTCTGATGGCTCATTCGCTGCCGGAGGGTATTGCAAATTTAATGGTTCCGCTTGCGGTCTATATCGCCATGTTCTTTATTGATTGGAAACTGGCATTGCTGTCTTTGGCCTCCCTGCCCATCAGCTTGGTTGCAATGATGATGATGTATTCTGTTGGCATGAAGCAAATGGGGCCTTATTATCAGGCAGGGCAGAAAATGAATAATACCATTATTGAGTACATCAACGGGATGGAAGTAGTCAAAGTATTCAACAAAGATGGCGAGTCTTATGAACGGTTCCGAAAGGATGTTACCAATTACCGTGACTATACGTTGAACTGGTATAAGGCTTGCTGGCCGTGGATGGCGATTTATAACAGTTTGCTGCCTTGTACCATCATTCTGACGCTGCCTTTAGGCGCCTGGTTCGTGCTGAGGGGCTTTTCTACCTTGCCAAGTCTGATTTTAGTGCTGTGTCTGGCGTTGAGCATTGGTATTCCCTTGCTCAAAGCCCTTGGATTCCTGCCTGCCATGCCTCAGCTCAATTATAAAATCTCTGCACTGGAACAGGTGTTAGAAGCCGAACCCCTCCATCAGACCGAAGATGGTTTCGGTGGCAAAGATCATACAATCTGTTTTGAGGGTGTAAGCTTTGCTTACGGAGATCAGACAGTCGTTCACGATGTCAGCCTGACCGCGAAAGCCGGGCAAAAAACGGCTCTCGTGGGCGAGTCCGGTTCTGGGAAAAGTACGTTGGCAAAGCTGTTGATCCACTATTATGACCCACAGCAGGGAACAATTACCGTTGGCGGACAGAGTGTCAGTGAAATGAGTCTGAATGCTTTGAACAGCCAGATTTCTTATGTGGCGCAGGATCAGTATCTTTTTAACACTTCTCTGCTGGAAAACATTCGGATGGGGCGTTTGGATGCCACCGATGAGGAAGTGGTAGAAGCTGCCCGTAAAGCACAGTGTATGGAGTATATCGAAGAATTACCCCGAGGTATCCATTCAGCGGCTGGGGATGCAGGTAAAATGCTTTCCGGCGGACAGCGTCAGCGTATCTCTCTGGCAAGAGCGATTTTGAAGAGCGCCCCTATCGTGGTTCTTGACGAGGCCACCGCTTACATTGACCCGGAAAACGAGGAAAAGGTGGAGGCGGCTATTGCGGAGCTGGTTAAGGGCAAGACCCTATTTGTTATCGCCCATAAGCTGTCTGCCATGATGAACGCAGACCAAATCTGTGTCATGGCACATGGCTCCCTCCTGGCTGCGGGTAAGCACGATGAATTGCTGTCCTCTTGTGAGGAATATCATAAACTGTGGAACGCTTCCCAAAATAGTTCGGAGTGGAAAGTGGCTACTGCAAAAGGGGGGAATTAAGATGCTGAAACTGTTCAAAAGAATTCTACAACTTTCCGGCAAATACAAAGGGAGAATCGGAGCGGCCTCTGTCTGCTCGTTTTTGGAGTCCGTTCTTTCAAAAATGCCGCTGTTTTTTGCATTTATCGTGCTGGCTGGCTTTTATGAGAATACCTTGAATGCGAGACGCTGCCTGTATATTGGTCTTGGCCTCTTGGCGGTAGTCGTGCTCCAAGCCGTGGTTCATTTTTTGAGCGACCGTCTGCAAAGTGGAGCCGGATACATGATGTTTGCAGATCAGCGTATGGCATTAGGCGGACATCTCCGTAAACTTCCTATGGGCTATTTTACCGCAGGCAATATCGGTAAAATCAGTTCCGTTCTAAGTACGGATATGGTATTCATTGAAGAAGTATCAATGAGTACTATTGCAAACATGATGAGTTATCTGTTTTCTTCATTAATCTTGACTGTTTTTATGTTTGTTCTGGATTGGCGGCTGGGACTGGTTGCCACAGGCATCATCATGCTTGCATCCTTGATTGCGGGACGCATGAACCAATTATCCTTGGGTGAGGCCGCCCAGCGGCAGGAACAGAGCGAACATTTGACCGATGCGGTGCTTTCCTTTACCGAAGGTATCGGAGTGATTAAGAGTTACAATCTGATTGGCGAAAAATCGCAGGAGTTAAGTGATAATTTTAAAAAGTCCAGAGATACATCCATTACATTTGAGAAAAAAATGACTCCGTGGACGCGAGGGCTAAACATTCTCTATGCGTTCGGAATTGCCTCCATTTTTGGACTGTCTATATCTCTTCAGCAGAACGGCGTACTGTCTCTGCCTTATTTGCTGGGCGTTCTGCTCTTTGTTTTTGACCTGTTTGGACCACTTAAGGCACTTTATGGCGAGGCTACCCGTCTGACGGTGATGGATGCTGCATTGGATCGCATTGAGTCTGTATTGAAGGAAGAGGAACTGCCGGCCACCGGAAAAAAGCATATCCCGGCCGTTTCCCCCAATGCGCCGGAAGTGTGCTTCAATCATGTGACCTTTGCCTATCAAGACAAAGAGGTGCTAAATGATATCTGCTTTAATTTAAAAGAAAACTCAATGCTGGCACTGGTGGGTCCATCTGGTGGAGGCAAGTCCACTATTGCGAATCTTCTTGCCAGGCTTTGGGATGTGAAATCGGGAAGTGTGGCTATCCGAGGCACCGACATTCGGGATGTTCCTCTTGGTGAACTGATGGAGCAGATCAGTATGGTATTCCAGCGGGTCTATTTGTTTCAGGACACCATTTATAATAACATCAGCATGGGTAAGCCGGATGCTACGGAGGAAGATGTTTTTAAGGCGGCAAAAAAGGCCCGCTGTTACGACTTTATCATGAATTTACCGGAGGGGTTCCAAACGATGGTAGGCGAAGGTGGAGCTACCCTGTCCGGCGGTGAAAAACAGCGTATTTCCATTGCCCGCTGCATCTTGAAAGATGCACCTATTGTTATTTTGGATGAAGCGACGGCAAGCGTAGACACGGATAATGAAAGCTATATTCAGGAAGCAATTTCTGAACTGGTCAAAGGAAAAACATTATTGGTCATTGCTCACCGGCTGAATACAATAAGAGAGGCAAATCAAATTTTAGTGATTTCGGACGGACGCATCAGCCAAAGTGGAACCCACAATGAATTAATAGAACAGGCAGGTATATACCGCGATTTTGTAAGCATCAGAGAAAAAACATCTGGTTGGAGCCTCTCTTAATCTGATTTAGGAGTATCAACCTGAATAAAGGCACAGATTAAAATCCATATAGTATTTTCGCTAAACCAAACTCGTTATAGAACAAGAAATGTCCTAAAAACATTGCACATACATATACAACCGGTTCAAATCTATAGTAAACCAACCGCTCATTATTCCATTTTGTTACAGAGATAAAAATCTGGTAGAGAAAATAACCTAAGGCCGTCCCAACGATGTTCAGTATCAAGTCATCAATATCGGTTTGCCTGTTATTAAGAAGTTGACTTAATTCTATCAATAAGGAAAATAAACATCCAGACAACACAGCAAATTTCCATTTAGCATAATGAGGCCATATTAAAGCCAGCAGAAAACTAAATGGAATAAACAGCAGAATATTTTGCAAATATGCCATAATATCGATATCCTGTGAAAAAGGGAATAGATTAATCTGATCAGATCTTATTTCAATGCCATACATTTTTAGATCGAAAATTGTACCGGCACCAGTAACAGATAAAGTTCCGAAAAGATAAATTGCCAATACAAAAGTCAGTAGAAAATAACTGTTTAACGCGGCTATACCTTTGCGTCTTGAAATGATGTTCATTACGACGAAAACAATGAAAAAAGGTAATAATATTGTCAATAATTCATAGATTTTTAATATGAAATCGTTCATGGTTTGCTCCTTCCAGACCTCATTATCTGTATGTGTCTGATTGTAGCCTTTATTTTACCATAGTTTGGCTCTTTCATCAGGGTTTATCGGCTGGTCGGGGTTGTGGGGGAGTCCTTAATGATCAAGTTTCTGAGAATCTGCTATCGGTGAAAAGGGCTGTTGCCAACGAATTTTATCATCCGTCAGGCAACAGCCTCTTTCTAACCGCTTCAGAATACGACTGCCACTCCATAAGTGGGTAAACCTGTTCCAAGTTAGACACGCAGAAGTGTTCGTCCCGCTAAAAATCCAGCTTGTAAGCAAAACCAGATGAACCCTTACTCTAGAGCTTTAAGGAGATCACTGATCTGAGAGGCGGGAATAATCTCTTCACCACCAATTATCGTTATTTTGGCAATGTCCTGTCCTGCTGTTGTGAAGAATGTCTGAACAGCTTCAGGAATTTGCTTATCCACCAAGATCAGGGGTGACTGGGTATGTGCCGCCAAATTGCCTGCCACCAGGGCATCCGGGAAATTCACTCCGGTTACGACATAGACTTGATTAAATTCATGAGCCAGCCCCTTGATAATTGCCACGGCTGTCCCATAACGATCATCACCGCCATAACGACTGGCCCCCGGTATTTGATTGAAGACCTCCGCCGAAATGGCTCCCTCACCGCCGACGATGATGGCAGCACCGACATTTTGGGTTGTCAGGGCTCGGGCTGTCTCTGCGGGAAGTCTTGACGCTTCTGTAAAGAGGATGGGTATCCCATGATAAGCGGCATAAGGAGAAATGGCCAGAGCATCCGGATAATGTGCTGTTTCTCCGTTAACAAGCACGGCTTTGCCGGTCTGGCCCATGGCTTCCGCAATCGCTGCCGCCGTTGCGTAGCGGTTGGCGCCGCCATAGCGTACGATATTATTCCGGCCATATCTGGCAATCAGGCTGTCCTCCACATTTTGAGAAATCACGCCCGCACTGCCGATGAGCGTTATTTTTTTTGCGTTCAGTCTTTCCATCTCTGCTAAGGTTACACTTGAAAGTTCTGTCTTAGAGGTAAGAAGAATCGGCGCATTCAGCTTCTTGGCTAAGGGCACTGCCGCCAGGGCATCGGGAAAATCAAAGGCATAGACCAAGACCACATTGTCGGCGCCGTCAGTCCAGCCGGCCCTGGCAATCGCAACAGCTGTCTCGAAGCGGTTACTCCCCGCCAGCCGCACCACCGAAGCGATGCTGGCTTCCGTCATTGTCTGCGCTATAACAGCATTGCTGTAGCCTGAAGAGATGACCGCTATCTTATGGTTCCCGGGCGTTTCCAGTACGCCTGCGATAATACGGATGCTGCCTGCCGTTATTGTATACTGTGCGTTGGTCAGGACCTTACCGTCAACCGTAAGACGGCTGATGGCTGTCCGCCAGGCCTGATCATCGTTAAACGTGATATCCACGGCACTGCCTGCGGTGTTACCGCTGCTGTCCGTTGCCAGCGCGGGCGGGGTCAGCAGGGAGGAAGAGCTCCCGCCGCTACTTCTACCCCCACGGGATTTTACAGGTACGGCGACGTTCTCCCCGATTTGGTTAAGAATGCCGCTGTTCCAAGTCATGGTGCTTGTGCAGTTTTCCACGGTGGAATGGTAAGCATAGCCCGCAATGCTGCCGACGGAGGCAGTTCCGCCAGTAATGGCGCCGGCAGTGGAACTGTCTTTAATGGCAAAAACGGAAGGAATCGTCTGAGTCGAACCTGCTGTGCTGCCGCCCACCAGACCACCGACACAGGTCGTGCTGTCTGATACATTGATGGTGATACCCGCAACCGTGCAATTTGTTACAGAGGTGGGGGCATCTTCGCCGTAGGTACCGGTAAAGCCCACCAACCCGCCTATCAGGCGGTTGTTTGTACCGGAAGCTGTAATGGTCACGTTCTCGGCCATGCAGGTTGTGATTTTCGGTGCGGCATAAGGTGCGCCACACACTCCGCCCAATGCCCAGCAATTCTTTCCTGTTGCCGTTACCGAGCCTCCCGCCGCCGTGCAGTTGAGGAGAGAGCCTCCGTCCGTGCCGCCGACCACTACGCCGGCGCAAGCGCCATCATCACCAGTGACGACAATATCCGCAATAGCCGTACAGTTTTTCACGGTGTCAAAGCTGGTTCCGATAATGCCGCCTACTCCTTGTAAGCCCTGAATCTCATTCGTGCCCGTTAAAGTCACGTTCTGCACCATAAAGTTTTGATGCTGAAGGCCGACTGCTCCCCCAATCAGATAATATCCCGCTGCATTGACATTCTCTAGGTTGAGATTGGAGATGGAACCAGGATTTTCTTCTGTACCGACCGTGCAGCCAAATAGACCAACCGCCATAGACATAGGCTTATTGATGTTTATATTTGAAATAGTATGATGGTTTCCGTCAAAGGTGCCGGTGAAAGCCACCGCAGGTTGGGGAACCTCCGCATCTTCCGGGGCATCCGAAAGGGACTGAAAAGCACCGATAGGCTCCCAATCGCCATAGTCAGAAAGGCTAATATCGGCAGTCAGGATAAAATGCTTGTCGAGGTGATAGCGAACTTCATCTAACTGCTCTGCACTGGCGATCTGATAGGGAGATTCTGCGGTCCCGTCTCCCCCCGCAAAGGGAGCTGCGGCATGAGAAGGGAGCGGCAGAAAGGTGACAGCAATTGCCGCTATCAGCAGCAAACTAAAAAATTTTCTCCTTATCCGCCAATTCTTGATCGTTGGTTCAATCCTCATTTTACTTGAAATCCTCCTTAGCATTTAAAAAATAGTGCGCCCATGGTCAGGCGATGTTTGCTCTATTATAAAAGTTAGTAAATTCTAACTCTACTCAAAAAGCGTATTTTTCGACTCAAAAACCTTAAACGAATTCAGGAACAAAAATGAGGTTGTCACAGTAAATAGCTTGAAACAACAAAAGACACTACTGGCCTAGTGCCAGAAGCGTCTTTTGTTGTTTTATCTTTTCATGGTAAACCACAGGAAACTTGTTTTGTGCTCCTGTCAGCTGTAAATGCTCTCTTATTTGGGTAAAGCCTCCTTCAGGGCAGTGACCAGTAAACGGTTTTCCTCCGGTTGTCCGATCGTGATCCTTAACCAGCTCGGCATGCCAAATTCCATGCCCGCCCGGACAGAGATACCTTTTTTGAGGATCTCATCCACAACAGCTTCACTGCTTCTTTCCGCATTGACCATTATAAAATTTGTTTCTGAAGGGATATAGTCCAGGCTCATTTCCTTAAAAACCTGATAATAATATTGTTTTTCCCGGGCGTTATTGTCCAGAACGGCCTTGGTAAACTCCCTATCGCTCAAAGCGGCAATTCCGGCAATTTGGGCCAGATAATTCACATTAATGGGCAAACGGATTTTATTGAGGTTTCCGATGATATTCTGACCGGCAATTCCATAGCCAAGGCGAAAAGAGGCTAAACCATAAACCTTGGAAAACGTTCTGAGCACAATGATATTGGGATGTTTTTCAATCAGGGAGACGCTGTCGGGATAGGATTTGTCGGTAACAAATTCATAATAGGCTTCATCCAGAACAATAATAATCTGGGGCGGAATATCTGCGATAAACGATTCCAACTGACTTTGAGTAAAAAAGGTGCCTGTTGGATTATTGGGGTTGCACAGCCAGATGATCCGGGTTTTGTCATTAATTTCCCTCTGAATTCTCTGCAAGTCAATACAGTGGTTTTTTAAGGGGACATTGTTGACGACTCCGTCCATGCCCAGAGTAACAACTTTATACCAGCCGAAGGAAGGCTCAGGAATAATCGATTCTTCGCCCGGATTCAGGAAGGCTTGGGCAATTAAGGAGATTAATTCAAAAGAGCCGTTAGAAAAAATCAGTTGATGGGGATCGAAGTGACAGGTTTGGGCCAATTGAGCGCGCAAATCATGACAAAAGCCGTCCGGATAAAGATAGATATCTTTTAAGGCGGCATTAACCGCCTCTTGAACATGGGGGGAACAGCCCATGGTGTTTTCATTGGCCGCCAAACGGATAATATGCTCCAAACCAAGCTCTTCTTTGATTTTTACCAGTGTTTTGGCCGGTTTATAGGGAGAGATGTGTTCAAGCGCTTTTCTGTACTGAAGATCAGACATCTATCCTGCTCCTTTCTTTCTCCAAAGTTTGGTGTTTAATCATATCTTCCTTCTAACAGTGCAATTAGTTCATAAGGAAAAACGACAGAGTGAGCCCCTTGCGGTTCAGCCTCTGGCGTTCAGTCAGCTTTTGCTTTCGTATAAAAATACTAAAAAGAATTATAAATTAGATCAACTTTGTTTGTCAATGAACATATCCTGCTGTACCTGATGAGATCAAAGATTTTATTTGACAGCGGGACCTTCCCATGCTATTATATAATGAAATCTATAGGAATAGTGTAGATTATAGGCCGACCAGAAAACCTGGAGGCTGAATCTTTGATTCAGTCTCCGGGTTTTTTGATGAAGGAAAGGAAGAATGAAATCATGCTTACCATAAAAACACCTGATCACTATATCAATGAAGCGGGTAGCCTGAAGAAAGCGGGAGAGCATATCGGCAGGTTGGGTCAAAATGCTTTGATCATCGGGGGAAAGACTGCTTTGGCTGTTGCCGGTCAAGAACTGACAGCAAGCTTGGAAAAAGCCGGAATCTCAAGCCAAACTTTTGTATTTCAGGGGAATTGCACAGTTGAAAATATCCGGAAATATTCAGCTTTGGCCCAAGAACTGAGAGCGGATATTCTGATCGGTGTAGGCGGAGGCAAGGTTCTGGACTCGGTTAAAGCTATTGCTGAAGACGCCGGAATACCACTTGTTGCTGTGCCGACAATAGCGGCGACCTGTGCGGCCTGGTCAGCCTTAACTGTTCTTTATGATGAAGAGGGAAAATTTGCGGAATACCGCTTTTTAAAGACTTCACCCCGGCTGGTATTGACGGATTTAGGAATAATTGCCCAGGCTCCGGTGCGCTATCTAAATGCCGGGATAGGCGATACGATTGCCAAATGGTATGAGACAGCGCCTCATACCGCGGAAGGGCAGAGCGACATCTCTCTGACTATCGGTGTTAAAATCGCTGAACAGGCCCTGGATTTGCTGAGGAAATATTATGCTCAGGCCCAACGCGATGTTGAGGCAAGAGTGCCTTCAAATGAACTGAGTTGGGTTGTTGATGCAATTATTGTTCTGGCCGGGCTTATCGGCAGTATTAGTCAGGGAACCCGCAGGCCGGCACTGGCGCATACTCTTTATAATCATTTTACCTTGCTAAAGGAAACACACCAGAGCCTGCACGGAGAAATTGTCGCTTTTGGTTTAGTTGTTCAGTTAATCCTGCAAGATAAGCCTTCACAGGAGATTGATCATTTTATCAGGTTCCTTCAGACATTGGAGCTGCCGGTTACCTTAGGGCAGCTGGGGATTGCGGGGGAATTGGCTGAGAAAGCGGCACTTGTGGCAGATCATATCAATTTTACGGAAACCTCACTGGATAAACTGAATTTCCCGGTGAACCGGGATTTGCTGATGAAAGCCATAATCAAAGCCGATGAAACCGGCCGCAAAAGCCTGAGACAGGAGATCAGGGCGGTCTGAATTTGCCTGAGGATACGGATGGACTTACAGGAGGGGAAAAAGATGGCGTTCAATTTTAAAGAGAGTTCTGTTGGGACCAGAGAAAATCGTTTGGGTTCCATTACAGGTTATCATGGCGACCTCCGGGATTTAGTGCACCAGTCAAGGTGCGGAACCTTGCGGGATAAAGAAAGATGCTTCAGCCAGTCCAGTACCTGTCTATCCGGCTGCGCCCTGGCTCAGCTTTCAGGGATCAGGGACATCGCGATCATCAACCACGCCCCTTCCGGCTGTACGGCGACAGCAGCCGGGGTGACGGTACAAAATGCCCAGCTGGCAGCGAAGAGAGGGGTCACGAACAGTACGGTTTTCATCGGGACGGATATGAATGAACAGGACACCGTTTTCGGAGCAACCGGAACCCTAAAAGAAATTGTACTGGAAACCTATCGCCGCTATCATCCCAAAGCAATCTTTATCGGGACATCCTGTGTGACCGGTATTATTGGTGAAGATGTGGACAATGTGGTGGAAGAGCTGAAAGAAGAGATTCCCGTTCCTATTGCCGCAGTCCATTGTGAAGGCTTTAAATCGAGGATCTGGGCTTCCGGCTTTGATATCTCCGACCATGCTGTGCTAACCGGCATAGTCAAGCCGCCCCAACAAAAAAGAAATGTGATCAATTTTAAAAACTTTTATGAAAGTGCCCGTTTGGAAATTATCGATTTATTTGCCAGGTTTGATGTTGAACCTTTGTTTTTATATCAGAATTCTACCGTTGAGGAACTGTCCAGACTTTCCGAGTCCCTGGCAACTGTTTGCGTTTGCGGAACTCTGGGTACTTATTTAGGGAACGGACTCCAAGAAAGGTATGGTGTTCCTTATGTGAGGACCATCAATCCCATGGGGGTCACCGGCTTTGAAACATGGCTCAGGCAAATCGGGAAAACGATTCAGAAAGAAGATAAGGTGGAAGCTTATCTTGCCGAACAGCGGGAACTTTACATCCCGAAAATTGAGGAAGCGAAACGGGAATTAAAAGGCCTGCGGGCGGTTATTGGCATGGGTCCGGGCTATACCTTTGAAGTCAGCAGGGTTTTGCAGGAATTGGATATGGAGGTTGTCTGGGCAGCAGCCTGGCATTATGACAAAAAATATGATAATGAAGCGGCTCCTCCGTCTCTGGAGTACCTGCGGGAGAATTCTCCGGACAATTTCAGAATCAGTGTTGCCGACCAGCAGAATTACGAAGTTTTGAACATCTTGAATACCTATCGGCCGGATATTTATTTTTCCCGTCATCCCGGGACAACAGTCTGGGCAATTAAACAGGGGGTTCCGGCCCTTTATGTTGCCGATGAATATATGATTTTCGGTTATCAAGGTACCTTGAATTTTGCTTATTCCGTTCTGGATACCATAAAAAACAGGAGCTTTGAAAAAAATCTGGCCGCCAGAGTCAAGCTGCCTTATACGGATTGGTGGTATAAGCAGGACAATCAAACATTTTTAAAGGAGTGAGACCGAGATGGCCAAGATATTGGACCAGCCGAGATATAAATGCGCGATGACGGCAATGCAAACCGTTCACGGGATCAGCAGAGCACTGCCTATTCTTCATTCGGGACCCGGTTGTGCGGAAAAGCTGGGGGGAAGTACGGGAAGCTCGGGATATTTTTCCCCCCATATTTTTCCCTGCACCAATGTCAGTGAAAAAGAAGTGATTTTTGGCGGGGAAGAGCGGCTGCGCGAAACCATCGAGAATGCGCTCAAGGTGATTGATGCTGATCTTTATGTAGTGCTGACGGGTTGTACTTCAGAAATCGTTGGGGACGATGCCGAAGAAGTGGTGCGTTCATTTAAACACGCCGAGAAACCTGTGATTTACGCTTCGACCCCCGGGTTTAAAGGGAATAACTACCTTGGGCATGAGTGGGTTCTGGATGCGATTATTGAGCAGTATCTTAAGCCGGCAGACCGTACAGAAAAAGGCTTAGTAAATATCTGGACGGGAATCCCCCTGCATGATCCGTTTTGGCTGGGGAACTTAAGGGAACTGGAAAAGCTGGTTGCTGAGCTGGGACTGATTCCCAACACCATTTACGGGCATGGAAGAGGAATAAAAAACATCGATAAGCTTTCCGCGGCAGAATTCAACCTGCTTGTCTCCCCCTGGGTAGGCTTGAATAACGTCAAAAAACTGGAAGAAAAATTTGGGACTCCTTACCTGCACTATCCTACTTTACCGATTGGGGCATTTGAGACCACGAAGTTCTTGCGCACTTTGGGCCAATTTGCCGGTATTGATCAGGCAAAGGTGGAGGAAGTCATCATGAAACATGAGGAAGAGTACTATTATTACATTGAACGTTTTGCCGATGTCTTTTTAGAAACACGGGTCATGGCAAAGAGATTTGTCACAGTATCTGATGCCCAAACCTCCCTGGCCCTGACCAAATTTTTAGTCAATGATTTGGGTTTGATCCCCGGGAAACAATATATAACGGATGATCCCCCAGAGCAATACCGGGAATCACTGCGCGGCCACTTCAGGGATCTCAATGACGGACTGCGGGCTGAAATTGATTTTTCAAGCGACGGCTATCAGATTCATGAAGAAATACGCGGGACGGACTATTTCGGTTATCCATTGATCCTGGGAAGTTCATGGGAGAAAAAGGTTGCCAAAGAAACAAACGCTCATTATCTTAATGTATCCTGGCCGGTTATTGAGAGGCTGGTTATGAATTCATCCTACGTGGGTTATCATGGCGGTCTTAAACTGATTGAAGATATTTATTCGATCGTCTTAACCAGATTTAACTAAAGAATTTAACGGCAGAACAGGTTGACAAAGTTGAGAATTAAGAATATCATACTTTTAAAGACTACTAAATACATAGATTTTATGTAAAATGAAACAAGTTCTTTTAGACCAAGGAAGTCTTTTTAAAATGACTAAGGAATGGAGGGCGGCAGGAATGCGTGTGCTGATTGTCGGTGCAGACCGAATGGGAAATATCACTTCCAAATTAAGAGAAAGAGGATTTGAGGAGATCACTCATTGGTGCGGCCGCTCCAAAACCTTTTGGAAAAAATCCATCCCCATCGATGTTGCCCAGGTCATTATTTTTTGCGATTTCATTGACCATAATACCATGAGAAATGTTCGGCAGCAGGCAAAAGCGAATGACATCCCGATTGTTTACAGCAAGCGGGCAATTTCCCACCAGCGCCTGATTGTCTAGAAATAAAAAATGTTGTCTGGAAATAAAAAATGAAGTTCAGTTTCATCAATTGTTTTTGCGGAGGTAAAAAATGGCCGGAATTGTTAAAAACTTAACAGATTTAATCGGGAATACTCCCATGCTGGAGCTGGTTAACTACAACCGGAGTTTTGACTTGGAAGCGAAAATCATAGCCAAACTGGAATCGTTTAATCCCGCGAGCAGTGTCAAAGACAGGATAGGTTATGCCATGATCAAAGAAGCTGAGGAAAAAGGGATCATTAATAAGGATACGGTGATTATTGAGCCGACAAGCGGCAATACAGGGATCGCCCTGGCTTTTGTCGCCGCAGCCAAGGGGTACAGGCTAATCATTACACTACCTGAAACATTCAGTGTGGAGAGAAGAAACCTGCTGAAGGCCCTTGGAGCGGAGCTGGTTCTTACACCAGGAGGGGAAGGGATGCCCGGGGCGATCAAAAAAGCATTGGACTTGGCTGAACAGACTCCTAATTCCTTTATCCCCCAGCAATTTGAAAATCCGGCCAATCCCGATATTCACAGAAAAACGACAGCCGAAGAAATCTGGCGGGATACGGAGGGCCAGGTAGATATTTTTGTGGCCGGAGTGGGGACCGGAGGAACAATAACCGGTGTCGGCGAGGTATTAAAACAGCGCAGGAAAGACGTAAAAATCATTGCGGTTGAATCCTATGATTCCGCCGTTTTATCAGGCGGGAAAAAAGGGCCCCATAAAATCCAGGGGATCAGTCCCGGCTTCATTTCCGAAGTAACCAATTTGACGGTGATAGATGAAATTTATCAAGTCAAAAATGAAGAAGCTTTTACCACGTCAAGAAAGCTGGCGGTATTGGAAGGATTGCTGGTCGGAGTATCTTCGGGAGCGGCGGTTTTTGCCGCAACCCGGATTGCCCAAAGGCCGGAGAATAAAGGGAAAAATATTGTTGCTATTTTGCCGGATACCGGGGAACGGTATTTATCGACAGAATTGTTCCAAAATAAATCAATACCCTATAAAAATGATTGACTTGATAGGGTCTAATTGGTACTATCTAAAATAAGCACAAAAGAATCAGATGAAAAATACGATAAAGTAAAAGCTAACCAGAAAAGCTGGAGGCAAATTTCCTGTTCATCACGGGAAATTTGTCTTGTTTTTATTTTAAGAGGGATTTAATAAAAGGTGTGTTGTTGAATGAGTTCAAAAGAATTGATCATCAAAGCGTTAAACAGGGAAAAAACGGAGAGAGTTCCCGTGGCTCTTCTTTCCGGTGGGGCCTGGACATTTAACAGAAAAGGCTTGACATTGGAAGAAGCATTGAATATCGGAGCCGGGCAGGCCGCCGAAATCATTGCGGAGACAAACGAACTGGCTAAATCGGATATTGTCTGGCCAAGCTCGGGCTATCATAATCTGGCAATCCGGGCAATCGGAGGCGAAATCAAATTCCGTTCCAAGGGTACGCCGGATGTCCAATCAGCCCTGCTTAAAGATATTAATGATATTGAGACCATAAACCTTGATCATCTGACTGAGGATAAAGATATTAATATGCTGGTGGAAACCGCTGCGATTGTCAGCGAGAATATTGGCGGACATACTCTGATCGGTGCAAGCCAGTGGGGGCCGTTTACTCTGGCCGGGCACATCTATGGAGTGGAAAAGCTGATGCGAAGCATTTACAGGGATAAAGAGGCTGTAAAGGCCGTATTGGAGTTTACCTCAGAACTTTGTTACCGGTATTTGGCGTTATTTATCGATGCGGGGGTAGAAATTGTTTCCGTCGCTGATCCGACATCATCAGGAGATTTGATTTCCAGAAAGCAGTTTGAGGAGTTCTCCCTGCCCTATTTAAAAAAAGTTGTCCAGAAAGTCAAGGAGAAAGGGGCGCTTTCCAGTATCCATATTTGCGGCAATATTACCGACAGGCTGGACCTGATACCGGAAACGGGTGTAAATAACCTTTCTATTGACTATAAGGTAGAGATCAAAACGGCAAGAGAAAAAATAGGAGATCAGATAACATTTTCCGGCAATATGAATCCGGTAGCAATTATGCAGAATGCTTCCCCGGAAGAGGTGGCGGAAGTTTGCCGGGATTGCATTGATCAAGCGGGCTGGGATGCCGGCTATATTCTCATGCCTGGCTGTGATCTTCCGCCGGCGGTTCCTCTGGAAAACATTGTTTCTATGGTGGATACGGCCTGGAATTATCAGCAGAGCGGAAGGCCAGATCAATTCTGTCTCTAATTTATTTTAATAAAGGGGAAATAGCGATGCCGAATAAAGAAGAGATCTTTAAAAAGCTCTCAGATGCTGTTGTTGAGATGGAAGAACAGGAAGTTGAGGATCTGGCCAATGAGGTAATCCGGCAAGGTTTCGATGCCTATGAAGCCATTGATAAAGGTTTAGCGGATGGAATGGACAGGGCAGGTCAGCTCTTTGAGGAAGAGGAGTACTTTATTCCTGAGTTGCTGATGTGTTCCGATGCGATGTACAGCGGTCTTGAAATTTTAAAGCCGCATATTGCTGTTCAGGAGCATGAAGTGAAGCATAAGGTTGTGATCGGTGTTATTGAAGGCGATACCCATGATATCGGTAAGAATTTAGTGAAAATCATGCTGGAAACATCCGGCTTTGAGGTTTTTGACCTTGGCAGGGATATTCCTCCCGTGGCATTTGTGGAAAAAGCGAAAGAAACCGGTGCGGAGATCATTGCGTTATCCACCCTGATGACCACAACAATGGATGGAATGGAAAGTGTAATACAAATCCTGGAAAACGAGAAAATCAGAAAACAATTTAAAGTCATAATCGGCGGAGGTCCTATATCTCAAGGTTTTGCCAACAAAATCGGAGCGGATGGCTATGCCGTCAACGCGGCGGAAGCAGTCCGGCTTGCCTGGAGGCTTATCGGGCGGGCTTCATAAAAATTCTTGGACCGGGTTGATCTGGTTGGTATCCACAGCAATGACAATAGTCCTGATCGGAATAAAAATAAATTTAGTTGACCGGAAAAACTGGAGACTAAGTTTTCGCTTTGTCCAAGCCCATCATCGGCAAAGCAGATAATCGAACAAGTGAGAAAGAGGAGGTTAGTTGTTTGAGCTATTTTGACCAAAAAGAACCACCGAAAAGAGAAGACCGGCTGAAGGCCTGTATCACTTATGCCGGAACAGTTTGCGGACTTGCTAAAAAAGGCGCAAGCTGCTGCTTAAACGATGGGGAAAGAGGGTTTTCCCAAGGCTCGATATGTCTTTTGCTGCCCGGTCTGGCGATGATTAACAGCTTGCCGGATAATGTGACCATTTTGCATGGGGCCATCGGCTGCGGATCATGCGCCCATTCCCAAAATGCCAATGCCCGCTCGGGAGGCAATATCCGCTGGGGTAAAGTCAAAGACGCCATTTGGCTTTCCACCGCTCTGAATGAATCGGACGTGATCGGCGGCGGGGAGGAAAAACTGGAGAAAGCGATCATTGAAGCGGAGAAGACCTACAGGCCCACGACAATTACGATTGTTTCCGGGTGTGTACCGGGAATTATCGGGGATGATATTGACGGGGTGATCCAAAAGGTTCAGCCCACAGTTAACGCCATCCTTGTTCCCGTTCATTGTGAAGGATTTAAGACAAAAATATGGGCCACCGCCTATGATGCGGTTTACCACGGGCTTGGCCGAAAATTGCTGGAAGAGCCCGGCGAGGAAAACCGGTTAATCATTGACGAGTTTGCAGAATTAAAAGAAAAGGTTGTACGCAGCCGGACGGTCAACCTGATGAATGTTTCTTCAATGGGCAGAGTGGATGAACTGGAGCTGAGCAGATTGCTGGGCTCTCTTGGTCTGGAAGTGAACATTTTCCCGATTTTTGCCCGGCCGGAAGAAATGTACAAAGTCACGCAGGCCGCTCTTTCTGTCAGTACTTGCCCGACCCATGACGACTATTTTATCAAACACCTTAAAGAACAGTACGGTATTCCTTATCTGCTGAATCATATGCCGATCGGCATTGAAAATACGAATTTATGGCTTAAAGATGTGGCCGGTTTCTTTGGCCTGGAAGAGCAGGCTGATCAACTGATCAAGGCGGAAACAGCTGAACTGGAGGCCGGGCTGCAAGAATTCCTGCCTCTTTTTCAGGGAAAAAAAGTTTTTGTGGGAGCGGGTGAATTCAGGGCTCTGGCCACAGCCAGACTGCTGCAGGAGCTTGGGTTTGAAATCGTCGGGATAAGGTCTTATCATCATGACGAATTTGCCATTGGGGAATATGAGAAGCTGGCGGCTTCTTCTCCCAAAGACTTTGTGTTCAATATCGCCAATGTCCAGCCCTTTGAAGAAGCCAATTTACTGCGAAAGTTGAAACCGGATGTTTTCCTGGGTCATTGGCATGGGAACGGAACGGCATCCAGGCTTGGAGTGGCAACACATGTGATTTATAACTCCGGGTTAAGCTATATCGGGTACCTGGGCGTATATGAGATAGCCCGCAGGTTATTCAGACAATTGAAAAACCCTATTCTCAACCGGAAGCTCAGTCAATATACCTCACTGCCGTATTCCGATCAATGGTATAACGATGATCCATTCAAATATATCAAAACCGCGGGGGTGGAATAGATGACGAGTTATATTGAAAGGCCCAGATACCTGTGCTCTTTAGGCGGGGCCTTTTTGACCCTGACGGCTTTACCCGGGACCATACCGATTTTGCACGCGGCCTCCGGGTGTGCGGGAAACATTACATGGGCCCAGAATGGAGGCAGCGGGCTGCAGGCAGGTGGATATTGCGGCGGGCTGAGTGTCCCCAGCTCCAATGTACAGGAAAAAGAAGTGGTTTTTGGGGGCGGCGACAGGCTGCGGGAACAGATCAAGAATACCTTTGATGTTATGGAAGGCAAGCTTTTTGTCGTAACCACCGGTTGTGTCACAGAAATCATCGGAGATGACGTAAAGGCCGTAGTCAATGAATTCAGGCAGGAGGGATTGCCGATTATTGCCGCAGAAACAGGCGGATTTAAAGGAAATTCCTATGACGGCTATGATATTGTGATGCAGGCCTTAACCAGAGATTATATTAAACCAAGCCAGACCAAGGGCAAGGGCAAAGTAAATATTTTCGGGATCGTCCCCTATATGGACGTATTTTGGCGGGGTAATCTTGAGGGCATCCGGCAGGTACTGACCAGACTGGGGCTAGAAGTGAACACATTTTTTACCCCCGATGATACCTCCGAGAGTTTAGCGCAAGCCGCAAACGCTGAATTGAACATTGTGGTTTCCGAAAGCTATGGGATCGAAACGGCAAAAGCTTTTGAAGAGATTCATGGGATTCCTTATATCGTTACAGGCCTGCCGGTTGGTCCGTCCGCTACGGACAAACTGATCAGGGACGTGGCGAAAGTACTTTCTCTGGACGCGGAACAAGCAGAAAAGATCATTACTGAGGAAAACCGGCGCTATTATCAATATATAGACTCATTGATTGAATGTTATACGGATTTGGATTTGCAGAAATACGCCGTTGTCATCGGCGATCTTAATTATGCCCCGGCCCTGACCAGATTTCTGGCCGATGATTTGGGCTGGCTGCCGGAGCTGGTTGTGTACACGGACCAGATCGAGGAGGACCGCAAAGAATATTTTGCCGGTCTTACCGATCATCTGGAATCAGGACTAAAGCCTCATGTCATATTTGAAACGACCACCAGCCGTGTGATTGAGCACCTGAACCGCTTATATCCCAAAATAGGGAGCAATAAATATATGAAAGGGTTCAGCCCGGCTTTTGTGGTTGGAAGCTCCCTGGACCGGGAATTGGCTCAGGCCATTAATGTGCCCCATTTAAGTATAGGTTTCCCTGTTGCCAACAGGGCAGTATTGGATAGGGGATATACCGGATACCGGGGAGGATTGAGGCTGGCTGAGGATCTTCTCAGTGCAGCTGTCGTGATGAGATAATGCGGTAAAGAGGAAGAGACAAAGGAAGCAAGCCTTATTTCCCAGATGTCTGAGGAATAAGGCTTGCTTTTATTTCTTCATTAAACCTGTGAGATGATTAACAGCTTGCCGCCTGATCAAAATCATGGATGATATCGGCCGGGTCTTCCAAGCCGACGGAGAGCCTGAACAGGTTATCGGTGATTCCCAGCTCTTCTCTGACCACAGCGGGAATCGAGGCATGGGACATTGTCGCCGGATGAGTGAGGATGCTTTCAACAGCGCCCAGGCTTACGGCTATGGCCGGGATGGACAGCCTTCTCCTGAGATTATCGGCGATGTCCGGATGGTTAACCTCAAAAGTGATCAGCGGACCATGACCGCTTGAAAGATCGTTTAATATTTCTCTGCGGGGATGAGCAGGAAAGGCGGTATGGTAAACCTTTCTTATCCAGTTTTGCTGAGAAAGCCATTGGGCAATTTTTAAAGCACTGCTGGATTGCCTTTCCATACGGACGCCCAAAGTTTTTAAGCCGCGCAGAAGAAGCCAGGAGTCCTGGGGCCCCAGAATAGTGCCAAGCGCGTTTTGCATGAAACCGATTTTATCGGCCAGTTCAGGAGAATTGGCGGCGGCAAGTCCGGCCACGACATCACTGTGTCCATTTAAGAACTTTGTCGCGCTGTGCAGGACGATGTCTGCGCCCAGCTCCAGAGGACGGCAATAATAGGGGGTTAAGAACGTATTATCGACAATAGAACTCAGATGATATTTCCGGCAAAGATCAAGGATGCCCTTTAAATCGGCGATATGAAGAAAAGGATTGGAGACAATCTCCAGGAAAATTGCTTTGGTATTGGACTTGATTGCTTTTTCTACAGCCTCATTATCCGTGATGTCAACAAACTCGATATCCAAATGCCACTGTTTAAGAACCTGGGTAAAAAACCGGTAGCTCCCCCCGTAAATATCCCGGCAGGCAATAATATGATCTCCGGGGGAGAAAGTAAAGAAAATTGAACTGATTGCGGCCATACCGGAAGAAAAGGCAAAGCCGCGGCTGCCGCCCTCAATTTTGGCAATGTATTCTTCCAGAACATCCCGGGTGGGATTCCCGGAACGCGAATAATCATATTTTGAGGGATTTTCATGATCCCGGTGAAATGTCGAAACCTGATAGATGGGGGCGCTTAAAGCGCCTGTTACAGGATCACGGTCGCCGGCGGCATGGAGCAAAAGTGTATTGAGGCCCAAAACATGATTTTTCATTCTAAGCTTCCTTTCCGAGTTAAATTTTTATCGTTTGGCTAAAAATAGGATCAGAAGGTTAAAGCCTGGTTCAGATCGTCGATCAGATCATTACAGTCTTCAATTCCTACGGATATGCGCAATAAATATTCATTTAAGCCCAGACGTTTGCGCACCTCTTCGGGAATATCGGCATGAGTCTGAATATAAGGATAAGTGATCAGACTTTCAACTCCGCCCAGGCTTTCAGCAAAGGATATCACTTTGAATTTCTGAAGAATGTCCGGGATCGAGCAGTGATCTTTCAGGGAAAAAGACAATATGGCCCCAAAACCGGAAGACTGGCTTAATTGCAGGTCATAACCGGGATGGGCAGAAAGACCGGGATAAAAAACCTGATCAACGAGGGGATGATTCTCCAGCCAGTGAGCAATGCGGAGTGCATTGCTCTGCTGGCATTCCAGACGAAGCCCTAAGGTTTTGAGACCGCGAATCAACAGCCAGGAATCCTGAGGTCCCAAAACGGCGCCGAGAGCATTCTGCAAAAAACCCAGACGTTCAGCTAAATGTTCCTCTCTGGCTGCCACGAGTCCCGCAATAACGTCATTGTGCCCGCCGATAAACTTGCTTGCACTGTGAACGACGATATCGGCCCCAAGCTGCAAGGGCCTTTGTAAATACGGGGATAAAAAAGTATTGTCCACTATGGTCAACAAGTGATGAGACTGGGCAAGCCGGCAGATTTGCCGGATATCGGCCACTTTCATCAGAGGATTGCTTGGGGTCTCACAAAAGACAGCTTTGGTATTTGGACAGATGGAGGCTTCTATTTGATCCGGTCTCGTTGTATCGACAAAAGTGGCCTCAATGCCGAATTCGTTAAAAACCTGCTGAAAAAGGCGATAAGTCCCTCCATATAGATCTTCAGTCACAATGAAATGGTCACCGCTTTTAAAAAGCGACAGGATTGTTGTAATTGCCGCTAAACCAGAAGAAAAGGCAAAGCCCTTACATCCGCCTTCCAGGGCGGCAAGAGAATCTTCCAAAACCTTACGGGTAGGATTTGCAGAACGGGAATAATCGTAGCCTGTGCTTTTCCCCAGTTCAGGATGGGCAAAAGTTGACGAATGATAGACCGGGAAACTGATCGCGCCAGTCGGATCAAGTCTGTTGCCGATTTGGGCGAGTTTGGTTAATATGTTTTGCTCTTTCACGATTTCAATCCCTCCGCCAAAGAAATAATAAAGCCTCTTCCTAGAAAGAAAGAGGCTGATCAATCTCATCTCTAGGATCATAATCCTCCAGGATTTAGCACCGTACTCTTAAAGCCGGTTGCCGGACATCACAGGGCCAGTCCCTCCGCCACTCTTGATAAGATAGTATTCCTATAAAGTTTGTAAGTATCATTGTCCATTATAAAGACTGAAGGAAAGCTAGTCAAGGCCTAATGATACCAAAATTAAATCTTCAGTATGTTTATCAAAAAGTAATGCCAATCATTTTAAGGTAAGAACCGGCATCATTTAAGCGGCGGACCTGCTTTATTGTAAAAAAGGATTTCTGATCCGTCTTAGTCATCGTTTCCGATAGGGCCGATAAATGGAGAAGTAATCGGTGTCCTCCCTGTTGAGGACTTTACTTTCAGCTCATAATAGAGAACGCAAATTAATATAACCGCACCCAGCTGGCTGATGAGTACTCCGGTAATTTTCGGTGTATACTGCTCCGGAAGGACTCCTTTGGAGGAGGCGATCTCTTCTCCTTCTAAATATACAGACGCCACAAAAATGAACCCCGCAAATAATTTAATATCGGCGGCCCTGAGCTTAAGCCAGTTGTTGTTTGTCAAAACAAAGGTCAAAAGAATAATCGAGTCCCCAATCCAGAGCAAGACATTGCCTATCTTGGCCAGGTTATCAGAATCCACGGAATAACACCCCTCTATAGAATATTAAGGAATATTATGGTAGGTTCCGCAATCCCTTAAAATTCTCCAAGAAAATTGAGCTTTTATGAGGACAGCGATTTTCCTTGCATGTTTTCCCATTTTATTCTTTTGAGGTCGAGAGAATTCAGCAATACGGAGATTGAGCTGAGAGCCATGGCCGCCGCGGCCAGGATGGGGTTCAGATGACCGGTCGCCGCGATGGGAATGCCGACGGCGTTATAAATAAAGGCCCAGAAAAGATTTTGCTTTATTTTTCTCATTGTCAACCGGGATAATTTTATCGCTCCGGGTATGGCCATCAGATCATCATGCAAAAGGACAATATCACCTGTCTCCAAGGCCACATCCGTACCTGAGCCTATCGCGAACCCGATAGTTGAGGTGGCCAGGGCAGGGGCGTCATTGATGCCGTCTCCGACCATAGCGACGATTCTGCCCCGGGCCTTGAGTTTCTCAATCTCCTGAGCTTTTTCGTGAGGCAATACCTCGGCAATGACCTGTTGAATCCCGATCTTTCCGGCTACGGAAAGGGCCGTTTCTATGTTGTCCCCGGTAAGCATATAGACTTCAATTCCCATTTTTTCAAGGGTTGAGACCATTTTGTACGCATTCTCTTTCACTCTGTCGGCAAGGGCCAGAACGGCGGTCAAAACACCGTCAACAGCGACCAGAACCGCGGTTTTTCCTTCCTTTTGAAAAGAGTCGAGGACAGTTTCCGCTTCCCGAGAGGAAATGTTATGATCACCCATCAGCTTTGGGGTGCCAATGAGGATTTCCCGGTGCTCGATCAAAGCCTTAACTCCCTTGCCCGGAACGGCTTCAAACCGTTCCGGATCCGAAAGAGCGGAGCTTAACATTTCTTTTCCTTTCTCATAGATGGCCGCTCCCAGAGGATGTTCCGATTTTTTTTCAGCGATGGAGGCAAGTCTCAATAGCTCAGCTTCATGATAAGGGAGGTTTTCGGGGTTCAATAAAATGATGTCGGTTAATTCCGGCTCGCCCAGGGTCAGGGTGCCGGTCTTATCCAGGACAACCGTGTTGATCCGGCAGGCAAGCTCAAGCGCTTCCCCGTTTTTTATTAATATGCCGTTTTGCGCGCCTTTACCCATGCCGACCATGATTGCTGTGGGAGTGGCCAGCCCCAAAGCGCAGGGGCAGGAGACGACCAGAACGGAGACTGCATGGATAATTGCCCGGTCAATCAGGAAGGTCAGATGGTGGTAAATCAAAAAGTACCAGATCAGGAAGGTCAGAACAGAAACGGTCAGGACAAAGGGGATAAAATATCCGCAGACCCGATCGGCGATTTTTTGAATGGGAGGCTTGCTGCTCTGGGCTTGCTCCACCAATTTGATGATATTGGCAAGTACGGTATGATTTCCGACCTTGGTGGCCCTGAATTTGAATGTGCCCAACTTATTCAGGGAAGCACCCGTCACGAAGTCGCCTTCTCTTTTTTCGACAGGGACGCTTTCTCCGGTCAGCATCGATTCATCTATAGTTGAATAGCCTTCGGTGATCATACCGTCGACAGGGATCTTTTCCCCCGGCCGGACGATAATGATGTCGCCGGCCTGCACATCTTTAACAGGAATATCTGTCTCCAGGTTTTCGCTGAGGATCCTGGCGGTTTTTGCCTGGAGTCCGATCAGGGTTTGCATAGCTCTGGATGTCCGTCCCCTGGCGATTGATTCCATATACCGGCCTAACAAAATCAGAGTGATAATGACGGATGACGCTTCAAAATAAATATTTTTCATGCCATAAGACAAAGAATCAGGATCGAAAAGCGCGGTGTACAGACTGTAAAAATAGGCGGAAGTCGTGCCCAGAACGACTAATAAATCCATCGTCACTTTTTTCACCCGCAAAGCGTGAAAGGTATTGCGGTAAAAACGGAACCCGATAATAAACTGGACGGGGGTTGCTACAGCCAGCTGCAAGCGCCAGTCATGAAGAAGAAGGGCTTTAGACCTTAAAACGGCCAAATAGAAGGAAAAAACAGAGTCGGAAGCGGGGGCGATATAATCGTGACAAAAGCCGATTCCTCCCAAAACCATTGCCAAAATTAAAGGGGAAGTTAAAATAGCGGAAAAAATCAATTGTTTTTTCAGTTTGTTTTGTTCTATCTCGCTGCGAGACACTCCTTCTGAACCGGCACTGTGTTCATTTCGTTCCACGGAAAAGCCTAAACGGTTGATCACCCGTTCAATCTCCTGGAGCTGAATCTGGTCAGGATCATATTCGAGCAGGGCCTTTTCAACCGCGTAGCTGACATTGATCTTGTTGATGCCGTCAAGCCTCTGCAGTGAAGATTCAATGGTCAGAGAACATAAGGCACAAGTCATCCCATATATTTTGAGCGAAATATTTTCCACCATTTTTTAAATCCTCCCCGGCTTAAGTGAAAAAACTCAGAATAATCCACTTAACCTATGGTATTACCAGACATTATAATCCGGTCCAGTACTTAAATCTACTATCCGAAAGTACTATTTATGGTCTTAATGGACTAGAAGAGAGGAGAAGATGAAACCCCGGTGCCATTTTCATTTCCGGCTCAGTGTGCTATCTTTGGAATAATTGTTAAAGGCGACAGGGCAAAACAGGCCCCTTAACAATGGTTACCCCTTAAATTGGCTGGATCCTATTCATAAGGATTCAGCGTTTTCTTTTCATCGTTCTATTGACAAAGCCGGAAGGGAAGAATATATTTTTTATTAATCCATTAATACTATAGATTTAGTGTAGTATTATGAATGGTTAATTTGATGTGATTGAGGTAAAATCATGAATTTAAATAAAATGAAATGGATAGGTGCTTTGTTTCCGGCTTTATTTGTTGGGTTATTCGAATTTGTGCGTCATTATTTCCTGGATATGATTTCTATGGACAGCGGCAATTTGATGGTAGCGGGGTTAACCGGAATATTGTTTTTCCTTTATTTCCGGGGAATTATCGCCTGGCTCCAAATCCTCAGTCATAAGCTGCAGCAGGAGAAAGAAGAAGTAGTGATCTTAAAAGAACGGGACCGTATAGCCCATGAACTGCACGATAGTATTTCACAGGCCTTATTTTTCATGAATATTAAGGCCATGGAAATAGAGACCGCTTTACGGCAGGAGCGTCAACCGCTGGCAGAGGTAAAAGAACTGCAGGAGGCGATTAAATTTACAGATACCGATATTCGCCGGCATATCTTTGATCTGCAGAAGGTACGGCAGGAAACGATTGACCTGGTTGCAACAACCCGGGAAATCGTCCATGATTTTGAGAGACAAAGTGGGATCAAAGTGGATTTGGATTTCGGGGGTGATTTGGACTCCCAACTTTTTAGCAAAGAAAAGACTCATTTAATCAGTATTTTGCAGGAAGCCCTGTGCAATATCCGTAAGCATGCCAGGGCTGATCAGGTACAAGTGAATCTGCAGGAAAATGGGGGACATTATACCCTGACGGTTAAAGACAACGGGCAAGGGTTTGATCTCACTAATCTGCAAACAAAAAAAACATCCTTTGGACTGAAAATCCTTGAGGAAAGATCGCGTTCCCTGGGAGCAGGGTTTGGTCTGGAAAGCTTTCCGGGCCGGGGAACAGTGGTGTCCGTAAACATTGATTCGAAGTAAAGCCCGCTGTCCAAAAGTACTAGACTAATGGTTAAAAATAAGTCTTAAGGATAATTTCTTAAGGGGCTGTTTCATGATATTGTAAATATAAATTAAATCTATAAATTTAGTGTACTTTAAAAGGGGGTCGAGAAATGATCAAAAAACATCTTAGAAATGTGTTTTCTGTATTTACAATCTTCTTAGTTGTCCTTCAATTCTCTTTTCTGTTCGTTATCACTTCGGCTGATCATCAGGCTCAGGCTGCAACAGAACAAAAATCCTATACAAATCAAAGACTAGCCGGAGAAGAGCGGATAGGAACATCTCTGGCCATTGCTTCCGAATACAATGCCGGAACAGTGAGAAATGTCATATTGTCAACAGCGTACAACTTTCCTGATGCCCTTGCGGGGAGTGTGCTGGCCAAAAAATTGGATGCTCCCATTTTATTCATTGGAAATACCTCCGGTGCAAACGAGCAAGTTTTTCATTATCTTGAAAACCATTTGGACCCCGGCGGAAACATCTACATTCTTGGAGGACAAAGTGTAATCAGTGACGAGATCATCAGCTCAATACAAGCCCTCGGTTATCAGAATTTTGTCAGGCTGGGCGGTTCGGACAGAATACAAACAGATCTGAAAATACTGGATAAGCTGGATGTCACGGAGGGCACTCCTGTTGTGATTGTCACACAGAATGATTTTCCGGATGCGTTGAGTATCTCTTCCATAGCGGCACTGAACGGTTATCCGATATTACTTACCGGGCAAAACACGATTGATTCAGGGATATTAAAGGCTATTCGTTCGATTAAACCGGATCAGATTTTCATTGTTGGCGGGACAGGTGTCGTCAGCGGCGATATTGAGAATCAATTAAAATCCTACACCCCTGCAGTAGTAAGAATTTCAGGAACCAACCGGTTTGAGACATCTCTTGCCATAAACAATTATTTTAATCAGGATACCGATTCGGCGGTCATTGCCAGCGGGTATTATTTTGCCGACGCTTTAGCCGGAAGTGCCCTGGCGGCAAAGCTGAATGCGCCGATAGTATTGCTTGATCACAACAACATTGAAAAACAAAAAGAGTTTCTTGATTCCAGCAAAATAACAAATTTGTATATCTTAGGCGGGAGGGGAGTCATCTCAGAAAGCACCGCGGCCAATTTAAGCAAAACAGCTTCCTCATCGGAGAAGCAGGTATTCAGCGGCTGGCTGGGTGATTCCGATTGCAGTCCCGAAAAGGCCGATCCAACAGCAATGAGCAACCAGTGCCTGAAATGCCCTAAATGCGTGGCCAGCGGATATGGGATTTCTGTAAAGCAGGGGGACGGTACTTATGTGTATTACAAATTTGACGAAAACGGGCATAAGCTTGCCCAAGATATTGTAGCCAACGCCACATCCTTAAAGGTTCCGGCAATAAAGGCCGAAGGTGTGTTGACGGGAGAGAGAGTCTCTATAGGCGGTAAAGATTATCCTGTCCTGAACGTATTCTCCATTATCGCAATAGAGGCGGCAGGAACGGAACAGGCGTTTACGGGTTATATAATTGACGAAGATTGCTTCGCCGCTATGCCGGATGATCCGGGATCAGATACAATCACCTGCTTAAGAATGGCTCCCTGCGCAGCAAGCGGTTATGGGATAGCCGTTGCGCAAGATGACGGCGCATATCAATTCTATTATTTGGACGGCGCATTTGCACCACAGGCTTCGGGTGGACAGGAAAAAGCCGCCGCTTTATTAAAGAATACGTTAAAGAAAGATCATGTTTCAATCAAAATAACAGGTACCTTAAAGGGGGATCATAAGGTTTCGCCCAGTGACGGGATAAGCTACCCGGTGATAACGGTATCGTCTTTGGTCGAAAATTGATTTGAAACAAGAAATATTTACAGGTAAGCAGCACCACTCGCTAAGCGGGCGGTGTTCTCCTTGTAAGGGAATACATTTGACAAGGCTGCCAGCTTGCTTTAAGGAGAAAGAGATATGATTCAACCGATATTGAGAAAAATACATCGTTATTATTCAGAACGGCTGATAAATAAAAAAATGTTGATATTGATCATTGTTTTGACCGGTATCATTGCGGTGAGTGCGGGATTGAAATTTATTTTTCATGTTGATGGTTCAACATTCTTTTCGGATTTATTTCTGTTAAAATATCTTCCCAGGCTGGATAACAACGCAAGCTATGGCTTATTGTTTATTTTCGGTGTATTGACATCATTTCACTGCATCGGGATGTGTGGCGGAATTGCCATATCCCAGACCATTAGAAGAAGGCAAGCCGAGGGTGAGAAGAATAAGGCACATACACTCATATTGCCGTCATTATTTTATAATCTGGGTAGAGTGATTTCCTATACTCTGGTCGGTGCAATTGTCGGGGGTCTGGGGCAAATCATCAGCTTTAGCGGTGTATGGAAAGGAATTGTTCCGATAATCGGCGGAATATTTATGCTGATTATGGCGATTAATCTTATGGGTATTTTCCCGTTTTTAAGAAGATTAAATATCAGAGTGCCTTCATTTTTTGCCAAAAAATTATTTCGGGAAAATCAGTACAGTCCGTTATTAATCGGAATATTAACCGGCCTTATGCCCTGCGGGCCATTACAGATGGTTCAGCTCTACGCCCTCAGTACAAGAAGTGTGATCCATGGAGCAACATCGATGTTTGTATTTTCTCTCGGTACAGTTCCTTTATTGTTTACCTTCGGAATCCTAAATACATTTTTAAATAGGAAATTTACTAAAGTCATCATAAAATTCAGTGCTGTTCTTGTCCTGTTTTTGGGCATAGTAATGATTGGCAGGGGGCTGGCGTTAAGCGGACTATCATTTGGCATGATGAACATGACAAACGGAGAAAATGCTGTTGCCGCAGTTGATCCTGATGGTAAAAGCCAAACGCTTCGAACAGAGTTAAAGCCCGACAGTTTTCCAGCAATTGCTGTCGTAAAAGGTATCCCGGTGAAGTGGACGATGAGTGTTGAACAGGAAAATCTGAATGATTGCAATAAGGCTTTGCAGGCTCCGAAATTAAAGATTGAAACCAGCCTTCATGTTGGAGATAACCTGATTGAGTTTACGCCGGCAGAAACCGGGGATTTCATCTATACCTGCTGGATGGGAATGATCAAGAGCAAGATAACGGTTGTGGAAAATATTGATGAGTTGAAAAAGGTGCGGATTCAAGATCCCGGAAGCGGTGATCATGACAGAACAGCAAATCATGAAAATACTCAGGGTAATGCCCAAACCGATCAGGAATCTTCACCAGCAGCACAATCCCTCCCTGGGGCTATTCAGGAATCTAAAACTGTTCCGGAAAAGATAGCGATAACAAAACCGGCCGATAAACTGACGTATAAGGTAGGAGATCAGCTGGTTATTACGGGCATAGAAGTAACAGGAACTTACAGGGACGGGACGAAAGCGGTAATTCCTGTAACAGCGGCAAATGTAACCGGCTTTGACAGTTCAGCCGCCAGAGACAGGCAAACATTAACCATAACGGTCGCAGGGAAAACAGCAGCGTATACAATTTCGATAAAAGGGGCTCCCATTGAACAGACTTTGACCGGGTATATTCAAGATGCGCACTGCTTCTTTGCTTTTGCAAACCCCGCTGAGGATACAAAGGGGTGCTTATCCATGAGGTCTTGCGCCAAAAGTGGTTATGGGATAACCATACTGCAAAACGACGGCTCCAAAAAGTTCTGCTTTTTTGACGGGGAATTTGCCGTATTTGCTGATGGCAAAACATTTGACGGTACCGGTTCACAATTAACGGCCTGGAATCTCATTCGAAATACGAAAAAACAAAATAACATTACCATTACAGTGACAGGCACCTTTACCGGGACGGAAAAAATTTATGCGGACAATGGAAGGAGTTATACTTTCCCTGTGCTGAGAGTATCATCCTTAGTTGAACATTGATTTTCCGGAGATGTTTATTATAGGAATAAGGCAGCAAATGGAGTATTGACAACCAATAATATTTACTGTATATTAAAGCAAAGTAAATAGATAGGGATTATGAAGATTGTCCAACTTAAGAAATAAGAGGCCGTTTACGATGTAAATGGCCTCTTTCTTTTATCACTTGAATCTAAGAATATTTGAGGGGGAGGAAGCAAGATGATTAATCTGAAAGCCAATACCTGTCCGACCAGGGAAGACCGAGGCAATGGGATAAACTCATTTTTCGGCAAGGCCAGTGAACTGACAAAGCAAATGAGAGAGGGAGGACTGCAAAACAAGGAACGTTCTTTCCAACAATCATCAGGGTGCCTTTTGAACTTTTTCCTGACCCAGCGGATCATGACCATCCGTGATTCGGTGATGATTGTGCATGGCCCTGTCGGATGCTCGGTTGTGGGGCTCGGCTACAGGGAAATTTTCCGGAAAGTGCCGGTCGGATTAGGCAGGCCTGAGAATTACGATTTCCATTGGCTTACCACCAATTTGCAGGAAAGAGATGCCATCTATGGAGCGGGAGATAAGCTCAAGCAGGCTGTCAGAGATGCTCAGGAAAGGTATGATCCGCAAGCGATCTTTGTTTTGGCTTCCTGCACATCCGGGATTATCGGCGAGGATATTGAGGGCATTGTCAGTGAGGTCCAACCGGAAGTCAAGGCCAAAATTGTTCCGATCCATTGCGAAGGGATTAAATCAAAGCTTGTCCAGACGGGCTATGATGCCTTCTGGCATGGGGTGTTGAAATATCTGGTCAAAAAGCCGGCCAAAAAACAAAAGGATCTTGTGAATGTGGCCAGTATGCTTTCCTATACTTGGCAGGACCGGATGGAGATAACCCGGCTGCTGGGCAAGCTTGGACTCAGGCCAAATTTTATCCCTGAATTTGCGACGGTCGAACAGTTCGAGATCCTTTCGGAAGCAGCGGTGACGGCACCGATCTGCTCCTCTTTTACGGACTATCTTTCCAGAGGTTTGGAACAGGAATACGGTGTGCTTTATTTTCTCTATCCTTCACCGATCGGTGTCGAGCATACGGATGAGTGGCTTAAAAATATAGCGTATTATACCGGCAAGGAGAAAGAAGTGAAAAAACTCATTGCCGAAGAGCATGACACGTGGCTGCCAAAATTGGAAATCATCAGAAACGAATTTGAGAAGCTGGAGAAGGACGGCAAGAAAATTGATGTTCTGGGTTCACTGGGACAGGGACGTATGCTTACCCAGGTGCCCTTCTTCAATGAGATTGGCGTCAAAACATCGGCAGCCATCTGTCTCGATTTTGATAACCTCGTCGTGGATGAAACCGATAAGCTGATCGAAGAGGTGGGAGATTTTGATATCCTGGTCAATACCTTCCAGGCTTCGGAGGTTGCCCATCATACAAGAAGGTACGATCCGGACATTGCCCTGACCTGCCCTTTCCAGGGGAATGCCTATAAACGGGAAAAGGGGGCGACCAGGATTCATTCGGCCAGGGGCGATGCCCGGGAATGGAGTGCCCAGGCCGGTTACAAGGGAGCGATTGCCAGCGGTAATTTCCTGCTTCAGTCCACCAGAAACCGTTCATTTCAGCAGACCATGCTGGAGAAGACCCCTGATGTCTACAATGAATGGTGGTACAATCAACCGGATCCCCTTTATTTCACCAAGGAGGTATAGGCGTCGATGGCTCTAACAGAAAATCAAATCAAGCACTACGGTGACAGCATAGAAGCGCCCAGATATTCCTGCGCTTTAGGCGGGGCCTATTCGGCGGCCCTGGCCACTTTCGGCAGCATACCGATCCTGCATTCCGGCGGAGGCTGCGGGTTTGCCCAAAATGCCGGACAAAGCTTTGCCGGAGGGTTGAATTCCCCCGGTCCTGTCGGTGGAGCAAGTACGCCTTGCTCCACTCTTGTTGAAGAGCATGTGATATTCGGCGGGGAAGATAAACTCAGAAAACTGATAAAATCTACCATCAGCCTAATGCCGGGAGATCTGTACACGGTCATTACGGCTTGTGTGCCGGCCCTGATCGGGGACGACGTCAATGCCGTAGTCGCCGAATTTAAAAATGACGTTAAAATCATTCATGTCAATTCAGCCGGTTTTACCGGCAATTCTTTCAGAGGATATGAGCTTTACTTTGAGGCGGTCATTGATCAATTGCTGGAAGAAAAGCCGAAACAGGAAAAACTGGTCAATATATTCGGAATTGTCCCCACCCAGCATTTGTTTTGGAAAGGGGACCTGCAGAATATAAAAACTTTGCTGGAAAAGATAGGAATCAAGGCCAATATCATCTTTACCGAAATTAACGGATTGGAAGCGCTGGAAAAGATTCCTGAAGCGGAGCTGAATCTTGTATTTTCGGTATGGGGGATTAGTCCGGCTGAAAAACTCAAGCAGAAGTTCGGGACTCCTTATGTGGTATTCCCTTCAGCCCCTGTCGGGCCCAAACAATCCAGCGAATTCCTGAGGACAGTGGGGAACAAGTTTCATCTTCCCGCCGATGTTGTGCTTAAAGTGGTCAATGAAGAAGAGCGCATCACTTACCGGTTTACCGAATATATCGGCAATATTATCGTAATTGCCCTGCCCCACGCTTACTATGCTCTGGTTGCCGACAGCTCCACTGCTATTGGGATCGGTAACTATGCGACCAATGAGCTTGGCTTTAATCCGGAAATCGTCATCATAACGGACGACCCGCCTGAAGAGCAGAGAGAACAGATTGTCAAGGACCTCACGGACAGGCTGGAATCAGTGATCAAACCAAAAGTGATATTTGAGGTCGATTCCCACAAAATCAGGCTGCTTCTCCGTGAATACACCGTTCAGCTTGTGCTGGCAAGCTCCCTGGAAAAGTATATTTCGGAAAGCGAGCTCGGCGGGGCGATTTTCCTCAGTGTAGGATTTCCTTCCTATGACAGGCTTATTGTCTACCGGAGCTACACCGGATACCGGGGAGGGCTCAACCTGATGGAAGATCTGATGGTGAAATACGGAGGGCCGTTATGATTCGGGGGTAAGTATGCCTTTGTTTAATTCAGAGGGGACAGATGGTGAACACAATAATAGGAGGAACCAATGGGAAGTTATGTTGAACAATTGAGACATGTTTGTGCTTTGGGAGGGTATCAGTCCGTACTGGCAGTAGAGAAAGCAGTACCGGTGCTCCATGCGGGGCCGGGCTGCGGGGCCAAGCTCTGGACAACACTTGGTCTGCAAAACGGCTGCCAGGGTTCGGGACATAGCGGCGGGCATTCCATACCTTGCACGAACGTGACAGAAAAAGAAGTGATTTTCGGCGGCACGGACCGCTTAAGGGAGGTTTTAAGCAATTCCTTTAAAATCATGGATGCCGATCTTTATGTTGTGTTGACAGGCTGCACATCGGATATTGTCGGGGATGATGTGGGCGAAGTCGTCGGCGAGTTCAGAGATCAGGGCTATCCGGTAATCTTCGCGGAAACGGGAGGGTTTAAGGGCAGCAACCTCTTCGGGCATGAATTGGTGCTTGAGGCCTTGATCAGCCAATATCTTGAACCTGCGGAGGAAATCGAAGAGGGCTTGATTAATATCTGGTCGGTTGTGCCGTTCCAGGATACCTTTTGGGCGGGCAACCTGGAGGAATTAAGCAGGCTGGTGGGCCTGCTGGGATTGAAGCCCAATGTGATTTTCGGTCCGGGAAACGGCCTGAAGGCCTTGAATAAGGTCCCCAAGGCCCAATACAATCTTTTGCTGTCCCCCTGGGTCGGCCTGAAAAACGTAATTCAGCTGAAAGAAAAATTCGGGACCCCTTATATCCATTATCCGGTATTGCCGATCGGTCCGACCGAAACAGGCAAGTTTTTGAGGAAACTGGCTGAGGCCACGGGAATTCCCGCCCAGAAGGCGGAGGATGTCATTAAACAGCAGGAAGATAAATATTATTATTATATTGAGCGTTCCGCCGATGCCTTTCTGGAAAGCAGATTGCTGCCCAAACATTTTGTCACGGTTACAGACAGCTTCTATTCCCTGGGGATTGCCAGGTTTTTGGTCAATGACCTGGGCTTATTGCCCAATAAACAGTTTATCACCGACAATGCCCCTGAAGAACACAGGGCCGGAATCCAAAAAGAGTTTGAACATTTTGTGGACGGGATCAAGGCGGAAGTGACGTTTACCAATGACGGCGGAGAGGTCAGAGAAGAATTGAAGAAAATTAAATTCAGAGGCAGACCCTTGATTCTGGGCAGTGCCTGGGACAGGGTTGTTGCCAGGGAATTAAACGGTTACCAGCTTTCCGTTTCTACGCCGATCAGCGATAGAATGGTGTTAAGCCGGGCTTATGTGGGCTATGAAGGAGCCCTGCGGCTGACAGAGGACATTTATTCCGTAATTTTAAATAGCTTCCAATAAGATTGGGGCATGAGGGAGGGCTGAAAATGACGATCAATATCCAAAATGAAGAGGCTCCGACCAGGGAAAACAGGCTGGGAGCCATCACAGGTTACAGGGGATCGATCAAAGATCTTGTTGAACAGGTGGGCTGCGGCAGTTTGAAAAACAAAGAGAGATGCTTTAGCCAAACCAGTAATTGCAGCTCGGGCTGCGCTCAGGGACAGCTGGCTTCCATTAAAGATGCCGCTGTGGTTAATCATGGACCAGTGGGTTGTTCAGCTGAAATTATCGGAACAAATGTTCAGACCCAAATGTCCCAGACAATCAACGGGCTCAAGCTGACCAATATTAGGGTTTTAAATACAAATATGACTGAAAGCTCTACTGTTTTTGGGGGAGCCGAAGAATTGAGGCAGGGAGTAAGGGAAGCTTACAGGAGATTTAGCCCCAAGGCCATATTTGTCACCACCTCCTGTGCTTCCGGGATTATCGGCGATGATGTCAAAAGTATTCTGGCCGAATTGGAAGAGGAGCTGGCAATTCCTGTTATTCCGGTCCTTTGTGAGGGCTTTCGCTCCAAAGTATGGGCTTCGGGGTTTGATGCCGCTTATCACGCCGTTCTGACCCGGATTGTTAAGCCGCCCGAAAAGAAACGGCCCGAGCTTGTAAATTTAATTACTTTCCGCAGCAATTTGGGCGGATTTGCGGCAATCACCAAAATTTTTACCCGGTTTGGACTGGTTCCTCAATTTGTGCTGGCGGACAAAACCATTGAAGAGTTATCCAGACTGTCGGAGGCCGCGGCCACGATCAGTGTTTGCGGCACTTTGGGCGGGTATTTGGGAAATGGGCTCGAACAGCATTATGGCGTACCTTTTGTCAAGGCTTTGCAGCCTCACGGCATAGCGGGAATGGACAGCTGGTTGCGGGAACTTGGCAAAATTGTCGGTAAAGAAAAGGAAATCGAGGCCTATATCGCAGAGGAAAAAGAACGCATTAAGCCGGAGCTGGAGGAAATAAGAAAAAAACTAAAGGGGAAAAAAGCTGTGATCGGTATGGGCCCAAGCTTCTCCCACAGCTACGTCAGGGTTTTGCAGGAATTGGGAATAGAAATTCTCTGGGCTGCGGCCTGGCATTTTGACCAGCATTATGACCATGGCAGCATACCTGAGGCTACCCTGGAGCTAGCCTCAAGGAGAGATGATATCTCCATAAGTATTGCCGATCAGCAAAACTTTGAAATGTTGAACCTCCTGAAAAAGCTGAAACCGGATATTTATATTTCCAGGCATCCCGGGCTCAGTGTCTGGTCAACCAAACTGGGGATTCCCTCACTCATGGTCGCCGATGTGTATACGGCCTTGGGCTATGAAGGGACGGTTGAATTTGGATACAGGATCATCGATACTCTGGCCAATAACAGTCTGGCTAGAAATCTTTCGGAGAGAATCACTCTGCCTTATAGTAATTGGTGGTTTGAACAGAACTCTTTCACGTTCCTTGAGGATGAAGAGTTTGCCGGCTGATTTCCGGTTAAAGCAAATTCAGCC
The DNA here is from genome assembly GCF_000190635.1 of Syntrophobotulus glycolicus DSM 8271. Lineage (NCBI taxonomy): Bacteria > Bacillati > Bacillota > Clostridia > Eubacteriales > Desulfitobacteriaceae > Syntrophobotulus > Syntrophobotulus glycolicus. The sequence goes on along the minus strand of NC_015172.1, from coordinate 2,801,412 downwards.
CGGTTTTTGATGATTTGAGTAAATTCGCCTCCTCATTGTCCGGAAGGAAAATTTCTCCCTGACCATGACAGAGGCGGATTTTTATTGACAAAATAGCATGAGGGGATTATATTTTAGCTAATCTACTAATACTATAGATTTAGTGAAGATTGATGAAGCTTGGTGAAGATGAATGAGTGAGGAAAGGGATAGGCATGATGACGAGAGTCTTGGTTGTAGATGATCACTTATTGTCGCGCAAAGGGATTGCCAGCATCCTTTCGGCACACCCGATGTTTGAGATTGCCGGGGAAGCGACGAACGGGCAGGAAGCTGTTGAACAGGCAAGGCGCCTGGTCCCTGATCTTATTCTGATGGATATTCGAATGCCCAACGGCAGCGGACTTGAGGCAACCCGCCGGCTTAAAGAAGAAATGCCTTATGTGAAAATTATCATTCTCAGTGTTTCCGATGATGTGCAGGATTTTTTTGAGGCCATTAAATATGGGGCCCAGGGTTATCTTCTGAAAAATATGGAGCCTGAATACTGGCTGGATTATATCATGAGTATTGTGCAGGGAGAAGCACCGATCTCCCGCAATTTGGCCACAAAAATCCTCCAGGAATTTTCAATTCAGAAAGATGATTCTTCCGACAATAAATTATCGGAGCGGGAAAAAGAAGTTGTTCAGCTGGTCAGCCAGGGGCTAAGCAATAAGGATATCGGGGAGAAGCTTCATATCACGGAAAGCACCGTCAAAAATCACCTGCGCAACATTTTAGCCAAACTTCATCTGCGCAACCGGGTGCAGCTGGTTGCCTTTGCCTATAAAAACGGTCATTTAAGCCACTGAGACAGTACGATTTGAAGTCCACAGCAAGGATTCCGCCAAGGATTATGGCTTGACAGGGGAATTGCCTTGCCGGTATAATTAAAAATAAAATCTATAGGAATAGTGATGTTTGTCCGACTAGAAATCTGGAGGCCATACTTTCTTTCATGAAAGATGGTCTTTCTTTGAAGTTATATTTTATCTTCTGGAAAGGAGTATAGAGATGCCATATATTGAAAGGCCCAGGTTCAGTTGTACTCTGGGCGGAGCTTTACAGACCATAACCTCCTTGCCGGGCGCCGTTCCGATCATTCATGCTGCCAGCGGCTGCGGCGGCAATCTTTTTAGTACGCAACAGGCGGCCGGTCTTTATGGGTCAGGTTTCTGCGGCGGACTTTCCATGCCCAGTTCTAATGTTTCTGAGAAGGAAATCATTTTTGGGGGGGAAGAAAGACTGAAGGAGCAGATCACAACAACTTTGGAAATGATTGAGGGAGAAATTTATATCGTCGTTACCGGCTGTATGACAGAAATCATTGGTGATGATCCCAAAATCGTGGTCAGTCAGTTTAAAGATCCCGCCAAGCCTATTCTGTATGTTCATACCGGAGGATTTAAAGGGAACTCCTATAAAGGATACGATCTGGTTCTGGAGACGCTTTTCAGCGAATATGTAGCCAAGGCAAAGTCCAAAAAGAAGAACCTGGTCAATATTTGGGGTGTTGTTCCCGGTCTTGACCCTTTTTTCAGAGGTGATTTGGAGGAAATCAAAAGATTATTGAACTTGCTGGGAATTCAAGTCAATACATTTTACAGCTATGATGAATCACTGGAAAATTTATACCGTGCAGGCTCGGCTTCGGCCAATATTGTGTTATCCAGAGTTTATGGCCTGGAGGCAGCCAAGAGTTTTCAGGAAAAGCACGGGACACCTTATATTGTTGAAGATATTCCGATCGGAGCGCAGGCAACGGTAGAATTTTTAGACAAAATCACGGAATTGCTCAATTTGAATAAACAATCGGTGGACAGGGTGATTGCCCGGGAAAAGAAGAATTATTATTCCTACATGGAGAGAGTCGCAGATTCCTATTTAGATTCAGATTTGCAAAATTATGCTGTCGTCGTCGGAAATGCCAACTACTGTTATCCGGTTACCCGCTTTCTGGCCGAAGAGATCGGCTGGCTTCCGGAACTTTCCGTGATTACGGACAGTTTGACCGATGAGGAGAAAGAGACTCTTCGCCTGAGTTTTAAAGATTTTACAAACATCAAAGCCCCGGAACTGGTTTTCGAAACGGATACGGGGAAAATTCAAAGTCATTTTGCCCAGGGCCGCAGCCTTTACAGTGATGACAGGTATTTACCCGCACTCAGCCCTTTATTTGTTCTGGGAAGTACCCATGAGCTGGAACTGGCCGGTAATCTGGGAGCCAAAGCGTTAAGCATCAGTTTTCCCATTGTGGACAGAGCAGTGCTGAACAAAGGATATGCCGGTTTCAAAGGCGGGCTGCACCTGTTCGAAGATTTATTCAATGTTTTACTGGCAAGGAGGTAGGATGATGGGACTTATTGATCAGAAGGTTGTGCCAAAGAGAGAAGACAGGTTAAATGCCAGTAATGCTTACGGGGGAAAGATTAGTGATTTGATCAAAGAGTCCGGAAGCGGCTGCCTGATCAACAAAAATCGCAGCTTTTGCCAAACGTTCAACTGTCAATTAGGATTGGCGCTTTCCATGGTGACAACAATTCCCGATGCGGTGCTGATTATGCACGGGCCCATAGGGTGCGGCAACCAGCAAAATGACAATCATTTCAGGATCGGACAGATTGCCCGGGGGATAAAGCCTAAGCCTCTGCTTTGGGTTTCGACCAATCTTGACGAGAATGACATTATTAATGGCGGCGAAAAAAAATTAGAAGAAGCGATTTTGGAAGTGGACTCCTTTTATAGGCCTGCGGCCATTATTGTCTTGACAACCTGTGCTCCGGGAATTATCGGGGATGATGTTGACGAATTGGTGGCAAGAGTTCAAAAAAATGTGGCCGCCAGGGTCATGCTTACGCATTGTGAAGGATTTAAAACGAAAATATCGGCGACAGGATATGACGCGGTTTACCATGGGATTGCCAGGAGCTTTGATCTGGAAGATGAGGAGGAGACAAATGTTGTTGCGGATGAACTGGACCTTCTCAGAGAACAGTACGAAAAAAGCAGGACAGTTAATATTTATAATACGTTTTCCATTGGCCGGACAGATGAATTGGAGCTGCAGAGACTTCTGAATTCATTGGATCTCCGGGTAAATTTTTATCCCAATTTCGTCCATCCCGAGGCCTTCAAGGAATTGGCGAAGGCCGCTTTAAACGTCAGTCTTTGCCCCACTCATGACGACTATTTTCTGAAGCATTTACAGGAGCGCTTTGGTATTCCCTATATTATCCGCAATATGCCTATTGGGATTAAAAATACGAATGAATGGCTTCTGGATATTGCCAGGGAATTTCATTTAGAAGCCCAGGCCCAAAGAATCATTGAGAGTGAAACCGCGGCTTTGCAAAAAGGCCTTTTACCTTTTGCCGGCAGGTTAAAAGGCAAGAAGGTATTTGTCAGCGGGGGAGAGATCAGGGTAGCCGTTACCGGAATGCTGTTAAAAGAGCTGGGGTGTGAGCTGGTAGGGATCAGAGGGCACCACTATGACCATTTTGGCGACGATATTTTTTCTCAATTGATTGCCGACAACCCGGATTTAAACGTGAATATTGCCACGACCCAGATCTTTGAACTGGTCAATTTGCTGAATAAGTCTAAACCGGACTTGCTGCTGGGGCACAGCGGGAGTAATGTGTGGGCAGCCAAGCTGGGGATACCATCCATTCCTATTTTTGCCCAAGCCCAGTATTATTTTGGCTATAGGGGTGTCTTTGAAGTAGCAAGACGGGCGGTAAGAGCTCTGGGAAATACCGCATTTCAGAGCAGCCTCAAAGAGAATGTAAACCTTCCGTTCAAAAAGGAATGGTATACGAAGAACCCGTTCAGTTACATTGTTGAATAACAGCCATTGAATGTACCGCCAAAGAACAACCACTCAATGATATTGCTGAATAACAATGAATTGGCTCATGAAAGGAGTGTTCATCGATGAACCAAAGAATAGAAAACATTCAGAAGGCTATTGATTGTTTACTGCAGGAAGCTCAGAAAGAGGCAGGGGAAGAACAGGGAAAAACAGAATTGCTGCATACTTATGGGGTGAAATTAGGCAGGGCCATTCGGGACGACATGGAGGAACAGGGGATAGAAGCAGACTTAAAATCATTTTTAGCGACCTATGGATTTGTCCGTTCCTGTCAGCAAAAAAACTGTATCATTCAAAACGGTGCTGAGCAATACAGCATTATTCACTGCCCGGCTGCTGATTCCTGTTCCTGCCCAAAGAATCCGAAATGGGGAAATTTGTTATGTCAATTGGACTTAGCCGTATTAAAAGGCTTTGATTCCAATTTGGATGCCCGGATAGCAGGCAGCCTGAATATGGGCTCTGCGGACTATTGGTTCGAGTCCAAGATTATCCTTAACTCATCCTTGCCCGAATAGAAAATGAGTCTTTGAAATCAGCGGTAGTCTTAATTACTTAGTCCAAAAGGGAGATGCAGGCGAACATGAACATCAGAGGTTGTATTTTTGATCTGGACGGGACCCTCCTGAATACCTTGCCTGTATGTTACATGGGATTTCGCAGCACCTTGCTGAGGTATACCGGACGGGAATATACAGACCAGGAAATCAGATCTTTATTTGGTCCTTCAGAAGAGGGTGTATTGAAAAAACTTCTTCCCGGGGATTGGCAGGAAGCTTTGCAGCACTATCTTGATGCCTATGAAAAGATTCATGAAACATATACGGAACCTTTTCCCGGAATAGAGCAATTGTTATCTTTATTGACCGAGCGCAAGTTAAGACTGGGAATCGTATCCGGCAAGGGGCCGGGGACAATGGCCATTTCATTACGGTATTCAGGGCTGGGAAAATATTTCGAGGTAGTTCAGACTGGCTCGGTAAGCGGTGCAGATAAGCCGGAGCAGATCGGAAAAGTGCTGGATTTATGGAAGCTTGCTCCCCGGGAGGTGGCCTATATCGGGGATATGGCCTATGACATGGCTTCGGCAAAGGAAACGGGTGTGGTGTCTATTGGAGCGGTTTGGGCTGAGACAGCGGACCGAAAGCGGGTATTGCAAGAGAATCCCGATTTTATTTTTGAAAAAGTAAAACATTTTTATGGTTGGGTTGAAGAAAATTGGAGAGGAGAGCGGCGAGTGACGAAAGGTTAATGGCAATCTTGATCACAGCCGCAAAGTTTATTGTTGGTGCAGACAGTGAACTGGGTTGGCTTCTCCAGGAGCTTCTGCTTCTTTCCGATCACAGTAAGGGCTTTATCAATGCTTTCCGACAACGCAAAGGATCTGATGTTCTTCTGGCTCAATGTTCTGGCGGCACCGGGGCCGATCTGGCTGACGAGAATGACCTGGACATCGGAGAGCTGATCCGCTATAGTATCGGCTACATGGGTGACATGGCGGTCACCGGGGCAGTGGGGATTGTTTTTCCGGTTTTCGATCAGAGAGTATTTGCCCTCTTCATCCACCTCATAAATCATAAACTCACTTGCCCGGCCAAAATGCTCATTGATATGGATTCCGTCAGTGCTTGCGACCGCAACTTTCAACATCTTATTTTCCTCCTGATAAAAAATTAAAACTGAACCTTCAGGGTGTTCCCCGGCAGTTCAGTCTCTAGACAGCTAGTCAACTGTAACGAAGCTCAGCCGATCAAAATGGCGCTTTTTCAGCTTGCTTCATGTGATATATCATATGAATAATAATATTAATTATTATATTATGGATTTATCTGACATGTCAATCAAGTACAATATCTATCTTTGAAGCTGTCTCTGAATCCGATTGACAACTTAAAAAAGATATGATAATGTAAAAAAGCAAACACATAAAATACATAGGAATACTTGGGTTTGGCAAGTTGACTAGTAGATCTAGAGACTGATATTCAGTCTCTTTTTATTTTAGTTTGCTTTTTCCTTTCCATATTGTTAAATTACTTTATTAGATTGTTTTCTTTTTTCTGTTTCGGACTGCTCTTTCAGAGTGAGAGAGGGTAGAGGATAAAAGGAATGCGAAGTAAAGGATTCAAGTATGTTAAGATTTCTATTTGAGCCCGGGAAAGGAGAGTCTCCGAATATTGTTGAATAGTAACCAGCAAACTCCGCGTATTATTTGCAAAAATTGTGCACTTCAGCTTGCCCTGAAATGCTATGAATTACACTGGTGGTTCCGGCTGGTTCGGGAGCCTTTGCTTTTGGGGATGCGTCTTCTGGCCCGGTGGCATGGTATTGACGTACGAAAGCATGTGGTACGTAATCCTGAATGCTATGGCTGCATTCGTTTTATGAAAGCCGAGCTGGAGGAAAAGTCACTGACTTTTCGCCTTTTAAACGACCTGATTGGTAAAGAATTCAGTGAGCTGCGGGACTCAATGCTGTCGAAGCAAGATCTTGATGAGGCCAAACGCTATGCACAGGAAGCTATGGAGACAGAGTTGGATCTCGAAACCCCCAAAATAAATAAATTAATAAACAAGGAGAAGAACGAGATGAATCAAACCATTGAAACAATTCACAAAAGAAAGGGCACAAAAAGCTATACCACTGAGCAGGTAAAGGGGCAAGATCTGGAGAGTATTATTTTCGCCGGTATCGCCGGGCCTACCGCAAGAAATACTCAGAACCGGCATTTTACGGTTGTTCAGAATGAAGAAATTCTCCGGCAAATTAATGATAGCGTGCTCAGCCTTCAAACTTCACCGGTTAATCGTTTTCCCCTGTACAATGCCCCGACTTTAATTGTTGTATCTACCCCCGCAGATTATCAATTTGCTGAACAGGACTCTGCCATAGCAGTGGAAAACATGACATTGGCCGCTACCTCTTTGGGACTTGGCTCACGGTATCTTGTTTCACCAACCAGGTTTCTGGAGACCGATAGCGGAAAAAAGATAAAACAAGAAATAGGAATTCCGGAAGGATACCGCAGCATTGCCTGTCTGATCGTCGGTTATGATGCCGACCCAGACCAGGAACCGGTCAGCAGAAACTTGAATGTTGTAAATTATGTAAAGTAACGGTGAATCATCTTTTAGCTATATTCATATCAATAAAACAAAGTATGCACTTATTAAAAAAGTACTATTGACTTTGATCTTCTAAGGAATTAAAATGTAAACTAATATATATAAAGTATATAGGATTAGTGTAAATTGAAAGATAGTTGACCAGGAGATCTGGAGGCTGAGTTTTTAACAGATGGAATGTTAAATTCTCGGCCTTATTTTATGATAAAAAGGAGGTTGGATTTTGATGAGCACCAAATTACAGGAAAACGGAGTTTCAGAGGGCTGGAATCCGGAGAATAAGATTGTCATACAAAGCTTAAGCAAGGTTTACGAAATTAATAGCACCAGGGAAGATGGGAAAAATCAGTTTTTAGCAATAGAAGATGTCAATCTTGTAGTCAACAAAGGAGAATTTATTACGATAGTAGGTCCCAGCGGCTGCGGGAAATCAACTCTTCTGGATATTATTGCGGGGTTATCCAAGCAAAACTCAGGGGACATCTTTATTGACAATAAAAAGATTACCGGACCCGATTTGGATCGCGGCATTGTCCTGCAGGGCTATGCTCTCCTGCCGTGGAGAACGGTAAGGCAGAATGTGGAGATGGGGCTTGAGATCAAGAAGGTACCGAAAAATCAGCGGAAAGAGATTAGCACCAAGTTTATCGATCTTGTCGGTCTCAGCGGCTTTGAAGACAGATTCCCTTATGAATTGTCGGGGGGGATGAAACAAAGGGTGGCGATTGCCAGGGCCCTAGCTTATGATCCTGAAGTGTTGCTGATGGATGAACCATTTGCCGCTGTTGACGCTCAGACCAGGGAGGCGTTACAGGATGAGCTTCTCAGAATTTGGGAGGAGACAAGCAAAACCATTATCTTTGTAACCCATAGCATTGATGAGGCGGTAGCCCTTGCCGACAGAGTCGCCGTAATGAGTGTAAATCCGGGCACAATCAAAGAGATCATCGAGATTAAACTGCCAAGACCCAGACGGGTGGGCGATCTAAAAGCTTCTACGGAATTCAGCTGGATCAGGCATAAGGTCTGGGAATCATTAAACAATGGTCAGTCTGAGATTAATAAGAATGAAAAACAAGACAGCATTGATCTTGCTGAAGAAATTTCTTCAAGTACGGTACTTTAATCAACAGAACCAATTAAATAAACTTAAATTTAACTGACTGGATCAACCGGAGGTTAAATGTTTTTTATTGAAAAGGGCATTTAACCTCTTTTATTTTCAGGCTTTCCATATTTTCAGGCATTCCACTTAAAAAGGGGAAAATTATGATTAAGAATACGATACGGGCAATCCATGAAAAGTTCATCGATTATTATGGTTTTATCCTGTTCTTTGCTGTCTGGCAGGCAGGACCCAGCCTGGGCTGGATCGATCCCCAGTTTATCCCGCCCCCTTCTGATATCCTGGTTGAGGCCTATAAGATTTCCATAACCGGCGATCTGTTCATTCATACCACGACTAGCCTGTTCAGAGTCTTAGTCGGCCTATTAATGGCAATCGGGGTAGCGGTACCGCTCGGCTTTATCCTTGGTGGGTGGTTCCCCAAAGTAACGGTTTTTCTTCATCCTTTATTGAATATTTTCGGCCAGATTAATGCGTTCTCTCTTTTCCCGATCTTTATTCTTGCCTTTGGAATCGGAGAGACGGCCAAGTTGGCCATCATTTTCTGGTCCGCGATCTGGCCAGTCTTTTTCAATACCATATCCGGAGTAAAAAATGTCGATCCTCTCCTAATCAAAAGTATAAGATCCATGGGCGCCGGGAAGCTCATCATATTTGCCAAGGTAATCTTGCCCGGGGCGGCCCGTTCCATTTTCACGGGGCTGCAGATGGGGGCGAGGACTTCTTTTCTGATGATTATTGCGGCAGAAATGCTTGGTTCGAGCGCCGGCTTGGGGTGGCTGATCTATAACTCCTCCAATAATAATGTGATTCCCCGCCTTTTTGTAGGGGTCCTGGTCATTGCCTTGCTTGGCTATGCGATCAATTATTTGATTGCCTTGATCGAATCATCCGTCATCACCTGGAAAGAAGATGTGGATATTTAGATTAGGCAAAATTACGCTTTGTATGATTGTTTGGAATGAAAGGAGATAAAATGGCAGATAAAAAAATATCCTTAGGCAGAATCCCGGCGCAATTGACCAAAAGCTATTCAGTGATCTCATTTCTGATTTTATGGGAAATAGGGTGCCGGACAAATGTGATCAATCAGAATTTTGTGGCCGCGCCTTCGACCATCATCACCACCCTTATCGGCTTGGCGGAAGACGGATTGATTTTCGGGCATATTCTGGTCAGTCTGGAAAGAACGGTTTTAGGTTTCCTGTTTGCCATTATCATCGGCATACCTTTAGGTGTTTTGCTGGGAGGCGGGTTCAAAACCTTTGAAAGAATTGTCAAGCCGGTCCTGTTCTTTTTGGGGCAGTTTAATCCTTTCTCACTCTTCCCCATATTTATTCTTATTCTGGGAATAGGTGAGGTTTCTAAGGTGACGATGATTTTCTGGGTATCCCTCTGGCCTATTCTTTTCAATACCATTACTGGGGTTAGAGAGGTTGACCCGCTCCTGATCAAGTCTTCCAAGTCAATGGGTGCCAAGAGGCTGACCATATTTCGTAAAGTAGTTTTCCCATCTTCCCTTCCCTATATTTTCACAGGAATTAAGATGAGCTCCGGAATAGCTTTCTTCATGCTGATCGCCGCTGAAATGATCGGGGCCAGCAGAGGCTTAGGCTGGCTGGTCTGGAATGCCCAGACCAATTACCAGATCCCCGTACTTTATGCGGCTACGGTGGTTATATCCTTGCTTGGCTTAGTTATTAACGGATTGTTCAGACTTCTGGAGAGAAAAATCGTCAAGTGGAAAGATTCTGTTTCTTTTTAAAAGAAACGAAAATAACCGATTGAAGATTTTGATGATGATCAATGGGAAGGGGGATTACGGGATGAAAACTAAGATCAACTATCGGGAATAGAGTAAACAGGGCACCGATTTGCAGAGAAAGAAAAAGATAAAGATAAAACCATTAAAGGGGGTAACATTGATGTCGCTCGAAAAAAAAGGGAAAACGATTGCAATTATAGCGGTTTCTTTGGTAGTTATTGCAGGTATCGCCATAGGGGCCTACAGAGGGAGGACGATCGAACAGACTCCGTCTGAAGTCACGGCTACTGTCGGCGGCGGTCAGGCGGCAGCGGGAAATGATGAAGGGTTAACGGTCCTCAAGACCTGGACCAGGAAGGATTGTTCGCTTGCTCCCTGGCTGGTGACTGATAAGCTGGGCTATTTTAAAGAAGAAGGGATTAAACTGGTATTTACCGGTGAATTGCAGCCAAACCAGCAGATTCCGTCTATCATCAACGGCAACAATGATGTCGCTTCGGTCCATCCGAATCAGCTGGCCGTTGCGGTGGCAGGGGGAGCCAAGCTGAAAGGGGTCAGCAGGGGAATTATTGAACCTGATGAGAGTGTTGACCCGAAATTCCGCCACATGTGGTTTTTTGTGAATCCGACCAAACACCCGGAAATCAAAAGTATCGCCGACCTGAAAAATTTCCCGGGCAAGATTAAGTTTTCCATCATCACCACAAATACTTGCACGGACTTCCTGACCAACACTCTGTTTGATAAATACGGCATTCCAAAAGATAAAATCGAGTGGGTGACGATGCCGGATATCCAGGCTATTCAAGCCCTGAAACAGGGACTGGTCGATGTCTCGCCTGTCCATCCCCCATTCTATAAGGGCATGGAGGATGCCGGGGCGATAAGGATTGCCGATTCTTTTGAAACAGGGCTGGGATCGCTGGCCGGACTGACCGCCTATTATTTCACCGAAGATTTTATTAATCAAAATCCTGATACGGTAAAACGCTTTGTCAGGGCCATCAGCAAGGGCCAGAAATATGCCGATGAACATCCCGATCAGGTGGCCCAGTGGGTCTCGGATGCCATTGGAATTCCTGTAACCGGTAATCACTGGTATGCGGACGATACAACGATCGATGAAAATGATCTCATTCCTTGGATTAAACAGTTGGAAGACAATAAAGTCATTCCTGTAGGCAAGGTAAAAGCCAGTGACCTGGTGGTTCATGTTTTTGAACAGTATGGCAACGAAACGAAAAAGTAATGAGTTTAAATGGCATCACGGCAATGGGCAAAAGGGAGTGTGATAAACCCGATTTTTCGGGAGCCTCCGATCCTCTCTTTTGGCGGGCAAAGGCGGTTATTTCATGGAGCTGACAAAAAAGAAAATAGGTTTTCTGTTCAATAAATATATTGGGATGGCAATTTTTCTGCTCCTTTGGCAGATTGCCCCTTCTCTCGGCTGGCTTGATCAACAATTTGTCCCGTCCCTTTCGGTTGTATTGCAAAGTGTGGGGGAACTTTGGGTTAAGGGAGGATTGTTTACCCATATCATGGTCAGCCTTTGGAGGACCCTTAACGGATTAATCGCGGGGACTTTGATTGCCCTCCCTTTGGGATTTATACTGGGAAGATGGTTCCCATCCCTGAGGGAAGCTCTGAATCCGTTATTCAGGCTGCTGGGCCAGGTTAATCCTTTTTCTCTGATGCCTGTTTTTATCCTTTTCTTCGGGATCGGTGAAAGTGCCAAGATTGCCGTAATTGCCTGGGTTTGTGTATGGCCTGTCCTGTTCCATACTCTTAATGGGGTCAAAACCGTCGATCCGGTTCTGATCAAGACTGCTGCGGCCATGAATGCCTCCAGGAAGGAGCTGTTGATCAAAGTCCTCCTTCCTGCGGCGGCCCCTTCGGTTTTTAGCGGGATCAGGGTCGGTGTGGAAATGTCCTTTTTTATGCTGATCGCCGCGGAAATGATCGGGGCGAGTGCGGGGCTGGGCTGGCTGATGCACAATTCGGCCATGAACTACCATATTCCCAGGATTTATGCGGCATCTTTATGTATTGTAATTCTGGGGGTAATCTTAAACAGATGTTTATATTTTCTGCAGAACAGGGTGTTTTTTTGGAAAGAAGCCTATGATGTTTTCCACCTGAATATAGGAACAAAAAAGCCCAAGCACTTGAACAGAATGCAAACGACCGTACTGGTCCTGGCTGTTCTGGCTGTTTTGGCGGTTGGTGCCCAACAGGTTAAAAAAGCTAATGACGAGCTGAACTCCGTGGAGAATCATGATCATTTGCAAATGTACCGGGGCGGGAGCAGCTTTTAAAATGAATGCTCCGGACAGATTTAGGGATAACCAACCGGGTGCAAGGGAGAGAAAAGAGATGAAGCGTATAACGGCGCCTTTTTCTAAATACATTTCCATCGCGGTATTCTTGTTGGTCTGGGAAACGGTCAGCAGATTAAAACTGGTTAATCCCCTTTTTATCCCGCCGGTGACAAAGGTTCTGGGAAAAACCTGGGAGATGCTGATGGACGGGGTCTTGCTCAAGCATATGGAGATCAGTATCTTCCGGGCTTTCCTTGGTTTTCTTATTGCTATGGTGATTGGGATTCCGCTCGGCTTCCTGCTGGGGGGATGGTTTAAAAGGCTGCAGCTTGCTTTGGGTCCCTTACTGGAGTTTTTTTCCCAGACCAATCCTTTTATTCTTTTTCATCTCATCATGTTATTTCTGGGTATAGGAGAAGCCACCAAAGTAAGCATTATTGCCTGGGTATGTATCTGGCCGATCATTTTCAGTACGATCTCAGGCATCCAGAATACTAACCCTTACCTGTTAAAAGCAGCAAGGGGATTTGGGTTAAACAGACTGAGTCTTTTTTATAAAATCGTGCTGCCCAGCGCCGGACCGGCCATATTCGTGGGTCTGAGGCTCAGTGCGGGTTATTCCTTTTTCATGCTGATTGCCGCGGAAATGATGGGCAGCAGTTCGGGTCTGGGCTGGCTGATCCTCAACAGCCAGGAGAATTACGACATCTTGAGGATATTTGCTTCAGCAACTGTGATTGCCCTGTTAGGCCTGGGGGTAGACCTTCTGATGGGCTTGGCGGAAAAAAAGATCATCAGGGTTGGATTTGAAGAATTTTTGAACAGTGAATACTAAGACAATGAACGACCTTATGAGAGGTGGAGCGCTTTGAAGTTTTTGGAAAATTCCAGGTTATTCCTGATCGGCTTTCTCCTGATTGCAGGAATGCTTCTCGTGAGCGGGTGCAATGTTCCGAAAGCCGGTGAGTCGGGGCAAAAAATCAGGATCGCTTACCAGGGAGAGGTCTATGAGGCTCCTCTGTTCGTTGCGGCTGAAAACGGGTATTTTAAGGAGAGCGGGCTTGAGGTGGAATTGGTCAAAGCGGATTTCCCCTCTTCAATACAGCAGTTGTCCCGGCGGGAAATTCACGGTCTAACCTGTGATTACAGAATATTCAAGGCTTTGGAGCAAGGGCTTGATCTTAAGCTCGCGGCGGGCTTGCACAGCGAATGCGTCCAGATTGTTTCAGCCGCCAAATCAGGCTTGACTTCAGTAAAAGATTTAAAGGGAAAGACGATCGGAACAGATGCCGAGGGCAACGCAGGGATGGTGATTGGATCCTCTGTATTAGAAAGTGCGGGCTTGGACCTGAAAAAAGATATTCAGTGGAAAATTTACAGCAGTGATCAGTTGGAAGACGCTTTATTCAAAGGAGAAGTGGATGCAATCAGTATCCCTGAGCAGGCAGATCCGGAAACAGCAGAAGAAAATAAGGACCTGCGGGTATTGTTCGGCAGTTCAAGCGAAACTAATGATCAAAGCTTAGGCGCCTACCGGCATTTCTATGCCAGCTTTGTCGGGCTGGAAGGCGGTTTCCTGAATGAACGGCCTGAGCAGGCCTTTGCTTTGATTCGGGCCTGGCTTAAAGGGGCCCAATGGATGTCTGAAAATCAGAGCGAGGCATTAGAGCTGGTAAGGGAGAAAAAATATGTTGAGGGCGATGCCAATCAGATTGTGCAGACTGCCGAAGATTATATGTGGATGCCCGGGGTCAGGAATGCCAAGGAGAATATCTCCACTTACTTGAAACAGCAGAAAGCTATGGGTCTGCTCAGCAATGATCTGAATGAAAAGGAATGGTTAAATCAAATCTGTTCTCAAATTTTGCCCGATTTCAGCCGGAGTTAGTTGCTCAAAGATGATCATGTCCCCATTGGTGTTAGTTCATTTTATTCAAAAGACTTTTCTTGAAAATTTGAGGGATAAGGCTTTTCGCTCACTCCTGGTCGTGGAAACATTCCCTGTATTTGCTTTTTCTATGGATACAGACCATCAATATTTTATGATTCTTGCGATTGTAATGTTTACTTTGCTCAACTTGATTTATCAGGGGAGAAGAAGTGCAGGGAAAAATTGAAAGCATAAACGTTACATCGGCCTTCCAATAATAGTTCTTGACAAAATAAAAGCACAGCGCTAAGATAACATTGTTATATAACGCTGTTATATTTTTGGAGGACAGAATAAAATGGCTGAAGATACTCGGCAAAATATCCTGGAGTGCGGACGGGACGAATTTTTGGAAAAAGGGTTTGAAGGGGCTTCCCTGCGGGCGATCGCCAAAGCCGCTGGGGTGACGACCGGCGCGATTTACGGTTATTTTCCCGATAAAAAAGCTCTGTTTGACGCCCTGGTATCTGGGCCTGCCCGGGAAATACTGGATCAGTTTGCCGCCATCCAGGAGGGATTCGCCGCCCTTCCGCCCCAAAGGCAGGAGGCGGAAATGATTCAAACCTCCCATGAAGGGATGGACTGGATGATGGAGCATATCTACCGTCATTACGATGCGTTCAAGCTTTTGATTTGCCGTTCAGCCGGCCCGGATTATAACGCCTTCCTGGATCAGATGGTCGAGATTGAAATGCAGTCTACCTTCCGCTTTGTCGAGGTTATGCGCCGGGAAGGGAAGCAGGTGCGCGAGGTAGAGGAGCCGCTGATTCATATTCTGGTGAATTCGTTTTTTTCCGGGTTGTTTGAAATTGTGGTCCACGATATGCCTAAAGAAAAGGCTGCGGGGTATCTCAACGGTCTGAAGGAATTCTACACGGCCGGCTGGTTTCAAATTTTGGGGCTTTAACAGCGGTAAAAATTTTTCCTCCTAAAGTTAGACATTTCTAACAGGGGCCGTTCAGATTCAGTTTCTTCAAAAATCAAAAACCAAGATCACAACAATTCAATCACTTATTCAGGGATCAGTCATTTATTTACGCAAATGAAAGGAGTGTTATCCATGGAGAAACCGAAAAAGAAAAAAGGGCTGGCACGTTTGGCGGAATTTGCCGAACCGCACAAGGGAAATTATATCGCCGCGGTCGTCCTCGCCGTGCTGGGCGTAGCCTGCGGCCTGATTCCCTATTTTGCGGTATCCCGCATTGTTATCCGGCTCATCGCGGGAGAACGGGATTTTTCCTATTTCCTGCTGTGGTGCGCTGTGGCGGCCCTGGGGTTTCTGGGCAGGGTGCTGCTGCACAACCTCTCGACTGCCCTCTCCCACAAGGCGACCTTTGCCGTGATTTCCGAGGTCAGACGGCGGATTGCCGCCAAGCTGACCCGGGTGCCCATGGGTTATGTGCTGAATACGCCATCAGGCAAAATCAAAAACACTATGGTGGAAAAAGTGGACAGCATCGAGCCCACTCTGGCCCATGTGCTTCCGGAAATGACTTCCAACCTGCTGGTTCCTTTCGCCATTATTCTTTATCTGTTTGTGCTGGACTGGCGCATGGCGCTGATTTCTTTAATCACTCTGCCTATCGGTGCCCTGTGCTATATGGGCATGATGAAGGACTATGAGAAAAAATTCGGGGAATATATGGCGGTGGGCAAGCACATGAACGCCACCGCGGTGGAATATGTGGGCGGCATCGAAGTGATCAAGGCCTTCGGACAATCCGCGACTTCTTATCAAAAGTTTGCCGATGCGGTCAGGGCCAACGCCAATTACGGTCTGGACTGGATGCGCCAGTGCCAGGCCTATTTTGCCATGGGCTTGGGCATTTGGCCCGCGGTCCTTATCGGCGTCCTGCCCATCGGTTGTATTTTCTATCTGAACGGCAGCCTGCCCGCCCCGACCTTTATTACCATCGTGATCCTGGCGCTGGGGATTATGGCGCCGCTTTTGTCCGCCATGTATTACACTGACGATATTGCCAAAATCGGTACCGTCATGGACGATATCGGCGCAGTCCTGGATGAGCCGGAGCAAATCCGTCCCGCCACCCGGGCTTCCCTGCAGGGGACGGATATTGCCCTGAAAGAAGTTTTCTTCGGCTATGACGGCACGGAAGTCCTGCATGGGGTGAACCTGAATATCCCTGCCGGTTCGGTAACCGCCCTGGTCGGTCCCTCCGGCGGCGGTAAAAGTACCATTGCCAAGCTGATCGCCTCCTTCTGGGACGTGAGTGGAGGCTCTGTTGCCATAGGCGGGACAGACGTCAAAAATATCCCTGCCGGACAGCTGATGGACTTGATTGCTTATGTGGCCCAGGACAACTACCTCTTCGACCTGTCCGTACTGGAAAACCTGCGCCTGGGCCGCCCTTCCGCCACGGACGAGGAAGTCAGGGCCGCCGCCAGGTCCTCCGGCTGCCACGATTTTATCATGGGGCTGGAGCATGGGTATGATACGGTTGCGGGCGGCACCGGCGGGCATCTTTCCGGTGGGGAGCGCCAGCGGATTGCCATTGCCCGGGCCATGCTGAAGAATGCTCCCGTTGTTATTCTGGATGAAGCTACGGCCTATACCGACCCGGAAAATGAGGCGGTGATTCAGGCTGCCGTCGCCAGGCTGGTGGCGGGAAAGACCCTGATCGTCATTGCCCACCGCCTCTCCACCATCACCAATTCCGACCAGATCGCGGTCATTGACCGGGGCAGGGTGGCCGCCTGCGCCCGGCATGAAGAACTGCTGGCAGACTGCCCGCTTTATCAGGAGATGTGGCAGGCGCATATCAGTGCCAAAGACGTGGCCTAAAGTTCAAGGAGGGACAAATGCCGCGCTGCCATGGATGGCAAGGAGCGGCAAAAGGAGGGAATATCATGTTGGGAGTCATTCGCAAGTTTTTTCAATTTGCCGGCCCGCGCCGGGGCAGGATGCAGCTGGGGATCGTCTTTGCCTTTATTCATTCCATCTTTCATGCCATGCAGATTTTGGCCATTTTTGTCGTCCTTAAGGCCCTGGTCGAGGGACAGGTGAGCTCCGCTACAGCCTGGAGCTCTTTCGGCATCATGCTGGTGAGCATGCTGGGTTGTATTTGGACCCGGCACAGATCCACCATGGCGGAAGCGGAGGGCAGTTTTTACCTGTGTGCCGACAAGCGGACGGAAATCGGCGACCGGATGAAATACATGCCCATGGGTTATTTCAATGACAACAGCCTGGGGACCATCACGGCAGCCGTCACTTCTACCATGGAAGATCTGCAGGACATCGCCCCTCGCGTTATGGATAAAACCGTGCACGGCTATATCTACGCCGCGGTGGTTACCCTGATGCTGATTTTCTTTGACTGGCGGATCGGGTTCATCGTGGTGGCAGGCATCCTGCTCTTTATCGGTGTCAATGCCCTGATGCAGAAGAAATCGCGCCGGGTATCTCCCGCCCGGGTGGCGGCTCAGGCCTCACTGGTGGGGGCCGTACTGGAATATGCCCAGGGGATGAGCGTGGTGCGCGCGTTTAACCTGGCGGATAATGCCCATAAGACCATGGACCGGGCCATTGACGAGTGCGAGAAACAAAACGTGGGTCTGGAGATCGCTTTTATTCCGTTTATGTTTTTACAGAGCCTGATCCTCAAAGGGATGAGTGTGGTACTGGTCGCCGCCGCTGTCTGGCTTTATCTGGCAGGGGCGATGGAACTCTCGGTCTGCCTGCTGGTTGTGGTTTCTTCCTTCATCATTTACAGCCAGCTGGAAACAGCGGGCAGCATGTCCGCTTTGCTCCGGGTCATTGACCTGTCCATGGACAGGGTGGAGGAAATCCGCCGGACCCCGCTCATGGATGAAAGGGGGAAGCACATCGTTCCAACCGGCTGGGGCATTGAGGGCAGCGGGGTCAGCTTCTCCTACGGCGAGCGCAAAATCATCGACGATGTGAGCTTTGTCATCCCGGCCGGCACCACGACAGCCGTCATCGGCCCCTCCGGCGGGGGCAAAACAACCTTGTGCAACCTGATGGCCCGCTTCTGGGATGTGGACCGCGGCAGCATCACTCTGGGCGGCAGGGATGTGCGGGATTATACGCTGGACAGTCTGCTGCAAAACTTCAGCATGGTGTTCCAGAACGTCTATCTTTTTAACGACACCATCGCCAACAACATCAAATTCGGCAAACCTGGCGCCGGTCTGGCAGAAATCCGTGCTGCGGCTCAAAAAGCCTGCTGCGACGACTTTATCATGCTTTTGCCGGACGGCTATGACACTGTAATCGGCGAAGGCGGGGCCACCATCTCTGGCGGTGAAAAGCAGCGTATCGCTATCGCCCGGGCTATCCTGAAGGACGCTCCGATTATTATCCTGGATGAAGCGACCGCCAATGTGGACCCGGAAAATGAAAATCAATTGCAGGCGGCCATTGCCGAGCTGACCCGCAGCAAGACCGTGATTATGATCGCTCATAGGCTGAAAACCGTGCGGCATGCCGATCAGATCCTGGTGCTGGACGGCGGGAAAATCATTCAGAGGGGAACACATGAGCAGCTGATGGCGGAAGGCGGGATGTACGCCGACTTCATCGGGATGCGGGAAAAATCCATCGGCTGGAAGCTGGATGGGAACGCCCGGGCCGCCGGGTGACGACGGATGATAAGAGAGGAGGAAGGTGTAAATGATTTCTTTGGACGGAGTGCAGGAGACCCTGCTCATTCCTTTGACCATCAAGGCCAGCGAAACCAAACGGCCCCAACCCAGGATCCGTGATTTCAAGGCTGTAGAGATCATGGAGAAACTGAACATGGACACTGCCAAATATGATAAATTTATGAGTCACGAGGGCGTTGTGGCCAGGACCATTCTGTTTGACGAAGCCATCAAGCACTATTTAAAAAAATACCCCCAGGCCGTTTGCATTTCCATCGGCTGCGGTTTTGATGCCCGGTTCTCCAGGGTAGATAACGGGAGGCTGACCTGGTATGATTTGGACTTTCCCGAAGTGATCTCCGCCCGCAGGAAATTTTTCCCCAAACAGGAGAGAGTGCATCTGATTGCCAAATCGGCGTTGGATCCCTCCTGGCCCCGGGAGATCAACAAAGACGGGAAAACCATCATCGTGATTGAAGGTGTACTCATGTATTTTACTGAAGAAGCAGTCAGTCAGCTTTTACAGATTATCCGGGACAATTTTGCCGACGTCATTCTGCTGGCGGAGCTGATGCCACCCTTTTCAGCAAAAAGCAGCAGGATGCACGATACGGTCAAAAGCACGCAGGCAACCTTTCAATGGGGCGTGAAGTCGGGAAAGGAAGTCGAAAAACTCTGCACCGGCCTGAAGCTTGTTGAAGAAAAGAGTTTCAACTGCGAAATGAAAAAACACTCTTTCAGGGGCAGGTTGTTCGCTTCCGTTCCCGTCATCCGGAATTTTAACAACCGGCTGGCCGTTTTCACTTTAGGCAATACCATCCAGACCGCCAGGTAAACAACCAATATGGAAAGCGACAGTTACGACTATTACTCATCAATAGAAAATAAATATAATCTTACCTAACCGCAAAGATCTATTTTTCCCTTCTAGATTACTCGAGACAGACAGGACGGTAACTAAAATCAGCCCAGGGAGCGTGGCGAAACGAAGTTTCGTTACGCTCCCTTTTTTCGGCTAAATCAATACTATATAGACAACATTGATTACTTTTTGCAACACATATTACAGCAACAATTCTTTTTCAAGCTGGAAGCTGTAAAAAGCAGGATATGCTATAATTATCTAAAAATCCTAAAATTTTTCTTTTTTACCGGGCAATAGGTTAATAACTTGCCCAAAAAAGAATTCAGGAAGAAATAAATAAAATGTCATATTTTAATATGAAAGAGTGAAAAAGTGTATGTTGATTATTTTTGCTGCCATCCAAAATAAAGAAGACCGCAGCAGGCTGGAAGCTTTGTATCAAGAACATGTTTCCTTGATGTATAAGGTGGCAAAGAGAATTTTAAATGATGAACATCTGGCTCAGGACGCTGTTCAGGAAGCCTTTATCAATATTTTGAATCATGTTGATAAGATCTTCAACATTGACTGTAACAAAATAAGGGTCTTATTCGTTATCATTGTTAGAAACACTGCGATCGATATTTACCGTCAACGAAAAAAACAGTCCGGTATTTTGACGGAAACACCTGAAGAAGATTTATCGGACCCCGGACCAAGTGTGGAAGAGATTTTAATCAGGAATGAAATTTTGACCGGAGTAGCAGAGAAAATGAAGAAACTGTACCCGCCCTATGCCGACATTCTTTCTCTGAAATACTCCTATCAGTATACCAACGAGGAAATCTCCCGGCTTTTAAATCTTACCCCGGAGAATACCAGGACCCGCCTTCACCGGGCCAGAAAAAGCTTGAATAAATTATTAGCCCAGGAAGAGGGGGGAACAAACCGTGGATGAAAAGGAAACGGCGAAAGCTGAAGCCGAAGAAAAAATGCTGGAAGCGCTTTACGAATATGCCGCAGCCTGTCATGCTGCTAACATATTGGCCGAATATCCGGCTGAAGATGATGCAGATTCCGAATTTACCCTTCCGCCCGAATTTAACCGGAAAATGAAAAAGATCATTGCCTGCTGTGAGAGAAAAGAAAGATGGGACAAAATAAGAAAAACAATTGTCCGGTCTGTACCCAAAGCAGCGATTTTTCTTTTGGTCTTATTAGGAAGCTTCACAATCGTGGTGGCCAGTGTTCAGGCCTTCAGAGTGAAAGCGTTAAATATCATTCTCGATATCCAAAATCAATATACCAGCATTCAGACGGAGGATGAGAATAACGACCGATTAAAACAAACTGACACGCACATACCGCAGGATTGGAACGGATATGTTCCCAATGATGTTCCCTCCGGTTTTACAATTGATGAAATTGAAGAAAGCGATCTGGTGAGCACGATTAACTATAAAAATGAGAAAGGACATACTATTGAATTCAATCAATATTTTAGCGGCAATACAGACCTGAGAATAGATACAGAAGGTGCAACTGTCCAAACTATCATGATTCATAGTAGTAATGCACTTTTATCCGAAAAACAAGGGATTGTGAGTATTGTCTGGAAGGAAGACTATCTGCTTTCCCTGATAGGAGAAGCGGATAAGGCGGAAATGATTAAGATGGCTGAAAGTATTAAGAAAAAATAATGAAAAATTTCCCATGCTAAGTGTAACAATAGTCGCCTTTTTTCGTTTATTTGAGTGAAGGGATAAACGAAGGGAGGTGAGATTTGGGGTTTGATAATTATTAAATCAATTCAGCAAAGGAAGTATGAAATGAAAAAAATATATCGTTGTTTTATTATAATCCTTTTGGCTTTTGGTTTAACTGCCTGTGGAAATGAAAAGGTAGTTAATAGCAACACAAAAGAAAACGGGAATACGGACCTAAAGATATCTTTTGACCCTGGACAATCGTTCACCATGGCTAAAAGCTTATGGTATGATGACACCAATGTTTTACTTGTTTTTGGCGATAATAAAGAAAATGAGCATTCAAAAATCATTTCTTACAATTTAGAGACAAAAAACAGCAAGGTTTTGTTTGAAGGTCAGTTGCTTACAGGATCTGAAGATCACCTTTTAGTTAATGAAAACAATTGGCTATCAAAATTGGAAAAAAGCTTTTTTCTATGACAGAGCCAGTTTGTCTCTGACCGATAACTATACAAAAAAATCCGAAGTTGACTTCATACGCTACTCATCGGACATGGAATATTTGGCCGAAGTACGGAAAGATGACCTTTATATCTCGAATAATCAATTAAAAGAGAGTAAAAAGATTGATACTTCCTCTCAATACAGCAGCCTATCCTGGTCCAAAGACAATGCTAAGTTAGTGTATATTTCAAATAGTGGCAGCAATATTAATATTATAGACAGAGATTCCCTGCAAAAACAAACATTGACCGGAGGGAAGGACTTCCAGTGCCCTGATGGATGGGTCGAGTTAATGTGGTGCTACTTCCTGCCGAACAATACCGATATTTTTGTGCATATTCTGGGTGAGAATAATGATTCGATTGCGATAATTGACAGCACAGGAGCCAAAAAGCCTAAATTATTTCCGGAAAATGGCAGTATAACGACATGGGGGGGTATCTCCGACCATCTAATTGTCTATGCTGTAAATGAAAATGAATCGAAAGAGGAAAAGCTGATCTGCTATGATTATTTAGCCGATCAACGACATGTTATCCATAACTCAACCGAGCTTATTGTTTCGGCTGGGTTTTCACCCGATGAAAACAGCGTTTTTCTGGCAACACTCCTTAAAGGCGGTGAAAGCGAGCAGTTATATACCTTCAATTTAAATTAACCTCCCGTATTTCGGTCTGGAATTTAGAAAAAATTAATAAAAATTTAAGGAATCATCCCTCCTTTTTTCTATTATTTGAGTATACAATGAGGGGAAGTAAGACATAAGCGTAAAAAACATGATTCGAGAGGGATGTAATGAAAAAAATATACGTTTGCTTTATGGCAATTTTTCTGATTTTTGGTTTAACTGCTTGCGGAAATCAAGCAGAAATGGAAGGGAAAAATAAGGCGAATTTCAAAGAGAAAAAAATATCTTTTGACCCTGGACAATCGTTCACCATGGCTAAAAGCTTATGGTATGATGACACCAATGTTTTACTTGTTTTTGGCGATAATAAAGAAAATGAGCATTCGAAAATCATTTCTTACAACTTAGACACAAAAAACAGCAAAGTTTTGTATGAAGGTCAATTTTCTACAGGTTATGAAGATCAAATTTTAATTAATGATAAAATCATTGGCTATCAGAATTGGGAAAGGGCTTTTTTCTATGACAGAGCCGGTTTGTCTCTGGTTGATGAGTATAGAAAAAAAGCGGAAGATAACTTCATACGTTATTCATCGGATATGGGATATTTAGCGGGAGTACGGAAAGATGGCCTTTATATCGCGAATAATCAATTGAAAGAGAGCAAAAAAATTGATACGTCTTCTCAATACGCCAGCCTATCCTGGTCCAAAGACAATGCTAAGTTACTGTATATTGCCAATGGCCGCAGCGATATTTGTATGATAGACAGAGATTCCATGAAAAAACAAACATTGACCGGAGGGAAAGACTTCCAGTACCCGGATGGATGGGTTGATTTGCTGTATTGCCGTTTTCTCCCGAATAATACGGATATTCTTATCCATATCCTCGGCGAGCGTAAAGATACGTTTGCACTCATCAGCAGTACGGGGGAAAAAGAACCTAAATTTATTTCAGAGAATGGAAACGTTACCTTGATGGATATCTCGGATCAGCAAATTGTCTATGCTGTAAAGGAGAATGAATCGAAAGAGGAAAAGCTGATCTGCTATGATTACTTAACCGATCAGCGACATGTTATCCATAACTCAACCGAGCTTATTGTTTCGGCTGGGTTTTCACCCGATCAAAACAGCGTTTTTCTGGCAACACTCCTTAAAGGCGGTGAAAGCCAGCACCAGTTATATACCTTCAATTTAAATTAACCGACCGTCAAATATGATTTACAATCATTTGTCTAACATTAACCGCAAGAAAAGACAGTGCCTTGATTGATGGGAGAGAGTCAACCGATCAACGAAGCAGTTTTGGTTTCTTAACTTACTCTGAAACAACAAAATAAATTTGTTCAAACAACGGGATTTCATTTTCCCACTGAGATAAAAACTCCGTATTCGTCATTGTTCTGTTATATCCATTGGTATGATCTGTATCCATGTTGGAATCATAGAGAAAAATATTTTCTTCATCATATCCGACAACTGTTACATAGTGCTGCCAGCTGGTAAAATGCCCAATCAGAACAATAATCGGATTTCCTTCGTTTAGTCTTGTTTTCAGGTGTTTCAAATCGCCGTGCAGCATTTCTGCATGATGGCCGTATTGATTAAAAATCTCTATAAGTGCTTGCGGCATTACATAACCATTGGAAAACTTATGATTAAGCTGCCGGTAATTTTCCCGTCCGCTTATTTCTTCCCCAAAGGTTCTCAGAACATAAGCAGACGAGAAACCGGCGCATTGTCCTCTTTCCTGTTTTTCAAAATAGCTCTTCGTTTCCACGAAATAGGTATCAGTGTATTCTATTTCTTTGGTATCTTTTTGGGGCAGGGATTGGGCGTATATGTCTAAAATGGATATGCCCGTTCCCTTTATTGTTAAGAAGAATTGAAGTGCGGTATTGAACCCGATCATGAGCAGAAACAAAATCAGCATTATTTTGGTCAATACATTTATTTTCTTTGGATAGTTCATTTGTGCCGTCCTTTTCCAACGCAATTAATCAAGAATAAAGAGAGAAGTCTGTTGTAGAAGAAAAGCCCGGTTATTCCCCCGAGTGTATTTGCTATAATATCGTCAACATCAAAAACTCTCCATGATGTCGGTGTCACCACCATGATGAGCAACTGTAAGGTTTCAATACATAAGGAGAATAGAAAACTAATGGCTATCGTTCTTTTTAGCGAGCTATATTTCCGGTCTAACGCCGGCAATAAGAAACCCAATGGACAAAACAAGGATATTATAAAAAAAGCCTTTAAAAGTTATAACAAAAATTAATCGTTGATGTCTAATACCGATAAAAAAATAGATTTGACCGAGTTAAATCCGTCGTTAATGAAAAAAGAAAAAGGTGTAAGATTATAGGAGATAGATCCTGAGTTGATAACAAAAACAGGAACAATAAGAAATAGCGTAATGACGACGACCAGAATAACATACGCTAAAAATAAATATTTTACAATGTTTCTTTTCATAAACTTTTTTCTCTCTCGCAGAAATCTTCAGTCTGGCCGGATGTATTTTTATCTATCCCACAGGGTTTTGTTTTATTGTACCTGCCATTTTGTTCAGGAACACACTTTTCAGATCAGATCTCACGCATATCAATCATTAACGTTTTGCTTTTCTCCTTGTCATCATTGTTAATATACATCATTACGTAATTGTCAAACATTTCCCAGATGGTCATGGTATTGTCTGGGGTATCGGTAGCGCCGTCATAGACTTCGAGAAATTGATTCTTTTGGTAATCGAAAATAAACCTGCCGCTGCCTGCATTATTATACCAACTGATATACCGGTTGTTTATTCTCGGTTGATGCCTGACCATTTGATTTTCTACTACGTCATAACAGGGAGAGTTCTCATCTACAACGGTCTTGATTGTCTTATCCTCCAGATTCGCCATGACGATCTCCGTATTACAGGCATCCATACCCTCTTCTTTCAGCGGAATATGGATAGCGGCCATTCTGTTTTCATACAGGCAGGGGTCATAGTAATAATCATTGACTGTCAAACGCTCTGTTTTTTGCGTTCTAAGATTGTACAGGTAGAGATCGCTGTATAGAGTCCAGGTAAGTCTTTGTTCCGTGCCGTCCGGCCCATAAAACTTGTTCCAGACGATCGAATCACCGTAGATCCCGCAGGTAGCAATCAGTTCGTCATGAACATCGCCGGCTTTGACAATAACGCTTTTACTCTTGGCATTTAAATCATAGAGGATGACTTCGCTGATTATTTTGGAGTCTTCGATGTCTGTCCGGCAGTAAACCACTTTGTTTTCTTTGGAAATCGCCATGTCATCTGGAGTATAGTTCACAGGTAAAGGAATATCGTAGTCATTAGACCGGAAGGAGCTTTGGTCGAGAATGATCTCTTCGCCGTTGCGGACATTGTGGCCTACCATCTGCCACTGGAAGGACTTATTGCCTGTATCCAGGACCAAGTCTTCCGTTTCCAGCCAGACGATCCATTCCGTATTGCTGACGATCTTTTTGATAAATTTGTCACTGTTTTTAACGGCTAAGAACTTGGTCAGGGATTGCTTTTCAACATCATAGGTGTAAATGTCCTTGAGATCGGATTTAACGGCCAGCAAGAGATGGTCGGATAATTTGGACTTGATAAAAGTCTGAGCGGGAACGGCGAAGATATCACTATCCTGTCTAGTGGCTTTTTGTACGGCACCCTGTTCCCCTTCCACGACTGTCCAAGATTCTTTTTCAGCTGGCGTTGCATTCCTGGCTGCCGGCACGCTGTTACAGCCAGTTAAATTCAGGATAAGAAAGGTCAGGAAGAAGATCAACGTAAACGTCGATCTCCTTCCTGCTTGTTCAGCAGAGTTCTTTACCATACAATACCTCTTTGTTGTGTAGAGTTAGCCAAATTTGTATAGCTTGTTTGATACTGCAGAGGGGCTTGGGAATAGGAATCTACAATGTTATATTTTTGAGTTGAGTCATTATAACCATAAACGCAGATATAGTGTTTTGCTCCGCTGGCATAAACAGGATTAACGGGTGTAGAAGTTGAACCATGGTATAAATCGGCGATTACATTGTAATTGTTTGTTTTATCAATGGTATAAATGACTTTGGCCCTGACACTGTTATTCCAGCCGCTCGAGGTTCCCTGCTGCAAGGTGTAATTATTGCCCGAGGCATATTGGTTTAAAGTGTTCTGCCACTTTGTGGCATCGAATCCCGTTCCGTCGGATTTTGTCCCCAAGGCTGCTATCAAAGTGTCTTCCGATGGGGTAGATCCACCATTGGCTAGATTATACCCTCTGATAAGGTTACGTGCTGAAGCCGGCCCGCAGGTATACCCTTTGGATTGCCTGTAAGTTCCGACTCTGTTGGTTTTTGATCCTCCCGTGGCAGTTATTCCGACATCAGCAGAATTTTTTTTGGCCTTTTCGATCTTTTGTTTTAAATATTCATCGGCTAATTTTGATTTTTCTTCGGCTGCTTTCTGCTGCCCAATGGTGGGTTTCGTATACGCTTCATTGAGACCATCCCATACATTTGCCGCATAGACATTACCTCCCAAAACTAAAGTGCAAATGGTGACTATGGAAGCAAACGCTTTAATTTTATTTTTGTAATTCATCAGTAAACCTCCTCAATTTTTGTTTCATGTCTTTCTTAGATAATGGGATAAGAAAAAATAATTCCCTCTCCTTTAATTTTCTCCCTTCACAAATATCCCCCAAGTGGTAATATAAAATTACCTACCATTTTGTGTAGGGGCACGGCCTTCAGATCAAATGTTACTTAGCGGGTACTGCTTGATCTGAAGGTGCTTATATTTGAATGTTGTATTCAAATATCTGTTTCTGCTTACAAACGATTAATATTTTTTTATGGACGAATAGCAGGTAGCGGTTTCTAAAATTGTGGAGCCGCTTTTAATTTTAGATGTATTCAAGATGCGATAAGTATAACCTGGACTGACATAATAGCCCTTTTCCAAACTGTGGGAACCAATGCCCGAAAAAGATTTTGACCATGACGTGACATTGGACCAACTAACGCCATTTTTAGAACGCTGCAGAGTAAGTGTTATTTCTGAATCATAATTTTTAAATAGAACGATATCCCCTGAACAAATAGCATATCCGTTCCCTTCTATCGAAAGACCTGCTCCAATTCTAGAGAGATATGCATAGTATGGAGTAATTTGTCCAGTTCTGGCACTAATAGAAGCATTGGTTTCGGCATAAACTGGTGTGCCTGTCGTTAACATGACTAACAGTGTTGCTACGGCAATCTTTTTTCCCTTCATCAATAAAACCCTCCCCAATTTTATTTGGAAAAATTTTCTTCTCATTTATACAAACGATTGAAAATGGATTTTGCAACACCCTAATAAAAATTTATTTTACCCAAGTAACGCTTTCGGCTATTTGAAAAACATCCTTATTCCCCAAATCAGCAGTCTGTGCATGTAAAATGAATCCATAGGAATCATTAGACCAGATCACAGTAATCAGGCCTTCTTTATTCACTAAAAGCCCTTCTCTTCCTTGGACAGTCACCTTTTCCACTTTTTCTGCATTCTCCGTATCCACATTTGTGCTTCCATTCTTATCGATTTGCTGAAACAGAATAATTCCTCCGTTTTTGCTTGTATACTCAATTGATTTGAGGTTTTGGTGATTTGTCAGGTTGCTGATTGAGTAACCCTCTGGAATAACGGCGGGTGCATAAGCATTCTCCCAGTTGATGAGCAGATCATTTCCGACAATAGTCCCTTTGTCTTCAAGCCGTATTTCCGTATACTTGTCTTCCATACTGATAAATAAGTTCAATACTTTTATCCTCACAGCCTGGACGGTAAAGGCAGAGGTCAAGAGCAAGACGATCAAAAGTGAAAAAACCACTGCTGTCTTATTTAAGTTTCTAGAGAATATCTGCAGTATATTTTTTGCTTTTTGCTTGTAATAGTGCTGATTGATCATCCTCTTAAATTTACGTTTTGCTTCAACTGTAGGCTGATAGAACGGATCTTTCCTCAGTTCTTCGTTTTCCTGAAGAAGCCGTTGTCCGTCGCGTTCAGCATAGCTTGTCATTGCGAGCTTTATCTGTATTTCTGCAAGCTCTTCGAGAAGTTGATTTTTGTCCATAGGATTATGGCTGACAGTCATTTTTGCAGCCCCCTTTCATTAAGCGTTTTTAATGCTCTGCGTCTGGCCCGCACCAAGTATTGGCGTATGTTATTTACCGGTATATTCATGACCTCCGCTATTTCTTTTTCTTTCAGCTCAAGATTGTATTTACAGTACAGTAAGTCCCTGTCCCTTTCTGATAATGTTTCGATTGCCGCTCCCAATTCTTCATAGGTTTCTTTGGCCGCGGAAATTTCTTCCGGTGTATTGGCCGTGTCAGGAATTGAATCCATCAGGTCATCCTCCATACCCATAAATACCATTTTTGTCTCAACAGTACGGTGCTTAATGTAGTCGATTGAAATGTTTCTGATCGTATAGACGATGTAAGAGGTCCTTTTGCAACACTCCAATGCCCTTAAAGTTGAAATTTTTTCGATCAGTTTTAAAAAGGCCTCGTTTATCAGGTCATCGACAATGTCGTAATTCCGTAAAATCTGATAAGCTGTCTTTTTCATGATGGAATAATACTGTACATATAGCTCTGTGATGTATTCTCTGTCATCATCATTTTCTATGGCCAATATTACTAAAGGGAACATGACGATTTCTCCTTCGTTAAATATTTCTTAGAGTGCAAGATTCTCCGCCGCGCACATTGAACCCTCTCTGGGGCGGGATAAAGATTCTCTGACAAAGGAGACTGAGAGTTGGTTATGATAAAACCTTAGAAGATGATAGATTTAAACATTTAAATAATTCTTGACAAGAACATAGAATTGAAAGTATATTAAGTACATGGAAATAGTGGATTTAATGCTTGACCGGAGAACTGGAGGCTAAGTAAACAAACCTTTCGAGGATGTTTGCCTGGCCTCTTCCTTTATTTAGTCAGATATTATAATGTTGGGAGGCGATTAAGTGGCAAATTTTATTGACCGTGCAAAATTCACCTGTGCTCTCGGCGGGGCCATTGTGACCTTATCGGCATTGCATAGGACCGTGCCGATTGTACATGCGTCCGGAGGATGCGCAGGTATGCTGTCCAATACGTATAACATGGCCGGAGGCTACAAGGGAGCGGGGTATTGCGGGGGAACAATGACACCTACCTCCAATGTCGTGGAAAATGATATTGTTTTCGGCGGTGAAAAACGCCTGGAGGAACAAATTTCCAGCACCATCAAAGTCATAGACGGCGACCTTTATTTTGTGGTGACCGGATGCCAAGTTGAAATCATCGGCGATGATGTCCTTGGGGTGACGCGCCGGTTCCGGGAGGGCAGGGATATTGTGCTGGCGGCAAGCACGCCGGGCTTCTTGGGCAACAGTTTTAAAGGATATGATGCGGTCCTGAGTACGCTCGCGGCGGAATTGGTTGAAAAGAAAGAGGAGAAAGACCAAAAAACAGTCAATATTTTGGGCATTGTCCCGGGGCAGGATGTTTTTTTTCGAGGCAATATCAAGGGAATCAAAAGGCTGCTGAACCTGCTGGGGGTTCAGGTCAACACCTTTTTCGGCGACGGGGAAACCATTGAGAAAATCAAAAATTACGGAAATGCCGGTCTGACGATTGTTTTTTCAGAAAATTACGGGATTGAGACCGCTAAGGTTTTTGAAGAAAAACATCATATCCCCTACATTACGGCTGATCTCCCTATCGGGGAAACGAGGACGGATGCTTTTCTGCACAAG
This sequence comes from Syntrophobotulus glycolicus DSM 8271, assembly GCF_000190635.1. Classification (NCBI taxonomy): domain Bacteria; kingdom Bacillati; phylum Bacillota; class Clostridia; order Eubacteriales; family Desulfitobacteriaceae; genus Syntrophobotulus; species Syntrophobotulus glycolicus. The sequence continues at coordinate 2,771,135 of NC_015172.1, read as the reverse complement.
ATCACCTCCCTGCTGGGACTTGAGCAGTCTGCTGTCAAGGCCCTGATCGCGGAGGAAAAAAAGTATTATTACAGCTACCTGGAAAGAATTCTGGACAGCTACAGTGATCTCGATTTCCAGAGATATGCCATAGTCGCGGCCGACAGCAGCTATGCCTTTCCGCTGACAAGCTTCCTGGCCGATGATCTGGGCTGGATTCCGCATCTGGTTGTGATCAACGACCAGGATCATGATGATCTCAGCAAAAAGAAATATGAATCGAAATTCAATCAGCTGACCTCTGAAACCAAACCCAAGGTCGTCTTTGAACCGCAGACGGGGCAGCTTCTCAACCATATCCGGCACAGCTGGCAATACAATCATAATGACAAATATGAGAATGCGCTCAGCCCGGTCTTTGTTGTCGGCAGCAGCCTTGAAGCCACCGCGGCGGAAAAAATCGGAGCCAATTTTCTGTCGGTCGCATTTCCGGTTACCAACAGGCTGGTTCTGGACAGAGGGTATACCGGCTACCAAGGCGGTTTAACACTCGCTGAAGATATCTTTTCAGCGCTCGTCAGTGATCGTTAATCGAAGGAGGGTATAAGCATGTCTAAATTAACGGAGAACCTCACCTATCATTATTTAGGAGCAGAGGCTGCGCCGACCAGGGAAGAACGGATCGAAGCATGTAACGCCTTCGGCGGTTCCTGCCGGAGTCTTAAAAAAGGGATGGGAAACAGCTGTACTAAGTTCAACAGCAGGAAATTCGCCCAGGGGGGCGGCTGTCAGCTCACCCTGGCTTTAGGGATCGTCGCAACCTTTCAGAATGTTGTGATCATCATTCACGCTCCGCTTGGCTGCGGCTCAACCAGTCTCAGCTTTGCCGGCACCAGAAAAACCATGCGCGGTCAGAAGCAGAAACCCAAAACAGACAATATTTGGCTGCATACCAACCTGGATGAAAATGATGTGATTTCCGGAGGTATTGAGAAGCTGCGCAAGGCGGTTCTCTATGCGGAACAGGAATACCGCCCCGATGCCATTATCATTGCCAACAGCTGTGTGCCCGGCATTATCGGCGACGATATCGACTCTTTGCTGGATGAGCTTGACAGGCAGCTCTCAGCCCGGGTGGTGCCTGTGCACTGTGAAGGCTTTAAAAGCAAGTTTGTCGCCACCGGTTATGACTCTGCCTATCACGGTGTCTTAAAAAAACTGGTTGATCCAGTCCCGAGATACGACAGGACGATTCCGGATGATGTTGGCGACGCGGCTGAAAAGTATTTGAACAGCAGGACAGTAAATTTGTTAAATGTCGGTTCCACGAGCTATGGCGACGAGGTGGAACTGTCCAGGCTGCTTAAGGCGCTTGATTTAAATGTGCGGGTAATGCCTTTGTTTTCCAGTGTGGAGGAAATTTCGCGCTTTGGTGAGGCCGCCCTGAATGTCAGCATCTGCGCCACCCATGATGATTACCTTGTCGGTCATCTGAAAGAGCGCTTTGGTACCGGGTATGTCATCGATACCTTACCGATAGGGATCAAGAGCACAAATCAATGGCTGCGGGAAATCGGGAAATTCTTCAAACTGGAAGATGAGGTGGAGAGACTGATCGCCATAGAGACGGCCCAACTGGAAGAGGCCCTGGAGCCGTTCAAAAAAGTGCTGAAAGGCAAGAGGGTATTTGTGGGCGGAGGAGAAATGCGTATTTTTACAACCGCCGAGTTTTACCAGTCTCTTGGGATGAATGTCCTGGGTTTGAAACCGCATAACTTTGACCGTTTTGCCGTACCCCTGATTGATGAGATTTCGGATCAGCAGGCCGTCATTGATGTTGCCCCGGGGCAGCCGGCGGAGGAAATGGTGATCCTGAACAGGCTTAAACCGGACCTCTATGTCGGGCATACAGGGGCCAATGGCTGGGTGACCAAGCTGGGCATACCCAATATCCCTCTTTTCGGCCAGACCTTTAATTATATGGGCTATTCGGGAGCCTACGAACTGGCCCGGAAGGCGGCGCGAAAATTCCAGAATACAACCTTTGCCAGAAAAATAGCTGCCAATGTCGCCTTGCCGTTCCGGCCGGAATGGTATGAAACCAATCCCTTTGACAACATCAAGGAGGTTCAGGCTTAAATCAGGATAATGATAGCACAGGGTAAATCAAGTTATAGAAGGAGTAATCTCTATGTCGGAAATTGTAAATAATTTGACGGAACTGATCGGTGACACTCCGCTGTTTCGACCGAATTCCTTTGCCAAACTGGCAAAATTAAGCGGGGAACTGCTGTTGAAGCTGGAATATTATAATCCTCTGGGCAGTGTCAAAGACAGGATTGCCAATTCCATGGTCGTGGATGCCGAAAAGAAAGGCCTCCTGAAAAAAGAATCGGTGATCATTGAACCGACCAGCGGCAATACCGGTGTCGGTCTGGCTTTTGTGGCAGCCGCGAAAGGCTACCGGATCATCCTGACCATGCCGGAAACCATGAGCCTGGAACGGCGGACCCTGCTGAAAGCTCTGGGGGCGGAGCTGGTCCTGACACCCGGTGCGGAAGGGATGAAGGGAGCGATCCGCAAGGCGGAAGAACTCTCCGCTCAGATTGCTGACTCTGTGATTTTGCAGCAGTTTAACAATCCCGCCAATCCGGCGGTGCACCGAGAGACGACTGCTGAGGAAATCTGGAGGGACACCGGAGGCAAGGTAGACATCTTCGTGGCCGGTGTCGGTACGGGAGGAACCATTACAGGAGTGGGAGAAGTCCTGAAAGCGAGGAAACCGGAGGTCAAGGTTGTGGCGGTCGAGCCCAATGACTCGCCTGTTTTGTCAGGGGGCAGTCCGGGGCCGCACCAGATCCAGGGCATCGGAGCGGGCTTTGTGCCTAAGGTATTTAAGTATGAGGTTGTCGATGAGATTTTTAAAGTGAAAAATGAAGAAGCGGTTGATACTTCACGGGTGCTGGCCAGAACAGAGGGACTGCTCGTGGGCATCTCTTCGGGCGCCGCTGCCTTTGCGGCGGCTCAGCTTGCCAAACGGCCGGAGAATGCCGGTAAAACGATTGTCGCCTTACTCCCCGATACCGGGGAAAGATACCTGTCAACCGTTCTTTTTCAAAACCTGCCGGACGAAAAAAGCAGATACTGGCGCTGAATCTAGAAAATCTTTCGGCTTCTGATAGCCAATGACCAATTTCCGAATATGTTCTTCGGCTCATTTGTTGTGAGAAACTAATCTGACATGATTTTTTCCATTTTTATTTTGGGATTCTTAACGTGGGAGAGCAGCCAATGGTGATAAGGGCTTACACAGAGAAAGACTGGGAAGAAGTATGCCATGTCTTCGACAGAGCAAAACCCGATGAAATGCGTGGCTCATGTGATTTAAAAGCAATTAGGCCGTTGAAGGCGGATAAAGAACTGATCAGATCCTTTCATGAAAGTAAAATATTTGTTGCGGAAGAAGACGGCAGGGTTGTTGGATTTGCAGGATATCATAATACCTTGATCTCTTGGCTATTTGTTGCCCCCCAATACTATAGGCAAGGAATCGGTAGAAGATTACTGAATTGGATATTGACTGATGTAGGAGAGACGGCATATCTAAATGTTGCCAAATATAATGAGCCGGCTAAAAGATTATATTATAGTGAAGGGTTTAAAGTTGTTGAAGAGTTCACAGGTCAATATAATGGATATGAGGCTCATGCCCTGAAATTGGTATTCTTTCGTGCATAATGTAAATTCCATGTACTATCTATGTAAATGCGGTTTGGTCTTTTTTTTATGCCCAACAGGTCTTTGAACAGGCTTGGACAATGAAAAATTGGAGGATACATGTTTCACTTGAATCAGAAAAAAACCGGCTTTTTTAACAAGCAGATTTCTTTTTTCCCCTATCACTGGCTGATCGTACTAACAACCTTTTTCACATTAGTGCTGGCTGCGGGAATTCGTTCAACGCCCAGTGTGCTTATGGTTCCGTTTCAGGTTTACTTTGGTTGGAGCCGGGCTGAAATCAGTCTCGCTGTAGCGATTAACCTTCTGCTGTACGGTTTTTGCGGGCCTTTTGCCGCGGCATTGATGGAATTGTACGGGACAAGACGTGTCGTTGCGTTGGCGCTGCTTCTTTTATCGGCAGGAACAAGTTTGACCGCCTGGGTCAAAGCTCCCTGGCAAATGGTGTTGCTCTGGGGAATCGTCGTCGGGATAGGGACAGGGTTTTTAGCGACAGTATTGGGGACAGTGATCGCTCAGAAGTGGTTTGACAAACACCGCGGCCTGATTCTGGGAATTTTTAGTGCTGCCGGGGCGACCGGCCAACTGATCTTCCTTCCCTTATTTTCCAAGCTGCTGCAATCCTTCAGCTGGCAAGTTGTCGTTTGGTTATTATCCGGGGCGGCTTTGGCCGTTATGGTTCTGGTCATCATCGTTATGCGCAATAATCCCGGAGATATCGGGCTTTTGCCTTATGGCGCTTCCGAGACGGCGGATCTTGCAAACTCAATGACCAAAGGAAATCCTTTTCTGGTTGTATTGAAAGGCTTAAAGACAGCCGTATATTCCAAAGAGTTCTGGTTGTTGTCAGCCAGTTTTTTTGTCTGCGGTGCCACGACGAGCGGACTGATTGGAACACATTTCATTGCTGCTTGTATAGATCATGGGATAACGGAGATTTACGCAGCCGGTATGCTGTCGGTCGCGGGAGTCTTTAACATCTTCGGGGTAACGTTTGCCGGATGGCTATCCGATAGATTGGATAACCGCTGGTTATTATTCTGGTATTATATTCTCCGGGGAGTGTCTCTGGTCTTACTGCCTTTCACATTAGAAGCCAATCACCTGAGCATTGTGTTTTTTATTGTTTTTTATGGTTTGGACTGGAGTGCCACCCTGCCGTCGACAGTACGCCTCGCTGCAAATATTTTTGGCAGACAAGGCATAGTCATTTTTGGCTGGATGATGGCGATTCATCAGGTTGGTTCAGCTGCGGCAGCTTTTTATGCGGGAGCGTTGCATACGATTGCCGGAAGCTATCATTGGGCATTTATTTCGGCAGGCCTGCTTTGTCTGATGGCCTCAGGTATCGTAATTTTAATTCGCAGATAAAGTGCTTGCAGCCATCATCAAAAGGTGCAGCGGAAGAAAAGAGAACGGTGTCAAATCTTTACCGGTAAAAATAACTGGTTGGAGGGAGAAAGAATGACCTCGCGCATACGGTTGGCTTCAACAAAAGATGCGGAACAAATCCGGCAGATCTATTCCCCATACGTCGAGAACACGGTGATCTCATTTGAAACGGCGGGACCTTCTGCAGCGGAGATGGAAATGAGAATCCGTCAGGTTATGGACAAACACCTCTGGCTTGTCTATGAACAAGAAGGAGAAATCTTAGGGTATGCCTATGCCTCGTCCCACCATGAACGGTCCGCTTATTCCTGGGCAGTCGATGTCTCCATCTATGTAAAAGCAGATCGGGTGGGGAGAGGGATAGGCAAATCCTTATATTCACCATTTTTTAAACTGCTTAAATTACAAGGGTTTTGTAATGCTTATGCAATCATTGCGCTGCCCAACCAGGCCAGCACGGCGCTGCATGAGTATTTCGGGTTTAAACCAATCGGAATATCTTCTAAAGTGGGGTACAAATTTGGAAAATGGATTGATGTCCAATGGTGGGAAATGCACTTGAATACCCATGAAGCTTACCCTTTATTTCCCTGCTCCATTCATCAAATAGATGAAACAAGATTAGTAGAGGCAATGAAGCGGTAAAACAAAGTGGTAATTTGGAAAACAAGGGCTTTATTTCTCTGTGTTTAATGGATTGAGCGGTTTGCAGATGATCTCATTGACGCGAAGCCTGCTGGGGTTCTGGGAAGAAGCCGCCTGCATAATCAGAGCGGTATCCGATCCGCGTGCCGTCCCTGCTATCGCAATAACTTTCTCTCCTGGAACGGCCAGACCGGCATCCGCAGCCATAAGAACGATTTCAAAGCCCACCTTTACCCCCTGGCTGAAAGAGCGCAGCAGGTTGGCAATGATTGTCGGAGCCGTAGATCCGTACAACTCATTGGTGTGGAAAAGCATGGTGCCAAAATGCACCTGATGGCCGGCTTCTTGAAGCGTTTTAACCCGTTCCTGCGAAAAGGGATTCTGCGGTCTTTTAAAATCGTACTGGTGCGGAATGACGATGAGTTGAACATCCTGACCGCGAAAGTACTCCGCGGCTTTCAGGGCAGTCGCGCCCGTAGTTGAGGCCAGGACGATTTTTTTGATCCCGGTCTCTTTTAATGCGTCTTTGACCAGAGAAAAAGTAATCTCCGTATTATCAGCACTGATGGTTTCAAAGTACACAACCTTTTTTTCCATAAAATAACACCCCATAATCATAAATTTCTTAAAATCTCATAAAAAAAGGCTGGGCGGTCTAAATGAAAGACCCCGCAGCCTCCGGTTTCCCAGTCAACCGTTGAAGAATGATTCTTCTTCTGTTATTGTCATTATATCTACTGACCGGGTTGATTTCAACCCATTTCCATCATGACATAGGGAGAGAAGTCCCCTATACTGCCCAGGCCTGGTGTGGTATAATATTTATATTATAGTGGGTTAAGACCGCATCATCTTAATCAGGACATTCTTTTGACAGTTGACCGGATAAACAGGAGACTAGCTATTTTTGTGTTTAAAGATAGTCTGGTCTTTTTTTATGCCTGTTTATTGAGAGATAATGTTAAACAAAGCGTCATGAAAAACACGAACAAAAAGGAGGACTTGGCCGATGATTAAGGATCTTATCGCCAGAAATCGGACGTTTCGAAGATTTGATCAGGATGCAAAGATTAGCAGGGAAATCTTAGAGGAGTTGATTGAGCTGGCCCGTCTTTCTTCCTCGGGCGGCAATCTGCAACCGCTGAAATATATCCTTTCCTGTGATCAGGATAAAAATGATCTGATATTTCCCTATTTGAAATGGGCAGGGTATTTCACAGACTGGGATGGGCCGGTTGAAGGGGAAAGGCCTTCCGCATACGTGATCATGGTAGCCGATAAAGAGATCAGCAGCAACTATTTCTGGGACCACGGGATTGCCTGCCAAAGTATTCTTTTAGGAGCCTGCGAAAAAGGCCTGGGAGGCTGTATGTTCGGTTCCGTCGATAGAGTTGGCTTGAGAAACGCTCTGAAGATTCCTGACAGGTATGAAATAATTTTAGCCATAGCCTTGGGAAAACCGAAAGAAATTGTGGTCTTAGAGGAAGCAACAGATTCTAAAAACATAAAATATTGGCGGGATGAAAAAGCAGTTCATCACGTACCAAAGAGGAAACTGCAAGACATTCTATTAAATTGATAAACGATCTTTGTCCGGAAAGAAAACAAAAGAGCATGTTTGCGCTTAAAATGGCAGAAAGGAGCAATTTGAGTGATGTTCAACGATAAATTTACTTATGGACCGGTACGGAAAACGGAGAAAGATACCCTGATGTCGATCATTTCACAATCACTGCATATTCCAGAGGAACGGATTCAAATGACATTTTCAGGGATCGGTTTGGAAAACTTTCGTTGCATGAAAGACGGGAAGCGGATCGTTGCCGGCTTAGGCATCTACCCCATGGCGCAATGGTTTGGCGGCACAAAGGTGCCAATGGCCGGCATCACTCATGTAGGCGTTGCCCCGGAATACCGGGGGAAGGGCGCAGCCAAAGCCCTTCTGGTAAACTTGCTCCGCGAATTGCATGAGCGGCAATACCCGATTTCCGGATTATATCCGGCTACCTTGCGCTTGTACCGCAGTGTAGGCTACGGACGTTCAGGCTCCCGGATCTCATACGAGCTGCATACCGATGTGATTGATGTTGCCGACCGTTCTCTGGATATGGTGCCGGCTGAACAGGGGGATGAACAGGCTATTTTTGATGCTTTTGCGGCACAAGCCCGGCAGTCCGCGGGTTTATTGGAAAGGCACCCGGTGATCTGGCGAAGAAGGTTGGAACAAAAAGGTCAGCTGATTCATAAATATTTAATCAAATGCGGCAATCGAATAGAAGGATACGTCCTATTTGCCCAGAGCGGCCAGAGAATGCAGGAGCCAATGCTTATCCTGGACTATTGCGTATTGACGAGGAATGCGGGCCGCCGTTTGCTTACTTTTTTCGCGGATCACCGGACGATGATTCCCAGAGTGGAGTGGGCAGGGGGACCATTTGATCCGCTTGTGTATCTTCTCCCGGAGCAAAAGGTGAAAATTACCGGGAAATCAGACTGGATGACGCGGATCATCCATGTGAAAACAGCGTTGGAGACCCGGGGTTACGCCTCGGGACTCCAGGGGGAACTTCACTTATGCATAACGGATGAGATATTACCCTGGAATAATGGATGTTTTATCCTGCGCCTTCAAAATGGCAAATTACAGGTTGAGCCGGGCGGTGAGGGCCGCATCAACTTAGGCATCCGTGAATTGGCTGCTCTTTATACAGGTTTTCAGACACCTTATGAACTGCGCCTGACCGGATTATTTGAGGCGCCAGAAGAAGATATGGGCCTGGCGGCGATGATTTTTGCCGGGCCGCGTCCCTGGATGTCTGAAATATACTGAAGGATAGCTGCACATGATTTTACCGACCAGAGAAAATTTTAACAATCCGTTTACAGCCTTAAAAAATAGACAATTCAGGATTTATTGGACTGGCTTGTGTATCTCTCAAATGGGTACCTGGATGCAAAATATAGCGCAGCCTTGGCTGGCGTATATGTTGACAAAATCCCCTCTTTTGCTCAGTCTGGTTGGTACCCTCCAATTTGCTCCTGTATTACTGTTTTCTTTATTTGCCGGAACCTTAATTGACCGGTTTTCCAGAAAAAAAATGATCATAATGACTCAGACAGCAGCCCTCCTGATTACAAGTATTCTGGCCGTTCTTGTTTGGACAGATTTGGTACAATATTGGCATATTCTTGTTATGGCGGCAGCTTTAGGGCTGGTGAATACGCTGGACATTCCGGCCCGTCAGGCATTTCTCATTGAGCTTGTAGAGAAAAAAGATCTGATCAATGCCATTGCTCTGAATTCTTCCATATTTAATTTAGCGAGAATTATTGCGCCTGCCCTGGCGGGTATCGTTATGGGCTACGCCGGTATAGCCTTCTGTTTTTTTGCCAATTCCCTGAGTTTTGCGGCTGTCTTGGTCAGCTTGTTTTTTATTGAACCAAAGGTGATTCAGATTGACACGGAGATCAGGGGAACTGTTTTCTCGGAGATTAAGGAAGGACTTCAATATATTTTTAAGCAAAAAATACTTTCCGATACCCTGCTGGCCGCAGCGATCATTGGGACTTTCGCTTTTAATTTTAATGTGCTGCTGCCTGTTTATGCCCAACAGGTCTTGCATCAGCAAGAAACCGGATTTGGTATCTTGATGTCTTTTATCGGGGTAGGCTCATTTATCGGAGCGATCTTTGTGGCGACAATCAGCGGGAGTGAGCCGAATAAGGTTTTGCTTCGAGCTGTGCCCTTGATGATTTCTCTGTTACTGATCATGATAGACCTTCAAAACAGCAAGATATTCACAATACTTTGCTTTGGGGCCATAGGTTTTTTCTTTGTCACCTTCACCTCCTTAGCAAATTCGGTTATTCAGATTAATACCGCCCATAAATACCGCGGCAGGGCAATGAGCGTATATTCATTAGTCAATGGCGGGTCATTGGCTATCGGGAATATTTTCGCGGGGATTGTGACCCAATATTATGGCCCTAAAAACGGCTTTGCGGCATGTGGCGTGATGATTCTTATTTTATATAGTGTCCGCGTGTTTACTTCTAAAAGAAAAATGATAAAATCTAAATTAACGGAAACAAAAAATAAAGAATGATCGCGGAAATAAGCAGAGAGAGTTTTTAAATGGTATTGACAAACAACCTGTCCTCAAAGTAAAATATGTAATATAAATTACATAAAATCTATATATATAGTGTGGATTAGCTAACTTGAAAACTTGAGGCTGATTTCTGGTTCTTTATGAGCGGAAATCGGTCTTTTTGTTTTGATATAATTCTACTATGGAGGATTGATAAAATGACGAGAATTGCCAACAACTTGACTGATCTGATTGGAAAAACACCTCTGCTGAGACTGAATTCCGTAGCTGAAGGATTGGAGGCAGAGGTAGTGGTCAAGCTCGAATCTTTTAACCCTGGAGGAAGTGTCAAGGACCGCATCAGTTTTAGTATGATTAAAGATGCCGAGGAGAGAGGCCTGATTAAATCGGACACAGTGATTATTGAGCCGACAAGCGGCAATACCGGTATTGCTCTGGCTTTTGTTTCGGCAGCAAAAAAATACCGTTTAATTTTGACGATGCCTGAAACCATGAGTATTGAACGGCGCAACCTGTTGAAGGCCTATGGCGCTGAGCTTGTGCTGACTCCGGGGAGCGAAGGGATGAAGGGCGCTATTCGCAAGGCTGAGGAGCTTGCCGCTCAGATCCCCAACTCATTTATTCCCCAGCAATTTAAAAATCCCGCAAACCCGGAGATCCACAGGGCGACGACCGGTGAAGAAATCTGGGAAGATACCGGCGGCAAGGTGGATATTTTGGTTGGCGGTGTAGGTACAGGGGGAACAATTACCGGGGCGGGTGAAGTAATCAAAAAACGCAAACAGGATGTTAAAGTGGTTGCGGTTGAACCTTTCGATTCGCCCGTACTTTCCGGCGGCCAGCCCGGCCCCCATAAAATTCAGGGGATTGGAGCCGGGTTCGTTCCCGATGTCCTGAATACAGAAGTAGTTGACGAGATTTTCAAGGTCAAAAACGAAGAAGCTTTTGAAACTGCCAGGCGTTTAGCCCGGGAAGAGGGAGTATTAGTGGGCATTTCTTCTGGCGCCGCTGCTTTTGCCGCTCTGCAGATTGCGAAACGTCCGGAGAACAAAGGCAAATTAATCGTGGCCGTCCTGCCTGATACCGGTGAAAGGTATTTAAGCACACCTCTGTTTCAAGAGGACTAGACAATAATTTTGTAAATGATGAATAAGACTTGACAATTTGGGAAAATTTTAATAATATAATATACATAATGCCTATAAAATACATAGGTATTATGTATATTTGGAAAGGGGATTTTAACAATGGGAAAAATCTATGAAAACATCACTGATTTGATTGGCGGGACTCCCTTAGTGAAATTGAAAAAGCTGACTAAGGGATTAAAGGCTGATGTTCTGGTAAAACTAGAGTCTTTTAATCCGGGCGGAAGTGTAAAAGATAGAATAGCGCTTAACATGATCAAAGATGCTGAAGAAAAAGGCTTAATTAATCAAGATACGACAATTATTGAACCCACAAGTGGGAACACAGGTATTGGTCTGGCTTTTGTTTCGGCAGCCAGAGGATATAAATTGATTCTGACCATGCCCGATACCATGAGTATTGAACGGCGCAACCTGTTAAAAGCCTATGGGGCGGAATTGGTGCTGACCCCAGGGGCGGAAGGAATGAAAGGCGCAATCAAGAAAGCTTTGGAGCTGGCGGAACAAACCCCAAATTCTTTTATTCCCCAGCAATTTGAGAACCCGGCAAACCCTGCTATTCATCGCCAGACAACTGCCGAAGAAATTTGGGCCGATACGGACGGCAAAGTGGATATCGTGGTCGGCGGGGTTGGGACAGGCGGCACAATAACCGGCCTGGGAGAAGTGTTCAAGCAGCGTAATCCCAATGTCAAAGCCATCGCGGTTGAGCCCGCTGATTCCCCGGTTCTCTCAGGCGGGAATCCAGGTCCGCATAAAATTCAGGGCATTGGAGCGGGATTTGTGCCCCAAGTATTTAACGGCAAAATCGTTGATGAGATTATTAAAGTCACCAACGATCAGGCCCTTGAAACAGGGAGAAAGATTGCCAAAGAAGAAGGCATCTTGGTCGGAATATCCTCGGGTGCGGCGGCTTTTGCGGCTTTAGAGCTGGCGAAACGCCCTGAAAATGAAGGAAAGCTAATTGTGGTTGTCCTGCCTGATACCGGTGAAAGATATTTAAGCACAGCATTATTTCAAGAGCTTTAAGATCACTGCGTTCCGAATAAACATTAATAAACGGCATAAGCACAGTTGGAGGAGAGTATGAGCGTAACAGGGACATGGAAACTGAAGACAGGTTTGGCTGAGATGCTTAAGGGTGGTGTGATCATGGATGTCACAACACCTGAACAGGCAAAAATCGCCGAAGAAGCAGGTGCTTGTGCAGTAATGGCTCTGGAACGGGTCCCGGCGGACATCCGTGCTGCCGGCGGGGTTGCCCGGATGGCTGATCCGACAATTATTCAAAAAATCATGGAAGTGGTTACCATCCCGGTTATGGCTAAAGCCAGAATAGGGCATTTTGTCGAAGCACAGATTCTGGAATCGCTTGGGGTAGACTATATTGATGAGAGCGAAGTCTTGACACCGGCCGATGATCTGTTTCATATCAATAAATTTAACTATGAAGTGCCTTTTGTCTGCGGAGCCCGAAATCTGGGTGAGGCATTGCGCCGAATCGGTGAAGGGGCGGCGATGATCAGGACAAAGGGAGAACCGGGAACAGGCAATGTCGTGGAAGCGGTCAGACATATGCGTACCGTTTCGGGTGAAATCAGAAAGCTGGCCGCCTTGCCCAAGGAAGAACTGATGACAGCGGCCAAGGAAATGGGGGCGCCTTACGATCTTGTTGTCGATGTCGCTGAAAACGGCCGGTTACCTGTGGTCAACTTCGCTGCGGGCGGGATTGCCACTCCGGCAGATGCGGCATTGATGATGCAGCTCGGGGTAGATGGAGTATTTGTGGGGTCAGGCATCTTCAAATCAGCTGATCCTCAGGCCAGAGCCAAAGCTATCGTCCTGGCAACAACCAATTACAATGATCCCAAATTGCTGGCCGAAGTTTCCCGAGACCTGGGAGAAGCAATGCCCGGCTTGGAGATATCCGCTATTGCTCAGAATGAACGGATGCAGGAGAGAGGCTGGTAAGGTTAAATTGCTCTGACACCTTATCTTTTCCGATGTAATGATCTGTTTGAAAAATGTGATATAGTGACTCATCGAAAGACCATGTTCTACTTTTTGAACATGGTCTTTATTATAGAAAACGGTTTTTCTCCTCGTAGGAAATCATATTTACGGCTATCTTCCCTGATATAATATTCGATAACATAGGTAAAAAATCAACGTCAGAAATCAAGATGAGCTAACGTCTAAATATCATAGAACAAATCCATAAATGGGAAGGAGGCTGTTGATCATTTTGGAGATGGATGCAGCCTTTACTGAAATATACGAGGAACTTCTCCCCGTGATCTACCGGTTTGTGGCGGTACGGGTGCCCAGTTGTGAGGTAGAGGACCAGACGGCGGAAATCATTGTCAAGGTGTGGCGGGCCTGGCCCAAATTTAAAGGGCAAAGCTCTCTTAAAACCTGGGCATTAAGCATTGCCTATCATCAAATCGCAGATTACTACCGTCACCTTAAACGGATGCCATCCGTAATCCCTTTGGAGGGTTCCAATGCATCGGATGACGGACATAGTGATCATTGGCTCAATATGTTAAGCATCAGTCAAGTTTTGGCCGGAATGACACCGCAGCAGGCAGCAGTGATCCAACTTCGCCTTGCCGAAGGCTTTAGTGCGGTGGAAGCAGGAAGAATTCTGGGAATTTCCTCAACCGCAGTGGACAGCATTCTTTACAGGGCTAAGAAAAGCTTTCGCAAGCTTTATCTGGGAGCGACCGGGGGTGGTAAAAATGCCTAAAAAGAACCCGTTCTTGTATTGGGAAGAAGATGGGGATAAAGAAAATATAGAGAAGTTTTTTTTGCAAAGCCAGGTTGATGACGAGGCAAAAGAACGGATTAAACAACTGGCAATGCGTAAAATGGACCGGGAAGAGGAAAAAGACATGCTGGGTATCGGTAGCAAGAAGGAAGCAGAGAAAAGAACCGATTCTTCTGAAAAAAGGTTAATCCGTTTCGGCAATGTTAAAAAGGTCGGCTTGAAAATAGCCCTTCCTGCAATGGGCTTGCTGTTATTGGCCATTGTAGGATATGGTAGCAATGAATTGTTCTTCCCCAAGGCTTCTCAGGTGACTGCCGGGGAAGCCAGGAACGTTGCTTCCCTGGATCAGGCTGCAGGAGATTTGGGTCTAGATGTAAAGCAAAACGATCAAAAAAGCATCCCGGCAGCGAATTCTGATCCTGCGGAAACGGCAGGTTCCTCGCGGAAAATCATTCAAAATATGCAGGTCAGTCTTCAGGTTGAAAATATCATGGATACGATAGAACAGATCAGCAGCGAAGCTCAAAAGAGCGGAGGATATGTAGTGGAATCATATCACCGGGGAAGTGATCATGATTCCGGCGGGCATATCACGGTAAAAATTCCTGCGGAAAAATTGTCTTTATTCCAAAGCGGGATAGCCAATTGGGGGAAAATCCTTTCCAAACAAATTTCCGGTAATGATATCACCAATGAATATCATGATACCGAGATGAGATTAAAGCACTGGCAGGAAGAAGAAAAACGGTATTTGGACATTCTCAAACAGGCGAAATCTGTTGAGGATATTTTAAAGGTAGAAGGGGCGCTGGCAAATGTCAGACAGCAGATCGAGCAGCTGGAAGGACAAATCAAGTTTTGGGATAATCAGGTGAATTATGCCGAAGTATCCTTTGAACTTCAGAAAAACGATCTTAATCCGGAAATTCAAGATCCCTGGCAGCCGGTTAAATGGCAGGCAACGCTAAAAGCTTTTCGAAACGCATTGATTAAAACGATCAGCTTTGCCTGGAACACTCTGAATTACGTATTCGTAGGGGTCGGATATTTGCTGCCTTTGGTCTTGACAGGAGCAGCCGGCTGGGGAGGATACCTTTTGTGGCGCAGACGAAAATAGAATAACAGACGACAAGAAAGAGCTATCGGAGAATATCCCATAGCTCGATTCCGTTTAAGCCCTCACGAAATCATGTGATTTTCTGTTGCTAGAAGGGAAAAGATTGTCTGTTTCCTCTGTGAAAGGGATTTGTATTGACAGAATAAGGTTGGTAATCAATTGATTGAGCATTGTCTGGCAAATTAACAGGGTCGTTCTCTAAGCCGACAGAAGGATCATTGGAGGAATGGATAGGAGGGCTGTCAGGTAAAGGAACGGAAGGATGATTCGTTGACTGAAGATAAGGATTGCCGGACGAGTTGACAAAAGAACTTCTGGTTTGGGTAAGAAAAGGATTGTGAGAAGATTTAGAAAAGGGACTATTCCCTGTGTTGGCAAAAGGATTTGAGGGCGGTGTCACCGCTGGTTTTGTGGTTGTATTCAGGGCTGGATTGGTAGATTGATGACTTGGAAGAGGCGGCTTTAAATTGTTGGAAGAAGGGACTTTCTTTTTTCGCAAAACCGATGGCAAACTGGGAATTTTGAAAAAACTTTTTTTGAGAGGGGCGGGAATTACGGGAACGGATGGGTCAGGTGTTGCTACAGACTCTGTAAGGCCCGTCGTTGATATCGGACCGATGATTTTATTGAGCAGGGGATAACCTGCTTTTTGCATCAGGATATGCCCGGTTTTACGGGCGATAGGAAGCCCTATTTTACGGGCGATGGGAGGCCCTACTTTTTTTGCTACCGGCAGGCCGATTTTTTTTGCGACAACCGGACCATACTTCTCTGTAAGGCGGGGAAATATTTCTTGGCTAATGATCGGGCCGATATTTTTCAGCAATACTGAGGCTTCTTGAATTAAACGAGGATTCATGATGGGCACCTCCTTAAGGGGATAATAAATAGAAACATACACCACATAAAATAATATGGCATATGTTTCCAAAATGTGCATATCTGACCAATATTTACTCTTAAAAAGCTTGAAGATATAATTCTTTCAGTTCGGAAATCAGGGGCAAGCGTGGGTTGGCGGTTGTTGTCTGATCCTGAAAGGCTTCCTCGGCCAGACGGTCGACTTTTTTCTCGAATGCTTCCTTGGTTACTCCGGCAGCAGATATCGAAGGAGGCATCTTAAGTTCGGACTGCAATTTTATAATAGCCTGAACAAGCTTTTCTACTCCTTCCGAAGGGGTTCTGAAACGAAGGCCGATAGCTTCCGCCAATTCGGCATATTTTTGGGGGGCCGCATAATAGCCGTACTTAGGAAAGATCGCAAACTTACTGGGGATCTGACTGTTGTAGCGGATCACATGGGGGAGCATGATCGCATTGGCCCGCCCGTGAGGAATATTGAATTCGCCCCCCAGTTTATGGGCCAAGGCGTGATTTATCCCCAAAAAGGCATTGGTGAAGGCCATTCCGGCGATACAGGAGGCATTATGGAGCTTTTCTCTGGCCTCCCGGTCCGAACCGTTCTGATAGGCCCGGGGCAGATATTTAAAAACAAGCTGAGCGGCTTTCACGGCCAAAGCATCTGTATAATCGGACGCCATGATGGAAACATAGGATTCAATAGCATGGGTTAACACGTCCAGACCGGTGTCGGCAGTAACGCTTGCCGGTATGCTGAGCGTAAATTCCGGATCAATGATCGCGACGTCAGGCGTCAGTTCATAATCAGCGATTGGGTATTTGATCTCTTTGGCCTTGTCCGTGATCACAGCAAAAGAAGTAACCTCCGAACCTGTACCCGAAGTAGTGGGAATAGCTACAAATTTTGCTTTCTGCTCGGACCGGGGGATCTTATAAATGCGTTTGCGGATATCCATAAATTTGTAGGTCAATGCTTCAAAGTCAACCTCCGGATTCTCGTAAAACATCCACATCGCTTTGGCAGCGTCAATGGGAGACCCGCCGCCTAAAGCAATAATCACATCAGGGCGGAAAGAGCGCATTACGGACAGGCCTCTTTGGACTGTTTCGATAGAAGGGTCAGGCTCCACATCCGCAAATACTTCACTGTGAACATAATCCTGGCGTTTTCTTAAATAATAAAGGACTTTATCAACAAATCCGTTTTGGAGCATAACCTTATCCGTAATAATCATGGCTCTGGTGATATCGGGCATTTTTTCCAAGTACCTGGTTGAACCATATTCAAAATAGATCCGGTCCGGGATTTTAAACCACTGCATATTTACAGTCCTTTTCGCTACCCTTTTTTTATTGATCAGATTAACAGCCGTAATATTCGAGGTGGTGGTATTATGGCCGAATGAGCCGCAGCCGAGGGTAAGTGACGGCAGGTAAGTATTGTAGACATCCCCGATTGCTCCCTGGGAAGATGGTTGATTGATAATCAGCCGTCCCGTTTTCATGACGGAGGAAAATTCCCTGATGATATCATCATTATGGGAATGGATCACTGCGGAATGGCCTAATCCCCCGAAACGCACGATTTTATCGCAGATTTCAATGCCATGGCGGGAATCCCTGGCTTTATAAAAGGACAGGATCGGACTCAGCTTCTCCGCTGAGAGAGGATATTCCCGGCCCACTCCGGGCAGCTCTGCAATCAGAATCTTGGTATCGGAGGGGGTGTCAATACCGGCGATTTTAGCGATGGTATAGGCGCTTTGGCCGACAATGTTCGGGTTGATGCCTCCGGTTTGAGGATTAATCACTGCCTTTTCCAGCTTTTGAATTTCTTCTTTGCTTAAGAAACGGCACTTCAGCTCTTTCATATAAGAGACGACTTCGGAGAAAACCGCTTCATCAACTACAATAGATTGTTCGGAAGCGCAAATCATCCCATTGTCAAAAGTCTTGGAAATAATAATATCGGTAACAGAGGTTTTGATGTCCGCTGATTTTTCAATATAGCAGGGGACATTTCCCGGCCCGACCCCAAGTGCGGGCTTTCCTGCGGAATAAGCCGACCTGACCATACCTGAGCCGCCGGTAGCCAGGATCAGGGAAATCCTTTTATGATTCATCAGCTCGTTTGTTTTTTCTATCGAAGGGCTCTCCACCCATTGAATACAGTTTTCCGGCGCCCCGGCCTTGACGGCCGCGTCTCTGACGATACGCGCCGCTTCGGAGCTGCACTTTTGGGAATTGGGATGAAAGGCGAAAATAATTGGGTTACGGGTTTTCATAGCGATAATCGATTTGAATAGGGTGGTCGAAGTGGGATTGGTCACAGGAGTGATCCCGGCGATAACCCCCACCGGTTCGGCGATTTCGGCAATATTTTCATAATCGTTTTCATCGATGATCCCGACCGTCTTGATGTACTTAATACTATGATAGATATATTCCGTTGCAAAGATGTTTTTGGTGACCTTGTCCTCTATGATTCCGCGCCCGGTTTCTTCCACCGCGAGTTTAGCCAGGTAGAGCTGTTTTTCAAGTCCGGCTAAAGCCATTTCCTTTACAATATGGTCAATTTGCTCCTGATCCATGGTCATAAAGGAATTCAAAGCAAGATAGGCCTGATCAACTAATTTATCTATTTCGGAGTTTTGTGTTTTTTCCATTTTCAACCCTCCTGATTTTTCTTCGTCTTCTTATTTTTTGGTTAATCTATTTTTTTATTCGTGATCAAAATAGATTTTTCTAATAGTAAGTAAATTTAACAACCCAGGCCAAAATCCTTTTTTTAAAAAACAAAAAAATGAAATTTTTAGAAAATTTCCGGAGAAAATAAAAAACAAAGAAAAATAAAGAATGAGATCATTTAAAGTATTCTGTGCGGGGAAAATAATTTAAAATAAATCTAAATAGCCATTTGCAACTAGATGTAGTGGTGGTATTATATTTATATAACAACATATAGAAAGGAGAGCAAAGATGCGTTGCCCTTTTTGTCAAAGCGATGAGACCAAAGTCCTGGACTCCAGACAAATTGAAGCTGGAACGGCAATCAGGCGCCGCAGGGAATGTGAGGTTTGTTCCCGGCGTTTTACTACGTACGAAAAATATGAGGATGTTCAGCTCATCGTGGTCAAAAAGGGCGGGACAAGAGAATCATTTTCCCGGCAGAAGATCATGAACGGATTGCTCAAAGCCTGTGAAAAAAGGCCGGTGTCCACCGAACAATTGGAGAATGTGGTCTCAGATATTGAGAGAGAACTGCGAGATATGAACGAACGGGAAGTGGACAGCAATATAATCGGGGAAGCGATTATGAACCGTCTTTTTGAAATAGATGAGATTGCCTACATCAGATTTGCCTCTGTTTACAGGCAGTTCAGAGACATTGAGAGATTCATGGAAGAGCTTGACCAATTAGTAAAAAATAAAAGCTCTAAATAATATAATACATAAGCAAGGGGGAAACACGAAACATGTATGTGGTCAAAAGGGATGGCAGAAAAGAAATTTTTAATTCCGGCAAGATTCAACAGGCTGTAGAAAAGGCCCTGACTGCGACAGGAGCAGATAATGTTGACCAGTGGTCGCGAATCATTACGGACCGGGTCGTTGCCGATTTGAATGAGAATTTCAGCAGTGGGGATGGGATCACAATTGAATATATTCAGGATAAGGTGGAAGATATCCTGATGCGGACCGGAAACACAAAGGTTGCCCGGTCTTATATCCGCTACCGGTTCCAGCATGAGATTATCCGCAACCAGGAAAAGGCCAAAGAGGAAAATAATAAGCTCTTTTCCGATTATCTTGGGCTTGGCACATGGGAAATCAAAGAAAATTCCAATATGGGATTTTCTGTCCAGGGGTTAAACAGGTTTGTGACCAGTAAGGCCACCAATGCTTTCTGGCAGTCAATTCTGCCTGCGGAAGTCGGCAAAGCCCATGAGACCGGAGCCCTGCACAACCATGATACCGGAGATCTGGCCCCTTATTGTGTCGGGTGGGATCTGAAAGACCTTCTTTTGGTGGGTTTCCGCGGGGCGGAGGGCAAAACCACATCCAAGCCCGCCAGGCATTTCCGCTCAGCTCTTGGTCAGATCGTCAACTTTGTCTATACACTTCAGGGTGAAGCGGCAGGGGCCCAGGCGCTGTCAAGCTTTGACACTTATCTGGCGCCTTTCGTCCGGGCCGATAAGCTGGACTATGGGCAGGTTAAACAGGGGATTCAGGAATTTATTTTTAATGTTAATGTTCCGACCAGGGTCGGGTTCCAATCCCCGTTTTTTAATATTACTCTGGATGTCAGGGCAGATGAGTCTGCAATTAAGGATGAACCGGCTATTGTCGACGGCCGCTTGCTCGATGTTGCTTACCGTGATTTCCAGGAGGAGATGGATATCGTTAATCTGGCTTTCTGTGAAGTGATGCTGGAAGGAGATGCTGACGGCAATATTTTCAGCTTTCCCATTCCTACCTATAACATTACCAAAGGTTTTAACTGGAACAGTGAGGTATCCAATGCTATTTTCAGGATGACAGACAAATATGGCATCCCCTACTTTGCCAATTTTATTAACTCCGATATGAACCCGGAAGATGCCCGCAGCATGTGCTGCCGTCTGCGGCTGGACAACCGGGAGCTCAGAAAGCGCGGGGGCGGATTATTCGGCGCCAATCCTTTGACGGGAAGCATCGGTGTGATTACCCTCAACCTGCCTTTATACGGGTATCTGGCGAAAGGGAACTGGGAAAAATATATCGAGCTTGTGGATAACTATATGGCGATTGGCAGGTCAACTCTGGAAACAAAACGCAAGATTCTGGAAAAACTGACCGACAGCGGCCTCTATCCCTATACCAAGTTTTATCTGAGGGATATTAAAAAGAGGTTCGGCAAGTTCTGGACCAATCATTTCTCGACAATCGGTCTCGTGGGAATGAACGAAGCTATCCGCAATTTCACATCGGACACGGATAATATCACAACCGCCTTTGGCCAGGATTTTGCCAAGAGGACTTTGGAATATATGCGGGGAAAAATCCAGCAGTTCCAGGAAGAGGACGGAGACCTTTATAATCTGGAAGCCACACCGGCCGAAGGGACCAGCTACCGTTTGGCCAGGCTCAATAAGAAACATTATCCGGATATTATTACTGCCGGAGAAGAGGAGCCTTACTATACAAACTCTACTCATCTGCCTGTGAATTATACCAGTGACCTTTTTAAAGCTGTTGAGCTGCAAAACGATCTCCAGACTCTTTACACCGGCGGAACAGTTTTGCACGGCTACCTTGCGGAGAGCATTGATGAGCTGGCCGTGGCCAAAGCTGTTGTGCGCAGGATTTTTGAAAAATATGAGCTGCCTTATTTTACCTTGACACCGACATTCAGCATTTGTGAGGACCACAAATATATTAAAGGCGAGCACTTCAATTGTCCTATCTGCGGACGTGAGACTTTGGTCATGACCAGAGTGACCGGTTTTTACCGGCCGGTCTCGGCAATGAATCCCGGCAAGCAGGAAGAAAAGAAAGAAACCCGCAGATATGTTGTTGCAGGAATTACACCAAGCCTGTTCGACGGGGTAGCGAAATAAGGGTGATGAAAAATGCTGGTGGATATCGAACCCTTTTCTCTGGTCGATTATCCCGGGTTAATCGCGGCAACGGTCTTTTTTAGCGGCTGCAATTTCCGGTGCGGGTACTGTCATAATCCCACGCTGGTAAAGAATGAAGGGAAACCCGGGATTTCAACCGGGGAGGTCTGCAGTTTCCTGCAAACAAGGCAAGGCCTGCTGGATGGAGTATGTCTGACCGGAGGGGAACCGCTCCTCTCCGGAGAGGTCAAGACTCTGGCTAAAGGGATCAAGGAGCTTGGATTCAAGCTGAAGCTGGATACCAATGGCAGCAATTTGGAAAAACTAAAGGAAATTGCTCCGTTTTTAGACTATATCGCCCTGGATATTAAAGCCGCTCCGGAAAAATATGCACAACTGACAAATTGCCCGGAAGCCTGGACAAAGGTTGGCCGGACGGTAAACTGGCTCAGGACATCAGGGATACAGCACGAATTCAGGACCACGGTCTTACCGGTCTGGCACAGTCCGGAGGAGCTGCGGTTGATCCGTGAATATCTGGGAGCGGGTGAAAAGTGGATTCTTCAGCAGTTCAGGGAACCTCCCGGGGGAGTACTGGACGGGAAAACCTATGAGGGATTTTCTGATGGCGAATTAAGGGAGATGGCAAGGAAATTGGGATGTGAGACAAGAGGATTGTAAACATCCCATATCATATTGCAACCATTAACGATACCGGGGTGCTCATACACCCCGGTATCGTTATGATCTGAATTTCCGTGTCATCAGTTTTATGGAACCTGACTTGACCGCTTTAAGAAAAAGATTGGATGATGAAACCTGAAAAGTCTTGATCAATGGGCATTCTTCTTTCGAGAAACGGCAAAAATGTAGGTACTAATGGGTGGATACCTATGCTGCTCATAGAGCAAAATAGTCCAATCTGTCCATACAATATCAGTCAGTCAATATGATAATAAAAAATATTAATATAAATGTGGATTATAATTTAAAAATATCAATATGAACATCAAGAATAGTAAAAATGATATTGACAACAGCAAAAATATTAATATAATTAATTATATAATAAATAAATTTAATTATTTAATTAAAATAGTTTAGTGAAAACACCTATTACGTTGATGGCAGGTGATGGCATGCGTTCGAGGAAGATAAAAATTTACGTGCGGAAAGGTTGGCTGAGGATATTTATTCCGGCGATACCGATAAGCCTGTTAAGAAGGATTTGTCGATTTGCGGTCAAACATTCTTTGAAGAACCCAAAATGGTCGAAGCAGAAGCAAACTGACGGTAATGGGCAGCTATCTCTTCCGGAAGAATCGTTGCCTGAGATTCTGGATTCAATCGACCTGCTTTTTCATGAATTATCTGGGATGGAACCTTTTGTTTTAGCCGATGTCCAGAAAACAGATGAACAGATTGCAGTCAGGATTTCAATCGTATAGGATATCATGCTAAAGGAACCAATTGGAAATGATTTAATACTTAAATGGATTTTGAGGAGGTGAAAGGATTGAAATATGAACTTCTTGGCAAATGTCCGGTCTGTGATAAGGAAATGCAAGTGACCGAGCTTAGCTGTAAATCCTGTCATACCGTGATCAGCGGGGAATTTGAGCCGTGTAAATTTTGCAAGCTGAGCAAGCAGCAGAAGCATTTTGTTGAAATCTTCATCAAAAACAGGGGGAATATCAAGGAAATTGAAAAGGAACTGGATATCTCCTATCCCACTGTACGAAATAAACTGGAAGAAGTGATCGCTGCTTTAGGCTACAGGGTGGAACAGAAAGAAACGGCAAACCGCAAGGACATTCTCGATAAGCTCAGCAAAGGTGAAATCAGTAAAGAAGAAGCGCTTAAGCTGCTTAGCGATTAAAAGAAGGAGGTGATAACAATGGCGGGCAATGAAGAAAAAATGCAGATTCTGAAAATGGTTGAGGAAGGCAAGATTACGGCTTCAGAGGGATTGGAGCTCATGGAGGCTCTGGAAAAAGGAGCAAATGCTGCCGGAAGCCCGGAAAAGACAAAAAATATGAAATGGCTTCGAATTGATGTTAAGGCCGAAAATGATAAAACCAAAGCCAAGGTCAACATCCCCTTATCGCTGATCGATGTCGGTTTGAGAATCGGGACTAAATTTGCGCCGGAACTCAAAGAAGCCGGTCTGGAGAAGATTGATATCG
This sequence comes from Syntrophobotulus glycolicus DSM 8271, assembly GCF_000190635.1. Lineage (NCBI taxonomy): Bacteria > Bacillati > Bacillota > Clostridia > Eubacteriales > Desulfitobacteriaceae > Syntrophobotulus > Syntrophobotulus glycolicus. The sequence goes on along the minus strand of NC_015172.1, from coordinate 2,747,587 downwards.
AGGAAATCGTTCAAGCCATTAAAGACGGGGCCGAAGGGAAAATCGTGGAAGTTGATGCTGAGGACGGTAAGACAAGGGTTGAGGTTTATGTCGAATAACAATAACTGAAAAGATTCAGATGAAAATCAAGGAGCCTTGAAAGTTCGTGTAAGATAACTGGAAGAGGCTTCTCTTTTTATAATCTAAAGGATAAATGAATTTTCTTATATTAAAAAATCACTTACTTTAATGATTAAAAAGCCAAATTTTTTTTCCAAACATTGAAGGAATTTGGAAAGATATGTCTAATATAACACACATAAAACATTTCTTGTAAAAAAAGGAGGCGTCTTCAATGAACTATCAGGACATTGCAAAATTCGTTCATGAGCATGTTAAAAACCCAATGCACTCTTTATCTCAAAATCAGGACAGACCTTCAGAATTAAAAGACAAGGAACTTGAAGTTATTCGGAGTGTTTTTACTAAGGCTGAGGTTTCGGGAGGTGTTCTGGCAATAGACACACTCCCATTGGCAGACTGGATGTAAAAAAAGAATGACACTTTTGCATAACGAAATTATTTCTGTTGAAATTGATGATATTTTAACAGAAGCAGGACTAGGCCAGGAAATGTTGCAATTAATAACTTCATCTTTTGAGGCCGAGTTGAAGAAGAAGGAACCGTATAAATGGGCCCACCTGGTTCTAATGAATTGTGAATGTGTCAGCGGAAAATCTGAAATCGCGCTGTCAGGGGCAATTGCCATGGAGTTTATTGCCCTGGCAGCAGATATCTTTGATGATATTCAGGACCAGGACAATGATGAGATGCCATGGCGTAAGATCCCAACTGCTAGTGCTATAAATCTGGCTCTTTGCCTTCTGATGCTAGGATATCAATCTGTTGCACGAATCAAAGACAGGAGCCTGGCAATACAAATTTGTTCTATCTTTAATTGTATGGGGATAAGAGCAAGTGTCGGTCAATATCAAGAAGTTTTATATGGCATTAGTGAACAAATTGAATTGGATCAATATTTTGAATTAATCAGACAAAAATCCGGAAGTTTAACTGCTGCTGCTTGTAAAATTGGGGGTGTTATGGGCAGGGCACCTGAATCGATTGTATTGAAACTAGAAGAGTTTGGGGCTAACTATGGAATAATGAATCAAATTAGTAATGATTTAAATGATTTTACAAATTTAAGCAAGAAAAAAGACTTTTTAGACAATAAGAAAACCCTGCCTTACATTTATCTTCAAACGGTTCTCCAAGATAAAAAAGCTCGTGATTTTAATGAATTGTTAAAGGAAAAGTGCAAAAAAAAAGAAGTACAGGAATTACTTGAAAAGATTGTAATTGATGAAGGAGTAGTTCATTATTGTACAGTGATGTATGAGCTTTTTCGGCAAAAATCTTTGGAAATAATTCAAAGTGTTCCCGCCTCTGGAAAACGTAAAAGGAAGATGATAAAACTTGTGGAAGAAAGTGTTTAGTCAGCGAAGAATATATTATCTTGCAAGTGCTGTCTTTATTTTATTGGGGATAGTATATTTTATTGCAGCCATTAATCATTCATATATTGGTCTTGATTTAAAAAATAGTAATGGACAGTGGATTGTCGATATTTGTGATCCTTATGGAGAGGGGTATAAAGCGGGAATCGACAAAGGGGATATTATTTTAAAAGTCGATGGTGAGGACCCACATAATTATCGTTTAGTTCAGAAATGGAATACTATAGAAGGTGCTACTTCTATAGAAGCTCAAAAAACAGATCAGTCCACAGAAAATGTCTTTCTGTCAGTAACTGAAAAGTCTGTTTTCGGGACAGCATTAAGTGAAAGTGTCTGGGTTATCCTAGCGTTAATTTTTTGGTTTTTGGGATTCATTACATGGTTGAGACGATCTGGTTCAATAGAAGCACGCACTTTTTTTTGGTTGAACTGGTGTATCGCGTTAGCTGTTATTATTGCTCCAGCCTCAAGCAGGGCAATAATATTTGCTAAGGAACTGGAATCAGTATTTTTTTCAACAATACCACTATTGTTATTCAATTTTGTATCAGTTTTACTTACTAAACGTAAAAATGATTTAAACAGTCTAGGTCATTATATATTATTAACATTTTATTTTATAATCGTTATTGTTGAATTCTTTCAATTTACTGGTCTGATTCAATATTTTAATGAATTAAGAAAGTTAAATTTAATAAACATAATCTTAGGAGTCTTTGTAGTCTCATGGAATCTAGCTAAATTGACAAAGGTACCAAATGATAGGCCGGAAAAAAATCAGGCTTGTATATTGCTTCTGGGGATAACTGTAGGTCTTTTTCCGTTTATACTATTTAATGCGATTCCCATAATCTTTGATTTTGACAGAATTTTAATATTGAGACTAGGCTATTTACCTATAGCTGTTGTACCCTTTACCTGGTACTATGTAATTGTCAACAAGTATTTGCCAGACAGTCGAAGGCTTTTCAGAAAAATGATTTCATTAAGCATTGAAGGAGTATTAACAAGTATTATAGTTCCACTTGCACTCTCTGGTTTGGGTGTTATTTCAAACCTGAGTTTTGAATTATATTTAGCTTCATTATCGTTAACGTTTCTGCTGATGTTCTGTGCAATAATCATTAAGTCTTTAGTCAAAATAGCGTTTAACCATCATGTATTTGTTAAAGCAAAAAACAATTTTGAGACAAAAATTCTTAGCTTAAATAAAAATCTGACGACGTTAAATCATGACGATCAGGTTTTAGAAGAAATGGTCAACAGCTTTGCTATTGAAGGCGCATTGATCGTTATTAAAGACAACAATAAGAAATATATAAAGAAGGCTAAAGGTATCTTCCAGACAAAAACGGAGGAAATTACCTTGCTCGAAAACTATTTTCAGGAAGACCGGATGGTGACTGCGGAAACCAGGCTGCTGCCCCCGGATTTTCCCGCTGAGATATATGTTCCCTTTCTCTCTGATGGATTCAGATGCGGGATATTTTTAGGCCATCGGTTTTCCCGCATAAGGTTTGAAAAAGATGAATTGCCTCAAATTACCTTGATCGCAAGGCAGTTGGCTTATCATCTTAAAGTCAGGTATCTTATTGAAGAACTATCGCAGGAAATCAGCCGGTTCGCCCGTAATGTCCAGTTTTCGGAAAAAAGAATCCAAGGGCTTCAGACCTTAAATCAATCTTTATTCAAAAACACGGAAAACGAAAGGAAAAATATCTTTTCGGAAATCCATGACGGTCCGTTACAGTTAGGTCTTGATTTAAACCGCAGGATTAAGCACCTGCTTGAACAGGGAACAGCTGATGAACAGGTGCAGAATGAACTGACTCAAATGCAGGAACTTGTTGAGGATTTGAATTTTGATCTGCGGCTGATCTGCGGAGAGCTGCGCCCTCCATTCCTGAATAATTTAGGTCTCCTTTCAGCGGTTGAGCTGCTCTGTGAAGAGATTATGCAAAACGAACTGGTGGTCATTTCGCTGGAAGCTGTGGGCATCACGAAAGAGGACCGGTTCGGTGAGGAGGTCGAATTGGCCGCTTACCGTTTCCTACAGGAAGGGATCATGAATGCCGCTAAACATTCCGGGGTCTTTAGGCTCACGGTCTGTATTGAGATCAGGGAATCCACCATACTGCTGATGGTTAAAAATTCCGGTAAGGTTTTTGAGAAAAGTAAAATAGAGGACCTGATCCTGACCGAGGGCTATTTCGGGCTCGCCGGGATGAAAGAAAGAATAGAAAATTTAGGCGGAAAACTGCTTGTAGGCGCTAAAGACTTTAACGGGACAGTTGTCCAGGCCAGTATTCCGATTATTTGAATCGGACTTTTAAAATGAAAAACTCGATTAACAAAAAGACGAAGAGGGAGGGAGAAAATTGTCCTTATCCTTAAATGAAGAGATACCGGATCAGATTAAAGTGTTGATTTTAGATCATCATACTTCATTTGCAGAAGGGACAGTCTCTTTATTGGCGGTAGAGCCCAGAATTACTGTTGTTGGGGTAGCCAAGAACGAAAATGAATGTTTGGAATTCGTGAATACTGCCGACCCGGATGTCGTGCTGCTGGACAGCTGCAGTCTAAAGCTTTCCAGGACAGATTTCATCGGCCGGATGAAGCAAATCAATTCTCATCTGAAAGTGATTATTTTGACCGATCTAAATCCCGCCGCTTTCATTTTGACCTATGGGGATAAAGGGGTAGCCGGATTTTTACTCAAGGATTGTTCAGTCAGGGAAATGATTCAAGCTATATTTAGAGTCTATGAAGGGGAAACCGTCTTTTCTGAAGGGCTGGAAACTTCACCGCGTTCTTTAATCAACAATAACAATTTTAAGGTCCCGTTAGTAGCAAATAAATCCATGTTTCAGCTGTTTACCTCCAGAGAGGTGGAAGTTGCCAGGCTGATGAACAAGGGCTTGCAAAACAAAGAGATCGCAGCCGCTCTGGGAATAAAAAAAAGAACGGTGGATCTCCATATCAGAAACATTCAGAAAAAGCTCAAAGTAACTACACGCCTGGAAGCTGTTGTAAAGTGGGCTTATATTGATTTATAGTCGATTCCCAAAGGTTTTAAGGCTCTGGGCAGGATACCATGGACTACGGCAATAAGCATTCCATAATTGACGATTGGAATGTTTTTATTTTGGGCCTGGTTAATACGGTGCAGCATTTCCTTGCGGTTAAGCATACAGCCCCCGCAATGGATGATCAGTTGATATTCGTCAAGGTTGTGCGGGTAATTGCTCCCATTGGAGTAATCGATATGCAGCTCCCCTCCCACCATTTGTCTCAGCCAGCGGGGGATTTTGACCTTGCCGATATCATCAGGCTGCTGGTGATGGGTACAGGATTCGGCAATAAGGATCTTGTCTCCGGGGTTGAGTCTTTCCGCAGCTTTGGCACCCTCGGCAAGAGCAAGCAAATCCCCCTTATAACGAGCCATTAAAATAGAGAATGATGTCAGGGGAACCTCGGGGGGAACATCGGCAGATACTTTCAAAAAGGCCTGGGAATCGGTGACCACAAGGGCCGGAGGCTCCTTTAAAGAGTCCAGGGCTTTTTTTAGTTCATACTCCTTGCAGACGACGGTCAGGCAATCATGATCGAGGATATCCCGGATGGTCTGAACCTGAGGAAGGATTAAGCGGCCTTGAGGGGCAGCCATGTCAATCGGGACGACCAGGACAATCATGGAACCCGGTTCCACCAGATCCCCGACGATTGCCGGGGCAAGCCATTCGGTAGGTTTGATTTTGCTTAAATTCTGTTTGAGCTGCAAAATCCCTTCCTTAGTGACTGAGCTGACAAAAAGGGCCTGAGGGGCTGATGTTTGCGGATTTTGCAAAGAAAGACCGTATGTTTGCTCAAGGTTGTTTTGCAGGGCCTTTTTTTGGTCTTCATTGATGAGATCAATCTTGTTAAAGATAATCAGGACGGGAATATTCCGCTCGACGCAAAGATCATAAATATTTTTTTCAAAATCCCCAAATCCAGTACCGGAATCCACAACCAGCAAAGTGACATCCGTTTTGTCCAAAACCTGTCGTGATTTCCGGACCCTCAGCTCTCCCAGAGAGCCTACATCATCCAGCCCGGCCGTATCAATCAGCATGACCGGCCCGATCGGCAGAATTTCCATTGCTTTATAAACAGGATCGGTAGTTGTTCCCGGCACATCGGAAACAAGGGCGATGTCCTGATTGGTGAGCGCATTGATCAAACTTGATTTACCGGCATTTCGGCGGCCAAAGAGTGATATATGCAAACGGGAACCTTTGGGTGTATCCTGCATGTCTATCTTCCTCATTTCTGATGATGAATTACTCTTCACGTAAAGGTTTGTCCGCTGATCCGGGTCTGGCCATCAGATGATAATCCAGGACCTTCTCGGCATCTTCACTGCTGAGGTAGCCGAGATCCTTGACCGCCTGGCGGACAGTGACTTTTTCCCGGCGGGCGTATTTAACCACTTCTGCTGTTTTAGCATAACCCAGAACAGGCATGAGAATGGGAGCTGTGATCAAACTGTGCTCCACAAGCTCAAGGCATCTTTCCTCATTGACCGTGATCCCGCTGACGCATTTGTAGGCGAGAATGGAAGCACCCTTGCCAAGAAGATCAATGGCCTGTAAAAGGTTATAGGTGACGAGAGGCAGAAATTGGTTGATCTCCAGCTGGCCGTTTTGACAGGCCATGGTGATGGCAAGATCAGCGGCAATCACCTGAAAAGCGACCTGATTTACTGCTTCCGGGATAATTGGGTTAACCTTTCCGGGCATGATTGTCGAACCTGCCTGCTTTTCCGGAAGACGGATTTCGGCAAAGCCGGCGAAGGGACCGGAGGAGAGCAGGCGCAAATCATTGGCGATCTTATTCAAATTCACCGCGGCAGCCTTAAGCAGACCGGATACTTCCGTGAAAACATCGGCGTTTTGGGTAACATCAATCAGGCTCTCGGCTCTGGCTAAACCTATTCCGGTATTCTGGCGCAATTTCTCTATGACCAGAAAAATATATTCACGGGGGGCATTAATACCTGTTCCAGCGGCTGTTCCGCCAAGATTGACCTGGCGCAGCCGTTCCTCAACCTTGTAGATGCGCCAGCGGTCCCGGGCAACAGCCTGGGCCCAGCCGCTGAATTCCTGGCCCAGGGTCACGGGGACGGCATCCTGTAGCTGGGTCCTCCCCGGTTTTAAAATACCGGCGAATTCTGCTTCTTTCTGCTGCAGGACATCCTGCAGCTCGGCGATCTGCTCGCTTAAAGGCAGCAGCATTTTGATGGCGGCAATCCTTAAAGCGGTCGGATAGACATCATTTGTCGATTGATGCATATTGACATGGTTCAAAGGATCAACCAGATATTGGCCTTTCCCGCCCCCCAGAAGTTCAGTCGCCCTGTTGGCAATGACTTCATTCACATTCATATTGGTTGAGGTTCCGGCCCCTCCTTGCAGGGCATCTGTGGGAAACTGGTCGGCAAGCTTACCTGCGGCGATCTCCGAACCGGCTTCAATGATGGCATATCCCGTATCATTGTCCAGGTATCCTAATTCCATATTGGCCTGTGCTGCCGATACTTTAACCAAAGCCAAAGCTTTAATCAAATTGGAGTGGACAGGATGGCCGGATAAAGGGAAGTTCTCTAAAGCACGCTGAGTGTGAATTCCCCAATAGGCATGTTCGGGTACTTGTTTTTCTCCCAAAAAATCCTTTTCGATGCGCATGGAATAACCTCCAATGCAAAGTGTTTAGACTGATTTGATGATATCAATTATAGAGTATTCAGCGCTGTTTGGGAAATCAAGACTGCTGCATGGGAGCATCACTGAATTGAAAGGAGGGCGGATCAGACGAAGAAATCGCGCTGCCCTTCTTTAATCTTTTCAAGATTGCCTATTGTCAGCTCTTTGATTCGATCATTCTGAATTTCTTCCACAAAATTTTCAATTGTTCTTTCACCCAGTTCCTTTAGCTGAGGTGAAGCATAATCCATCAGGTATTCCTGAAAAGTAGTCAGGGCGTTAGGTAGACAGACATTGCAAATATTTCCGGTTTTGGCCAGCTGCATGAACCTGTCCCCTGTCCGGCCTGTCCGGTAGCAGGCTGTACAGTAACTGGGGAGATAGCCTTGGGAGCATAGGTTGATCAAGACTTCCTCAGGAGTACGTTCATCGCTGACCTGGAATTGGGCAGTGGCATCTGTCTTGTGATCAGCGGAACAGGAATTCTCTTCGGCAAATTCCTTTTTGTAAGACCCTACACCTGTACATGAGCCTGCGCTGATCTGGGATACCCCAAGCTTAATGGCTTCATCCCGGAATTCGGGAGTTTCTCTGGTCGAGAGGATAATTCCCGTGTAAGGCACAGCCAGGCGCAGGATAGCAATAACTGTTTTGAAATCTTCATCTTGAACAAGATAAGGGAATTGATCCAGACTCATCCCTGAGGCAGGCCTGATTCTGGGAACAGAGATAGTATGAGGGCCGACACCAAATTTTTCTTCAAGGTGAAGGGCATGATAAAGTAAAGCAAGGACCTCGAATTTGTAGTCGTAAAGACCGAATAGAACACCGGCACCCACATCATCAATACCGCCCTCCATTGCCCGGTCAAAGGCGGTGGTATGATAGTGATAGGAGGACTTTGGTCCGCTCAAATGGAGCTTTTTATAGGTCGGCCGGTGGTAGGTTTCCTGAAAGAGAATATAGGTACCGATGCCGGCATCTCTTAATTTCCGGTAATTTTCAACCGTTGTCGCGGCAATATTGACATTTACCCGGCGGATTTCCCCCTGCTCTTCACTTGTTTCATAGATCACTTTAATGGCATCCAAAACATATTCGATCGGACAATTGACAGGGTCTTCACCCGTTTCCAGGGCCAGGCGCTTGTGTCCCATTTTCTCCAGAATCTTGATCTCTTCAGCGATTTCATCCATCGTCAGCTTGCGTCTGGGCATCTCCTTGTTGGAACGGTGGTAGCCGCAGTAAGTACATTCATTAATGCAATAATTACTGAGGTAAAGAGGGGCAAACATAACGATTCTCTTTCCGTAGATTTTTTCTTTCACTTCGAGGGCAGCGGCAAAAAGCTCTTTTTTCAGTTCCGGGTCTGTGACTTCCAGCAAAATGGCCGTTTCCTGGGGAGTAAGACCTTTAGCGGCTCTGCCTTTAGCGATGATCCTTTGAACTTCTTCTTTGGGAGCTGTCTTGGCCTGAGCCAGATCCTCATTGATTTGTTCATTGTTGATGAAAGCGACTTCAGGATCGGCAGGGCTTGTTCTTTCTTTTTCTAAAATTTTTGTACTCATCTGGTTTTCCTCCTCATGCCTTTGTTTTTAATAGTGTTCTGATTTCAGAAAAAATTATGTTAAGGAGCTGAAATAAAAAAGCTTTTCTCTGAAGAAAAGCAGCAATCCGTTTTCAGTCCGTATTCTTAAAAAGAAAAATACAAACTGTCGATAGTCAAACGGTTGATTTCTCTTCTTTCAGATCAGAACAGGTCTTTTCTGTCAGGTTCGAAACATATGATTTTATTGAGACGTGATGCTCGATCAGGGTGCAATAAGAGATTTCCGATATTTTCCCTGCCGCGGCGGGGAAAGATTAATCAAAATCTTTTTTGGATATGGCAGTCTTTACTGATACTTTCTCGATTTTACCCAGCTTTCCGGTAAGACTGTTGATTTCATCTGTTTCTCCTAATACCGCGATAAAGATGACGGAAATTTCCTGGTCGGGCATAGGCAAGCCCATACGGCCCTTGATGATTCCTTTAAATGAGGCAACCGTATGATTAAACTGGAGCTGGGTCTTTTCCGGGTCTTCCAGAATGGCACTGATTACGGCTACTTTCTTCATCTGATCACACCCTCTTAGAAAAACTAAAAGCTTCCTTCCTGACGGAAGAAAGCAAAAAAGAACAAAAGGACAAACCGCTTCCTTCCAGATCAGAACATACTTTTCTGTCAGGTAAATATTCTATTGATTAAAATATAACAGATTTTAGCTCCGGGAGCAAGATGGATTTATCAAGATCAAGGAATCATCAGAAACATAAGCATAAGGAATCACCAGATTTGGAATCGGAGTGGATTATGATAAAATGAGTGTGACGAGGGAATATATACTGGAAACAAGGCAACAAACAGGTACTGGAAATAAAATAATGAGGATACCGGTCCAACAAATAAAAATGATAAGGTGATACGAATGAACGTAGTCTGGCAGCTTGTATTGATCATCATGGCAATCAACATCACGTATGTTTCCCTGACGACGGTAAGGTTTATTCTGATGATCAAGGGGCTGAGCCTTTATGCGTCACTGCTTTCCGTCATAGAAATTTTTGTCTATATCATGGGCCTGTCAATCATTCTGAATAACTTGAACAGCCCATGTAATATCGCTGCCTACTGTATAGGTTATGGGATAGGAGTTTTCCTGGGAAGCCTGATCGAAGAGAGGCTTGCTTTAGGATATTTAACGGCTCAGGTCATTATTGACTCTGATGACGATACCTTGGTCAAGGTGATCAGGGGACAGGGTTTTGGGGTCACATCCTGGATCGGCGACGGCAGAGACGGGAAAAGGCTGGTCCTTGATGTTTTAACGAAAAGGAACAGGCAAAAAGAGCTGATGACAATCATAGATGAAAAATCCCCCCATGCTTTTGTGGTTTTTCATGAACCGAAGACGTTTAAAGGAGGGTTCTGGTTATGCAAGATGCGGTAGAACCTGAGAAAAACAGGTTAGATCGTTTGGTAAGGAAAAACCTTTTAGTCCCGAACAAAAGAGGCATTATCCCTTTGTGGAGATAATGCCTCTTTTGTTGGTTTGGCAGTTGTTTTCAATAAATTATAAAAGGAACAACATCTCCGCATAGGTTGGGAAGGGCCATTGAGCAGCATCAATCAGAGTTTCCAGCTTGTCGCCGTAAACCCGCAGTTCAGCCATGGCGGCGAAGATCGTATCATGTGCGTAGAGACCCAATTTATAAGCATCATCGATCTCGGCAGCACCGTTTATGGCTTTTTCCAAAGCATTAACTTTTTCCAGGAAAAGATTGTTGGTCGCAACCAGTTCCTTCAGCAAGCTTTCTTCAGCGGCAGGTGCTGTACCGAGGGCATCTTTGATGCTTAAAATATTGCCGGCCAGTTCAGCGGCATATCTGGAAGAAACAGGGAAAATGGAACGTTGAGCAATGTCCAGCATGGTTTTTGCTTCGTAATTGATTACCTTTGTATACTGTTCGAGCAGGATTTCATAGCGGGCATGAAGTTCCCCTTCAGTCAGCACACCATGTTTGGTAAACAGGGAGATACTCTTTTCAGAGATATAATAAGGCAGAGCTTCAACCATGGAACGGATATTGGGAAGTCCGCGTTTTTCAGCTTCGACGACCCATTCATCAGAATAGTTGTTGCCGTTGAAGACAACTTGTTTGTGTTTCTTGATGATATCCTGGAGCAGGGAAGCGAGTTCCTTGTTGAAATTCTTGGTTTTTTCCAGTTTATCGGCAATCTGAGAGAGGGATTCCGCAACAATGGTATTCAGGATCATGTTCGGACAAGCGATAGATGCGCTGGAGGGAACCATCCGGAACTCAAACTTATTTCCGGTGAACGCAAAAGGAGAGGTCCTGTTGCGGTCGGTGGTATCTTTGAGAATTTCCGGCAAGGTGGCGACACCGACCTTGAGGATTTCTCCGGCTTTGGAGCTGGTAGCGCCGCCTTTTTCCAACTGGTTGATCACATCGTTCAGCTGATCACCCAGGAAGATGGAAATAATGGCCGGAGGGGCTTCATTAGCGCCAAGCCTGTGGTCATTGCCGGGATTGGCGGCAGAGATCCGGAGAAGTTCGGCGTAGTTATCGACAGCTTCGATCACAGCGCACAGGAAGGTGAGGAATTGAGCGTTGCCATGCGGACTATTTCCCGGCTCAAGCAGGTTTTGTCCGTCATCTGTCCCCAAAGACCAGTTATTGTGTTTTCCTGAACCGTTCACTCCGGCAAATGGTTTTTCATGGAGCAGGCAGACCAGATCATGGCGCAGGGCGACTTTTCTCAAACAGTCCATGACCAGCTGATTATGGTCTGTGGAAACATTGGTTGTCGAAAAAATTGGAGCGATTTCAAACTGGGCGGGAGCAACTTCATTGTGCTGAGTCTTCGCGAGAATCCCCAGCTTCCATAGTTCTTCGTTCAATTCTTTCATAAAAGAGGAGATACGCTCCTTGATCGTGCCAAAGTAATGGTCTTCCATTTCCTGGCCTTTGGGAGGCATAGCCCCAAACAGGGTTCTTCCGGTCAGAACCAGATCCATTCTCTGTTCAAAGAAATTTCTGTCGATCAGGAAGTATTCCTGTTCCGGTCCGACAGTGGAAATGACTTTGGTCGCCGTAGTATTCCCAAATAGCTTCAGCACACGTAAGGCTTGTTTGGATACAGCTTCCATTGATTTTAAAAGAGGAGCCTTTTTGTCCAGTGTTTCTCCGGTATATGAA